>NZ_JBGGWA010000019.1:0-106844 GCF_041321145.1 Paraburkholderia sp. IW21 | reverse complement strand
CAGACCCCGAAGAGTCCACCGCGCGTCGCGCATCAAGCGCCCACACTTATCGGCTGTTAATTTTTAAAGATCGAATACGCAATCACCACCGAACCGTGCCACCTTCACCTACCCGGCACCGCTCCGTTCTGCGTCGCTGCATCAGCAGCAGAGAAACGAGATTATGGAGAACGCCTGCCACGTCGTCAACCTTTTTTGTGAATTTTCCTTTGGGCCAGCGCGAATCGACGCCGGAACTTGCGCGCCCTTATATATAGCGAGGCGGAAGAATGTGATCACGCCGAGCGAGGATCGGCGAGTTCATCTATAGTAGGAAGGCTGTCCTCTAGCGCGGCGAGTTTCAGATGCCCCGCCTATGACAAGCAACTGCCCGCGCAACCAGCGGACCGAACGAGCCTGCGACAAGAGCGCACGACAAAATGCTGTGCGCACAATGCGCGCGAAGGCGCAAGCTCGTATATAATGCGAGCCGCACTAATTTCGCACATTTCTATCGGCCCGCTTCGCGCGGGCTCATCTTTTTTGCTCCCCAGAGCACAGCCAAACAACCGCGTTGAGTCACTCAGGTGATGTTGAGCCATGCTCGAAACGCCTGACGGTCGCGTCTTGCGTCTCATAGCGAAGCCTCTAGAGGAGAATACGTGAACCCTTTTGATCGCGAAGATTCGCAACACGAAAACGCCAGCTTCACCGCCAAGGCGCCCGCTGGCCGTACAGCCAAGGGCAAAGGCGCGGGCAAAGCGATCCCTGTCGCGGCCGAACTACCGCCGCAACAAGCCGAAGAGCGCCAGCGCCAGATGCGCGCGCTGATCCAGCTGGGTAAGGAGCAGGGCTACCTGACCCACGCGCAGATCAACGACCATCTGCCCGACAACTTCGCGCAGACGGCAGCCATCGACAGCATCGTCAGCGCCTTCAACGACATGGGCGTGGCGGTCTACGAGCAGGCTCCGGATGCGGAAACCCTGCTGCTCAACTCGAACGCCCCCGCCGTGGTGTCGGACGATCAGGCAGACGAGGAAACCGAAGTCGCCTTGTCGACCGTCGATTCCGAATTTGGCCGCACGACCGACCCCGTGCGCATGTACATGCGCGAGATGGGCGCAACCGAGCTGCTGACCCGCGCGGGCGAAATCGCGATTGCGAAGCGCATCGAAGACGGTCTTCACGAAATGGTGCAGGCGATCGCCGCTTGCCCGCTCGCGATCTCCGCCATTCTGGCCAGCGCCCAGCAGGTCGCGGACGGAGAACTGCGCATCGACGAACTGGTCGACGGTCTGAATGAAGATACGGTCGCAGCGGAAGAAGAAAACGCGAGCGCGGACGCAGCAGCCGACGTCGACACGGACGCCACCGACGACGACGACAGCGATAGCGACGACGATCTCGGCCCGGCCGACTCCTCGGCAGCGGACGAAGCACGTCTGAAGCAGCTCACGAACGACTGCCTCGAAATCTTCGCCCAGGTCGGCATCCTGTCCGACCAGATGAACGCCTCGCACACGCGCGGCGACGTCAGTTCGAAAGCTTATCAACGCGCCCGCGAAGAAATTCAGCAGCACCTTGCCAAGATTCGCTTCACCGCACGCACTATCGACCGCCTGTGCGGCGACGTGCAACACCAGGTTGCGCAAGTTCGTGCGATCGAGCGTCGCATTCTGCAAATCGTCGTGACGAAGAGCGGCATGCCGCGCGAGCAGTTCATCGAATCGTTTTCGGGTCATGAAGCCGATTTGGGTTGGACCGAACGTGCCGCGCGCGGTACGTCGGCGTTCGGCGCGGCGCTGGAGCGCAATCTGCCGGCGATCCAGTCGGAACAGCAAAAGCTGATCGACATCGAAGCGACCGTTTCGCTGCCGCTCAAGCATCTGAAAGAGATCAATCGCCAGATGGTCGCGGCCGAGTCGAAGATGCGCAAGGCCAAGAGCGAGATGATCGAGGCGAATCTGCGTCTCGTGATCTCGATCGCGAAGAAGTATGTGAACCGCGGCATGCTGTTCCTCGACTTGATCCAGGAAGGCAACATCGGTTTGATGAAGGCCGTGGACAAGTTCGAATATCGGCGCGGCTGGAAGTTTTCGACGTATGCAACGTGGTGGGTTCGTCAGGCTGTGACGCGCTCGCTCGCCGATCAGGCGCGCACGATTCGCGTGCCGGTGCACATGATCGAAACGATCAACAAGCTCAACCGCATTTCGCGCGAGATCCTGCAGCAGACCGGTCAGGAAGCGCATCCGTCGGTGCTCGCCGAACGCATGGAACTGTCGGAAGAGAAAGTGCGCGGCATTCTGAAGATCGCCAAGCAGCCGGTGTCGATGGAAACGCCGGTCGGCGACGACGGCGACGCCACGCTCGGCGACATGATCGAAGATTCGGCAGCCTCCTCGCCGGCGGACGCTGCGATGCAGGCCGACTTACGCGCCGCCATCGACGACGCGCTCGACTCGCTGTCGCCGCGCGAAGCCAAGGTGCTGCGTATGCGCTACGGCATCAACACGAAGTCGGACCACACGCTCGAAGAAGTCGGCAAACAGTTCGACGTCACGCGCGAGCGGATTCGTCAGATCGAGAGCAAGGCAATGCGTAAGCTGATGCATCCGAGCCGCGCAGATCGCCTGAAGTCGTTCCTCGACCGCTAAGCCGGTCGTTGCGCTTGTCGTGCGCCATGCACGACAAGCGCATCTCCATCTCCCCAACTCACTCGCACACGGCGGTTCGACGCACGACCGCTTTCAATACCTATCCACGGCGGCAAGTCATAACTTGAACGCAGGACAGAAGCAGTAAGTTCAAGCGGATGTTCTGTGGTTCGATTTGTCCACAGAAACTGTCCATAAGCCTGTGGATATCCTGAGCAAGAGTCACCCAAGTCGTTGAGCCCATTGGCTTTCAGACCCGCGCTTCCGACAGGTCGCACAGCTCACGGCTTCCCGCACATTGCCCGAATCGCCGCCCATTGCTGCGCCGTCAACGCACGTTCGCCGAGTGGCGATCCCTGACTCCGCTGTTCCCGGCCGATCGTACGCGGGTGATCTGACAGAAATTCAATCGCACCGCTGGCGCTAACGCCACGCTTTTCGGTCGAAGCAAAAAATGCCGCGAGCCCATCACTGCGCAAGCCGCTCGCTTGCAGATAGGCAACGCCGTTCGCGTCGGCGAGACGTTCCATGTCGCGGCTATACGACAAACCCACTAATCGCCCCGCCAGCGAAGACACATCTGCGAAACCGAGATGGATGCCCAGGGTTGTGCTGATCAGGCTGATACCGGCGCCGCGAAACAACGCGGTCAACGGATCGCGCCGCGCGATATGCCCCGTCTCGTGCGCTATCACGCCGGCCAATTGATCAGGATTGCCGACCTGCTCGAACAGGCCTCGCATGATGATCATGCGTGCTCCTGGCAGCGTCAGTGCATTGACCTTCTTGCTGTCGATGACCACCACGCGTACCGGTTGCACTATCCCCGCCACATGTGCGAGACGTGCTTCGAGTTGCTCGAGCGCGCGTTGTCCGTCGTCGCCACGGCACACCCGATGTTTGCCGACCACGACCGACTCCACCATCTCGCCAAGCCGGTTTTCCGCGCTGCGCGGCACAAGCGCCGCGCCGGCCGCAGGCAGTCTCACGACGAGTACGACCGCAAGCGCCAGCGCCGCCACGCCGATCATGATCCAGCCCAGATAATGCCAACGCCGCATGCGTGGCGCCGTCATCTGCACGGGTAGTGCAAAGGCATCGGTCAATACGCGGCCCAACTCGCCTTTGCACGACAGAGCGACTCTGCCTTCCGGGTCGGGCTCGCTGACGATCAGCCGCGCACGCGGCCAAACCGCCAACTCACCCGCAACACCGTCGATCGACAGAAACGCCTCGCTCCAGCGCAGCGTCGCCACGCGAGGCGCGGCAGTATGGCCGTCGTAATAGCGTGTGCCGGTGGGAACAGAAGGTTCCAAAACCGTGTCAGAACGCGCCGCTATGATCGAGCAGGTTCAGCATGCCCTCGCCCGTGCGCGGCGGCGTCTGATCGCTTTGACCGAGCGTCCGCGGGTCGAGTTGACCGGACACCTGCAGCGTATCGGCTGCGAACCGCATTACGCGATGCAGCACGATTGGAAAACCCAGACCCAGCGTGAAGACGATGATCGCCAGATTGCCCAGCATCATTCCGAGCAGACGCCCGGCGGTGATGCTGCTGCCGAAGCGCAGTTGCGTGCCGAGCGTCGTATTGCCCATGACATGGCGCGTCACCAGCGCCAGATAGAAGCACTGGATCAGCAACGCGCCGACGATGAACAGCAGGTAAAACAGGAACACCGAGCCGAATGAGGCGAACGCGGCGGGATCATAGGCCTTCAGCGGCGCATGCCCGATGGGCAGCAGTGCCACGATACCCTTGAAGAAAACTGCCCCGAGCACGACGAACAGCGCGACGATGCCCAGAAACGTGCCGACGAACGCGCCATACAGCACGCCTGCACGGCCTTCAAAATGAAACGGCAGGCTGCCGAAACTGCTCGCGTTGATGCGGCGCTCCGCAAGGCGCATCGACACCCACGGCACCATCTGTCCAAGCGTGACGATGCACAGCAGGCCAGACAGCAGCACATACACACCGTAGACCCACGCCGAACCGGTCATGCCTCCGCGAATCCCACACCATTGGGTGCGGCTCAGGCGATAACGCTGCGCGCTGAAATACGCCCCGGCTGCGACCACCGCGATCACGATGTAGAGGGCAATGACCGGCAAGACGGCCAGTACCGCGCTCCCTGTGATTGCGCGCAGAATCGCGCTGAGAATGACTGTGCCGACAATCGCTCCGAACATAATCGCAATCGCCAGCAGAAAACCTTTGAACAACTCACCGCCGGTTCCGGTGTACTCAAAACGCTCACCTTGAAAACGCATGCGCGACCAGATATACCGGCGGTTATTGGTGGTGGCCCAAAAACGATAAATGCCGAGCGTGATGATCTGCAGCAACAGATTTTTGATGAATATCCCGTACAGCTCGCCAATCTTGCCGTCGTAGCTCAACAGCGGCTGCTTCTGGTCGAATGAGTTCATTTTTGCTTCCCCCGGCTGGCAAATTTACGTTTTGGTGACCCGCGCGTGCGTAAGCGCGTATGCATGGCGGACGGGTGGTCTTTCCCGTGTTGAACTGACTAAGACAGAGTGAAAATTTTTGCAATCCGGCTCGCAAGAGAGCGCAAGCCGATGAGCGCGATGATTACACGCTCTCCCATATTTTTAAACATGGCTTCCGGCTTAACCAGGTGCCCCGTTCATTGGAAGCATGACCAGCCGGCAAACCAATTCATCTTGCATAGCTTTAAAAACGTTAAATACTGTGACGTCACCAACCGCTCTATGGCATCACGAATGTTTTCACGAGCGTCAGCTCACCCGGCTTACGCATCGGCACCCGAATGGTTTCGCTCTTCTCGTTCGGCGTATTCTCGTTCGTGATGATCGTCACCTGCGCGACGGTCATATCGCTGCCGCTGTTCCCATTACCGTAGTAATTCACATAGACCAGATACGTACCCTTCAAGGGCGCCGCAGACGAGTAAATCTCCGGCCCATAGCCGGTCGTCACATCCACGTCGAGCGCACCGCCGTTCGGCGCGACACGGTCGCCATACCAGGTGTGCATCCCATCCGGCGACACCACGTGCAAATCCAGATCGGTGCCGTCCGTATCCCATGCGAGCACCACGCGCAACTTGGGCTGCGTTTTGCCGCTGTAGGCGTCGTAAAACTGCACGCGCTTGCGCGACCCGTCCGGCTCCCGCAGTTCCACGCTGTTGCTGCCGGACGGAAACGCGTAAGGCCGCGAAAACTTGCCGTCTTCCTCCACCCGCTGAGGCAACGGCGTGCCGTCGACCACCAGCGTGCCCACCGTGGTGCCCTTCTTCTTCGGCGCGTTGCGGATCTGCCCTTCGATCAGCGCGAACTTCGACTGCCCTTCCGGCGTCGACACCGACACCGCCGGGTAGTGCACGTCCTGCGTATAGCGCTCGCTGTCACCGCTGGTGTTGCGCCAGCCATTCAACGGCGCGCCGAAGTCGATATCGCTCGCGTGCGCCATGGTCGCAGCCTGCAAACCGGCAACGACGAGCATCAACCAGCCCGCCTTCACCCACCCCGTCGTCTTGACCTTCATCGTCACTGCTCCCATCCCGCTGTCAGAGTCGCTCGCTTTTCACGAGCATCAGATCGCCGATCTTACGCAGCGGCACAATCATCGTTTCACGCCGCTCGTTCGGCGTGTTTTCATTGAACACCAGCGTCAACGTGGCGGTAATCACGTCGCGCTCGTGCGCGGCGGCGTCGAAGTTGTAGCCGGTCGCGTTCGTCAGCCCGCTGTGGCGCCAGCCGACGAGCGTGCCGCCACCGCCATCCGCGCCGGCAGCGTGCACGTTCGGTGCCGTGCAAGCCAGCAGCGCAGCAGCGGTCATCGCAAACCTCGCCCAAACACGAGCGCGAACGCCACCCGGGTGCCCGGCATGCGGCGAGCGGAACATGGATGAAAACGAGCGCGAGACGGTGTTCATTGGATCGGATTGTCGGTACGAATCAGCGTGCGCGCGGTACGTTCGACGAATGCTTCGTCGAGGCCACGCGGATGATGCTGGAACGCGAGGTGGACATATTCATGCGCCAACGCGATACGGTCCTCTTCGGTTTGCAGCCGATACACGTACACGCGATTGCGCTGCGCATCGGCATACGGGCGCCCTTCACGCACCGCGCACACGGCCGGCAGATCGGGTGTCTCGTAGCCCGCGGCGCCGTCCATGCGCCGCGCCCACAACGGCGCGTTGCGCTGCAGCCATTGCTGGGCGCCGGCCACCTGGATGCAATCGCCGGACAACGGGCTTTCGAACGACGTCAAGGTCGCTTGCGGCCAGGTGCGCGCGAGGATCGCCTCAAAAGTGAGGCCGGTTTGCGCAGCCGCCTTCGCGGCGAGCCAGCTCATCTGACCGGGCGCGGCCTTGTCGTGGTGATACTGAACCGGCACGCCAGTCAGCACCAGCGCGTCGGTCAGATCGGCCGCACGGCGCGCGGCGGCGGTCGGCGCGCGCGGCAGGACCCGCTGCGTGCTGCTACTGTCGTCGATACGGAAGCAGCCGTGATCGTGATTGCCGTGCTGCACGACGTAGGACCGCGCCGCCACCGCCAACGCCTTGGCCGCTTCCGGCTGGCTCGTGTCGCCTTCCCGCTCGACCACCCGTGCGACGTAGTCGTTCATGCCGAAGCGGCCGACCACGTGCGGCGCACCCGCAGCGTCCCGATCGAGCCTCAGTTCACCGCGGCTTTCCACCCGCGTCCAGTTGCCATTGACGAAACCGATCCGGAAATCGCCGCGCAGCGGACCGTCCGCCACCGCTGCCGGGCCTTTGTCGCCGAGTACCTGGCGAATCGGATAACGGCTGAAGAAATCGACCAGCACGCACGCGTTGTCGTCCGGTACGGCGACTTGTGTGAGCAACGGCGCGATGCGCGGCGCGGCGGCCGCCAGCACGCGCGCGCTGCCGCCGGGGCCGCCCAGCCATACCGGCGTGCCGTCGGCGAGCCAGCCCGCCGCGCCGCCGATCGATGCGCCAGGCCGCGCCGGATCCGGCATCGTCCACGTCTTGGTGCGCAGCACGCTGCCGTATAGCGACACAGTGCCTTCGCCGCGTCCGCTGGTCAGCACCGACACCAGCGTACTCGCCGCCGCTTCGCGCGGCCGTGCCGGCATCGCCTGCAACGCGGCGAGCAAGTCGGTCACCGGCACACGGCGCGTCGGCGTCATCGCGTGAAGGTCGCGCAGCCAGGCGGGCGCATGCGCGGCGGTCCAATATTTGCGCCAGTCGGCGGGATCGAGTTGCAGGCGCGCGGGCTCGAAAAAGCGCCCACACGATTGCACGAGCGCATGTTCGCGGTCGATGTGACCGCCCGTCATGCAGCAATACACTTCTTCAGGATCGCCACCGCTGCAGGTGTAATCCGGTGTGGCGATATTGCGGTCCACCAGATAACCGTAAACGAACAGCTTCCACACGCTGCCGAGTGGCGTCTCCAGCGTGGCAGGCAAAGGGCGCGCGGATTGTGGCGCGAGGCCGTCCGCGGCGGCGCCGGTGTTGAACTGCCAAAGCTGCGATTGGCCGTCGCGCCGCCAGGCGAAGTGCAGCATTTGCGCCGAGCGTGCAGTTGGCGACAGGGTTGGCATCGACCCTGGCGATGAGCTTGGCGACTCACTTGCACCGGCGCCACCAAAAACACATCCCACGCCCACCGCGAGCGCAACCCGCAGCGCAGCTGCCAGACGAACGCGCGAGTGCCGAAGAGCGGAGAACATGGCGGCCTCGCTTACTGAATACGCAGGGTCGTCACGCGATCGCTCTTGCCGCCTTCGAACGCCTTGGCGTCCGGCTGATACATGCGGAAGTAGCGCGCGGGTGGCAGCACGAACGTGCCCGGCAAGGCGAAGCGCACCAGTTGGCGCAGCGTCACCGGTCGATCGAGCAAGGGCACCGGCTGGTGATAGGCCAACTCACCCATCTCATACGACGCGGCACGCGCGAACGGCTGCGGACCGCTTGCCCCTTCCTTCCCGCCAGGCAAACCGTCGATCGACACGCCCCAGCTGGTCGCCTCGACATCGCCGCCCGGCGGCAGCGGCACGTCGAGCAAACCGTAGTGGTACGCGTTGCCAGAGCGCGGCGTGAGCGTGACTTCGTCGACGTACAGCGCATTGCTGTCGATCGCGTCGCCCTGCTTCACGAGGCGCGCAGTAAATGCCGAACGACCCAGTTGGCTCTCGGCGCCGCCCGTCTTCTTCGGATCGACCTTCACTTCGAGCGGTTCCAACTTGTAGAAGCGGCGTTCAACCGTGATGTTCAGACGGCTGTCCTCGCTCACATGGCTGCGGAATGAGACGAGAGCGCTCACGTCGGTGCGCGCAGCGCCCGCATCGAGCATGGCCGGCAACGCCCCAAGGGGACTTCCTTCGGGGCGTGCGACGCCGCTCCATTTCCAGAGCGGCGCACCCGTCAGCGTGGTCAAGCGCATCCAGCCCGCGCCTTGCAGCGATGGCAGCGAGGCCGCCGCGACATCGCCGCCCAGCGCCTTGCGCAACCACAACAGCGTCAACGCGCGATCGAGCGTTGGATAGTCGGCGCTGCTTTTGGCGAGCAAGGACGATGCATCGACCGCCGCGCCGCCGTCACCGCCGGTCATGTAGAGCAGGCTTTGTACGAGCGGTGCGGGATCGTGGGCCAGTGCGGTGCGTGCGGCGCTCGCCGCTGCATCAAAACCATCCGGCAGTTGAGCGCCTGTACTGCGAGCGATGTTGGCGGTCAGCAGCGTCGCCATCTGTTTGGCGCGCGGCAAATCGGCTTGCGCGAACACAATGCTGTCCGACGCACCATTTGTGCCATTGCGTGCAGGCGTAGCCGCATTGCCCGAAGCCGCCGCATCGCTCAGCAAGTCCGCCGCGACACCCGACACCGGCGTCGCGACCGGCAGGCTCATCTGCTGCATGAACCACAGCGCCAATGCGCGATGCAGCAGCGGCTCCTTCGCGCCCGCATCCCGATAGACCTCCATCGCGTGCTGCCAGTTGTCAGCCGGCAGCGCAATGCCGAGGCTGCGGCTCGCGAGCCAGTCCGCGTAGTACGCGTAGGCGGTGATCAGCGAGCTGCCGCCGGTCGTATCGCCCCACCAGCCGAACGTGCCGCCGACGCCCGCCAGCATCGCCAAACGCTGCCGCTGATTGCGCAGCAGCGCTTCGAGCCCTTGTGTCGAACTCGCGTTGTCGCCACGTCCGATTGCGTCGTGTGCGAGCGCGAGCGGTATCAGGCGGCTCGAGGTCTGCTCCGCGCAACCGTACGGGTAGTTGATCAGATCGTCGGCGACGCGCGCGAATTGGCTCGCCGCGCTGCCGATGAAACGCACGCTGACGTCCTGCGCATCTTGCGGCAGATTGAGCGGCTTGTTCGAGCCGTCGAGCGTCACCGTGTTCTGATGCAAATCGAGCCAACCGCTCGCATCGAGATGGATAGTGGTCTGCAAGCGATCCACATCCTGACCTGCACGACGCAAGGTCGCGTTGATCACACCGGCCTTCAACGCCCCGCTCGGCAGACGCAGATAGTTCGCGCCGCGCTTGAGCGTGACTTTCTGGTTCAACGAGAGACCGCCGCCGTCGACCACCCACTCGGCTTCCATATCGGCGTCGGTCTGATTGAAGGCGATCATGTCGATGGCCGGCTGATCGTTGACGCGGAAGTGCGAAGGCCCGCTCCACTTCAGATACAGCGCCTTGTCCGAACGTACGTACGCAGTACGTTGACCGACCATGCCATCGGGCGCCGCCGCACGCACGGTGACGCGCCAGCGCGCCAGCGAATCCGGCATCTTGAAGGTCATTGTGGCGTGACCGTTCGGGTCGGTTTTCAGATTGCCTTCCCACGCCGCCGTGTCCTGATCGTCGCGACGCGGCCGTTCGAGCACCTTCACGCCGCGCTCGTTGTAGTTCGCGCGTTGCGGGCCGCCCGGCGCGCCCTTCAACGGCGCGCGCGCGAGGTCGTAGGTAATGAACGACAGGCTCGACGAGGTACGCACGTTGTTCCGGCGCGGGTGATAGAAAAAGTCGACGATGTTCGGCGCAATTTCCGGCTGCAACACGTAGACCATTTCATCGACCACGCTCACCGTCAGATTCGCCGCTTCCGGCTTGCCGTTCAGCCTGCTGTCGAAGTTCAGCGTGACCGTATCGCCCGGACCGTACACCGGCTTGTCGCTCTTCACGTTCAGTTCGATCCGCGGTTGCGCGACCACGAGGCCCGCGTTCTGGAACACGTATTCGCCGGCATGCACGTACAGCACGGAGAACGTCATGTTCGGCGCGAAGTCTTCGCCGACCTTGATGCGTGCCTTCCATTGCGACGGCGCCACGCGTTGCAGTTGCAGCCAGTCGCCGCCTGCTGTCAGCAAGGCGCGGCGTTCGACGTTGTCGCGCTCCAGCGTCAGCAAGGCCTCGTCGACCGGCAGCGGGAAGGTGATCAATGCTTCCGCGGTATCGCCGATCGTGTACTTGTCGCGATCGAACACGATCTCGACGCTCCCCGGAATCGCCTTCAGGCCATCACCCGCAACCCAATGGCTCGCGGCGGCGAGCAGATTGCCGGCGCCATCCTTGACGGACAGCATGTATGAACCCGGTTCGTCGAATTGCACCGGGAACGACAGCTTCCCACCTGCCGTTGCGCCTTTGAGCGCACCTTCGCCATGCGTTTGCGATTCGAGGCGTGTCCATTCCCACCTGGCCGGTGCTCGCGATGAAGGATCAAGTGCACCGAGCGCTTGCAGATCGAAGTTGACTGCTTCCCTCGGCTGCGAGAACGACTTCGCGGTCGACAGCCGATAAGGCGTCGCGCCGCGCGCGATCAGCACTTCGCGCGTCACACGTACCTTGTATGCCGCTCCGTCTTGTGCGAACAGTGTCAATGCATAACGACTCGGCTCTTTAGCGGCAGGCAGTGTGAGGCTCGCGTTGCCGTCGCTATCCGTCGTGAGTTCCTGCTGTTCCAGTTTGACTGGAAACAGTCCCGCATAACGCAGCTCACCGTCGACGATCGTCACCTTCTGCGCCCGCAGCGTGACCGAGACCTTGCTATCGCGCACCGGCTTGCCGTCCGGATAGCGCAACTGGATCTTGCCCTTCAGTTGCTCGCCGGTTGCGTAATCGGCTTTATCCATCGACAGGTTGACGTCGAAATGCGGCTTCACATATTCGGCGACGCGAAATGCGCTGCCGTATACATCGCCGTTGTAATCGAAGCGCAATGTGTAGCCGCCGGCGGTGGCGTCGGCGGGAAGCGTGAACGACGACTCCGCGCCCGTATCGGAAGCGAAATGCACCTTGCTGGTTGCAACCGGTGAACCGTTCGGATCGAGCACGTCGAGCTTGATCTCGGCGCCGGCAGGTGCGGACGATTGCGTCGCGTTCTGGAACGTGCGGCCGATAAACTTCACATGCACCGCGTCACCCGGCCGGTACATCGGACGGTCGGTCACCGCGTAGATCTTCGTGTTGTAGATCTCGCTGTCGTAGTAGAAATTCTCCGAGACGAACACGCCGCCTTGCGGATCGGTGCCGAGCACATAGCTGCGCTCGGGGCTCACGTGTTGCAGCACCAGCGCGCCGTCGCTGCCGGTAGAGCCGCTTTGCAATACGCCGACGCCGTCGGTCCAGTTCACTTCGGTGTTCGCCACCGGCTTGCCGTTATCGCGCCGCGTGGTCCACACCAGCATTCCGCTCGACGCCGCTTTCACGACCGCGACCGTGTCCGACACGAACAACAAGGTGTGCGCACGATAGTTGCCGATCACCGCCTCGACGATATACAGCCCAGGCGGCAGCTTACCGACCGGAATCATCACGTTGCCCGAACTGGCTTCGATAAAGTTACTGCTGCTGCCCTCGAGATTCACCCCCTTCGGCGGCTGGATCACCTTCGCGTCCCAGATCGGATAGCGAAAGCGCGCGACCCTGTCATAGCCTTTAAGCGGCGCAAATTGCGCGTTCTGCTCGAATTGCGTCTGCCGGCCGGTCTGCTCGCCGAGCTTGAACTGCGGCGCGGCCTCGGTCGCCTTGCTGCGCGTCGCGAACGACAGCACGCGCTGCCACGCGCGGCGTGCTTCGGTGAACCAGCGGTCCCACAGATAAGCGAGCGTATTCGCCAGTCCCTCGCCCTGATAATTCGGCGCGACATTCAGGCGATGCAGATTCTTCTGCGCTTTCAGAAAGTCCAGCGGCTTCGGCACGCGATACACCACAATGTCCGCGCCGCCGTATGCCTGCAGCGCATCCTTGAACTCGCGCCCGGGCGCCTCCAGACGCACCTGCGCCAACTGATCGCTGCCGAAGCTCGCATCCGAGAGCAGGAAAAACGGCTGACCGTCGACCTTCTGCGAAGCGAAGTTGCTCGACGGCGCTGCTTGCAGCGTCGGATTCGCAGCGATGTTGGTGTCGGCGGCGGTGCTCGATGCAGCGTCGTCGGCATAGGCCGCCGGTGCGATGACCAGCGTCATGGCCGCGAGCAGCGCGACCACAGCGAAGCCCACGCGACGACGTAAGTTGCCGAGCCAATCGCGCGATGCGGTGGCGGAGTTCATTCGGGTCATGGTGTCAGAAAGTCCAAACGAAACACGCCGACGAAATTCGGATTGCCGTCGAGCGGCTGCCAGCGCGAGTCTTTCCATTGCATCAGGTCGGAGACGGCCACGGCGCGCAAACCGGTATCGGTCGGCGTAACGGTGCCTGTGTGATAAGCGATGTAGCGATCCAGCCAGATCATCAGATGCTGGTCGTCGCCCTGGTCGAAGAACAGCAGGTCGCCGGGCAGCGCCTGGTTCACGTCCTTCGAAACAAAACGGCTATTGCGTTGAATCAGCGCGATCGCCGACGCGTACGCGCCGGTGGAACCGTCGAGCTGGGTCCAGCGGTTCGCGATCGTGCGTTGCGATGCGGACAGTTGCAATTCGGGCGGCATGCTGCTGGTATCCGCGAGACTGGTCATGCCGTTGGCTCGGAGCCATTTGCTGTCATGCGGCTTGAGCGTCTCGTCGACAGCGAAGCGCACGAGGCCCGCGCAATCGCGTTGCGTCCAGCGTGGCGTCGGACCGCGTCGTATCTGCTGGTCGACGATGCGCGCGAACCAGGCGCGAAACGCGGCAGATTGCTGGGGCGAGAGCGCGTCGGGGTCGGGTACGGCCGAGGCGCTGGTGAGCGCGCTCGCATAGGGCGCAAGGCCGGCCATCACGAGCGCGGAGGCCGCGCGCGCAAGCCAGGCGCGGCGTGCTGTAGGGACGCAAAGGCGGCGCACTTAGCCGCCCTCGGTGCCGGGCTGATCCGCAGGTGTATCGGCGGGGGCGCCGGTATCCGAACCGGCATCCGTCTTCGCGTGATCGAACCACCACTCGACCGGCACCCAACCCGTCGAACCCGGCAAGTCCCGCGGCAGCGTCAACGAAACCGGCGGGTAGTGGGCCAATGCGTGCAGCTTCGGCACGAGATGGGCGCGCGACGCATTGCGGAACACGGCTTCCTGATCCGCCGGCAACGCCGCGCCCGCTTCGCGTTCGATCAGCGCAGCCGCGGACGAAGGCGTCAGCGTCAGAATCGTGCGCGGCAGACGCTGCGGCGCGAGCGTATCGGCAAGCGCCGGATAGCGCTTGTCGAGCACGGCGAGCGTGTCCTCGACCAGACGTGAATCAGGAGAGAAGATCAGATAACCGCGCGCGAGTGCGAGCGTCACCGGAAAATAGCGCTCCGCCGACAGTTGCGACGCGAACGACGCCTTGCTCGACAACGCGGTACCGGAACGCGCACTGACCGGACGCTGCCACACCGTGACGCCGGCGCCCTGGTCGTGCTTCGTGACCGGCAAGCGTCGATAGCCTGAGTCGGCGCCCCCGGATTGGGCGGCCTTGGCCTCGTACGCGCCGATCACCTCGCCAAAGGTCTTGCCGAGCGCGGTCTTTAGCGCGGCGACGCTCGCCGCGTCCTGCGATTTCACGCGAGCGACGAACACCGGCGCGACGAGCGTGGACTTCGCATACCAGCAAACTGCGGCCGGCCCGGCGAGCTGATCGCCAATTGCTGCAGCGCCGTTCGCGCCTACATCGGCCACCTTGCCCAACAAGCCCGACGCCTCTTTCCAGTCCACCGGCAAGCTCGCGCACGCCGCAGGATTGACTGGCAAGGCGCGCCACAAGTCGGCGCTATTCCACCGCTGCGGCAACTTACCCGGCTCGATCAAAGCAGAGGTTTGCCAGTTCGCCGCCGCACGCCCCGAAGGAGGTCCACTTTGAGGATTGCCATTCGCCGAAAAATCGAATCGCAGCGCGTCGATACCGGAGAAAAATCCCTGATAATCAAACGACAAATAATTGGCCGATACCACGAGCCGATGCCCTTTCGGCGCATCCCCCGAGGCGTTCAGTTGATAAACGCGCGCCGCATCGTCGCGGCCCGACGAAAGCATTTCGGATACGGCGTCGGCCCGGTCGCTCAGCAAGCCGCCCTTCTCGTCGAGCAGCACACCGGGCGCGGACATCACGACGAGACGGTCGTCCCTGGTTGCGAACAGAACCGTGCGGCCGACCGCCAGCTTCAGCGCATAGACCGGCACGTCGCCCGAGAGCCTGGCGACCTGGCTCAACTGAGAGTCGCTCGCGGCGACATTGGCGAAGCCCTGCAGCAGCTTCGCGAGGCCGTTGCGGTGCATCGACATCACCCAGTACCCGAGGCGGCCATCTGGCGAGCGCCACAACAGCACGTGCGCCGGTTCGTCGAACATGCGGCGGATCAGTTCGTCGCGCCAATCCAACTGATGTTCGAATGCGAGACGCCGCAGCGCGCCCTCGGCGGACAGCCGCGTATTGTTCGATTCGTAGTAGTCGACGAAGTCTTGCGTCAGCACGTCGTGCAACAGCGGCACGCGCAATATGTCGCGTGGCAAACGCGAGAGCGCTTCGCTGTCGATCACCGCATCCGGGTGATGAATATCAAGCACGACTTCACCGTTTTCGGCGGCTTTGCGATGCGCAAATGGACGCCACACCGCCTGAATGACCACGCCGGCCACGACCAGAAGACCGATCCCCAGGATTGCAATCTTTTTACGCGACATCTTCATCTGATTTTTCTGGCTCGACGCGATGGTATTAACCTGGATGTCCGACGAATTAATCCATCGGAATCATTCGGTGAAGGCAGCGCATGATAACCGATATTTTTAACTGAAAACTGATGGCGCTCTGCATTTAACACTTCGCCATGTTTCAGGAGTTTGGAGGACATACGGCATGGGCTGGATTAAGCTATTGCCAACCGTGCCCATTCGAAGCAATGGCTTGAGTTAAACCGGCCTGCGGGCAGTGCGCCCGCAGGCAAAGCCGCACGTGCGCGTATTACAGGCTTGAACCGAACAACGCCTGCGAGCGTAGCTTGGCTCTGCGCGACCTTGCGCCGCATTACCGCATCGGAATGTTTATGATAAATCGCCACGCGTTGGCATTCGCAAAAAAACCCGGTTGCACACTGTGTGCTCACCGGGTTATTTCACGCATTGTTCTTACTGCTTTTCCGCCAATATAACGTTAGCCGCGTTAGCCACGCGTCAAACGAGTTCGAGCGCCTGCTTCATTCTCTGCACGCCGGTTTCGATATCGGCTACGCCGGGCGCCGCGAATGACAAGCGCAGTGCCGCCAGATCGATATTGTCTTTATAGAACGCGACGCCCGGAACGAACATGACGTTGCGCTCGATACAGACACGCAGCGTGTCCGACGCATTCTGACCACCCGTCAATCGCGCCCACACGAACATACCGCCTGCGGGGCGATGAAACGCAATGCTGCCGGGCAATTGGGCATCCAGCGCATCGCACAGCGTGCGGCATTTCCCGGCGTAGGCGTCGATGATCCGTGGCAGATGACGCTCCAGTGCGCCGCTCGCGAGGTATTCGGCGGCGATCGCCTGCGTCCACGGCGAACTGCACAAATCGACGGTCTGCTTGGCGACCACGCAGCGGCGCAAGATTTCCGCATGCGCGACCATCCAGCCGACCCGCAACCCCGGTGCGACGATCTTCGACAGACTCGAAAGATGCACGACCCAGTCGCGTGCTCCCGGCACCTGATCACTCAGTGCGAGCAGCGACGGCAACGCCGCGCCGCTGAAACGCAGGTCGCCATAGGGATCGTCTTCGACGACCAGAAAATGGTGACGCGCCGCCAGTTCCAACAACGCCCTGCGGCGTTCGAGCGACAGCGTCGCGCCAGTTGGATTCGCAAAGGTCGGCACGGTGTACAGCAGCTTCGGTGGCCGCGTCAGCGTGCCGGCGTCGAGCAATGCGGCGAGCGCGGCGACGTCGAGTCCATCCTGATCGACGGGCACGGTTGTCACATCCGCCGCCTGCAGCTTCAGCGCCTGCAAGGTCGCAGGATAAGCGGGCTGCTCGACCAGCACCACGTCGCCCGGCGCGATCATCACGCGCAGCAGTAGATCGAAGCCTTGCTGCGACCCGGTCGTGACGAGCAATTCCTGCGGCGTGCAGGCCGTGCCACGGCGCGTCATCAAATGCGCGAGCTGTTCCTTGAGAACAGCGAGGCCGTCAGTCGGGCCATATTGCAGACAGAGCGTGGCCTGCTGCGACGCACGCGCAGTGGCGGCATCGAGCCCTTCGCGATCGAACAGATCACTTGCCGGATAGCCGCCGGCAAACGAGATCATGCCGGGCTGCGCCAGATACTTGAACAGCTCGCGGATCGGCGAACCGGTCGGCGCTTCGAATGCGGGATTGAACGTGAACATGGTGACGGGCCGCTTATGTGACGATGGAAGATCGCCGTCGATTGTGGCCATCGTCCGGGTGGGCGGCAAACGATATCTACGCACGACGTATTGCGTTTTCCGCATCACCTCCAATGCGCCGGCTAAACCACGTTCTTCTCCACGATCGGCTGGTTTTCGAGTACGCGAGTAAAGCTCAACGCATCCAGATCGAGTGTCGTGTAGCGGCCATGCAGAATCAATTCGCTGATGCCGCGGCCGGTTGCCGGGCCTTGTTGCAACCCGTGGCCGCTGAATCCATTGGCGAAAAGGCAGTTATCGACGTCCGGGTGATGTCCGATGATCGCGTTCTGATCGAGCACGTTGTATTCGTAGTAGCCGGACCAGCAGTTCTGCACGCGCAGCGCTTCGAATTGCGGCACGCGATGCGCGAGCGTCGGCCAGATCACGTCGTCGAATAGCGCATGGTCGACTTCGTCGAGCGGCAGATCGTCGGGGTCGTTGTCCGCCGACGGGGACGTACCGCAGATAAACGATTTTCCTTCGGGCCGAAAATACACGCCGCTCGGATCGATCAGCAACGGACAATGATCGAGCCGCGCGGGCGATGTGACATTGAAAATACTACGGCGTCGTGCGAACACCGGAAGGTCGATGCCGACCATCTGCGCAACTTTGCGCGACCAGGCGCCCGCGGCGTTCACTACCACGTCGCATGCATAGGTCTCTCCATTCGCGGTCTGCGCGTGCGTGACGCGTTTGCCGTCGCGATGCAGCGCGGTAACGTCGGCGGCGACATAGCATGCGCCGAGCGACTGTGCTTTCTTGCGCAGCGCCTGCACAAGGCCATAACCGTCGAACCAACCCTCACCGCTTTCGCCGTAAGCGCCGGCAATGAGGTCTTCTGTATTGAGCCAGGGAAAGCGCGCTTGCAATGCGCCTTTGTCGAGCAGACTGATATCGGCGCCGAGACTCTTTTGCAGCGCGTGATTCTCCCGCAGCGTCGTTTCGCCGGCTGGTGTCGCGAGAAACAGATAGCCGCCTTCGTGCAGATCGATCGACGGTTTCGCGCCGTCGATTTCGAGCCGTTCGCCGATCGAGCGCAGAAACTCGATACCGAATAGCGACATCTGAATCGAAAGCGGGGTAGAGAATTGCTGGCGAATGGATGCCGCCGACAACGCCGATGACGAGCGCGCATAAGTCGGATCGCGTTCAATCACCGTGACGCTGACTGTCGGATCGGACAGCCGCAAGAAATAGGCAATCGAGCTGCCGATCACGCCACCGCCGACTATCACGACTTTGGAACTCACGTCTTACTCCACGAGTAGCGTGGCCGCTCAGAAACGGCGGGCGGCGCAAACGGATTGCTGAAAGAGGTTGTGAACAGCGGCGCGTGAATGCGCCGCTGCTTTCTGCTGAATGTTCTACTGCTTCAATGCTCTACTGCGACTCACCCAATCAACCGATATTGAAATCGATGCCTTGAGCGAGCGGCAAGGCCGACGAGTAGTTGACCGTGTTGGTCGCGCGGCGCATGTAGGCCTTCCACGCATCGGAGCCCGACTCGCGGCCGCCGCCGGTTTCCTTCTCGCCACCGAACGCGCCGCCGATTTCCGCGCCGCTCGGTCCGATATTCACGTTAGCGATACCGCAATCGCTGCCCGAGTCGGACAGGAAGCGTTCCGCTTCGCGCAGATCGGTTGTGAACACGCACGACGAGAGACCATGAACCGCCGCATTGTTCGCCTGTACCGCATCCGCGAAATCCGAATAGCGCAATACGTAGAGAATCGGCGCGAAGGTTTCCTTCAGCACCACCGCCGTTTGCGACGGCATTTCGACGATGGCCGGACGCACGTAGAAACCGCCTTCGTGACCCTTGACCTCGACGCGCTCGCCGCCGAACACCTTGCCGCCTTCAGCCGTAGCCTGCTGCAGCGCTTCCTGCATGCGAGCGTACGATTGCTTGTCGATCAGCGGACCCATCAGCGTGCCCTTTTCGAGCGGATTGCCGATCGGCACCTTGCTGTACAACTGCTTCAGACGTTCGATGGTTTTGTCATACACGCTTTCGTGCACGAACAGGCGCCGCAGCGACGTGCAGCGCTGACCCGCCGTGCCGACTGCCGAGAACAGGATGCCGCGCATGGCGAGTTCGTGATCCGCAGTTTGCGCGACGATACCCGCATTGTTGCCGCCGAGTTCGAGCAGCGAGCGGCCGAAGCGCTTCGCCACTTCGACGCCGACTGTGCGGCCCATTTCCGTGCTGCCCGTCGCGCTGACGATCGACGCACGCGGGTCGGCCACCAGCTTCGCGCCGACGTCGCGCCCGCCGTTGATCAGCGCGGTGAGACCCGCCGGCGCATCGCCGAATTCCTTCAGTGCCTCGCTGAGAATCTGGTTGACGGCGAGCGCGGTCAACGGCGTCTTTTCCGACGGCTTCCAGATCACTGCGTTGCCGCACACCAGCGCAAGCGCCGCATTCCACGACCACACCGCTGCCGGAAAGTTGAACGCCGAGATGACGACGCAGGTGCCCATTGGATGCCAGGTTTCCGCCATACGGTGACCCGGGCGCTCCGAAGCGATCGTCAAACCGTACAACTGACGCGACAGGCCGACCGCGAAGTCGCAAATGTCGATCATTTCCTGCACTTCGCCCATGCCTTCCTGCAGGATCTTGCCGGTTTCGAGCGTGATGATGCTGCCGAGTGCCTGCTTCTTTTCGCGCAGCCGATTGCCGAGCAGGCGCACCAATTCACCACGGCGCGGCGCCGGGACGTTGCGCCAGGCGGTGTACGCCTCTTTCGCATTGGCGAGGGCCGCGTCGACTTCCGACACCGTGTTGCTGGCCACCCGGCCGATGAGTTCGCCGGTAATCGGCGAGTGAACCGCGATGTCGCCGGCTTGCGCCGCGTGGGCAATGCCGAGGTCGGCGAGGATGGTGGAAGCGTCCATGAGAATCCCTTTAATTTCCGATGCGAAACAAGAGTAAGTTCGGAAACTATACACGCGGGATTTTATGGCGGCAAGGGTATTTGCCCGGAGCGGGGCGGCGGACCAGGCTGAATGGGCTTGTGAGCTTGATGCACCGTAGCGATGGCGCCGCGTCAGACCGTGCCGCGGGCCGCGGCTGCCGATGCCCCGGCAGCGCGGCGTGGCCCGCCCATTCGTTTCTTATTGGAAATTATTGGCGCCAGCTTGGGCGCCGGTAACAGTTCGCCCACGATCTCACGGTTGACTCGCCCATCCGTTCTGAGCCGCGCCGTCAGCCGCGATCATGATCGGCATTCAGCATCGTGAGTCGCGTCTGTCCATCGGGCGTGAAGTGCGTACCGAAGCGGACCAAACCTGCCTGACGCAGATGGCAGCTCATTGTGAAGCTCAGCAACATGCCTGGTTCGGTGTCTTCGATATCGATGTCGATCGCCTCCAGGCGCGGCTCGTACTTCAATAGCGTCGCCTCGATCGCACCCCTGAGCTTGTGCGCAGACGAGGGCAGATGGCGATAGATTTCCGACAGGTCGTCGAGTCCGTAGTCGGGAAGATGTGCGAGCCCGTTGCGACGGCTGTTCAGGATGCGCTGGATATTGTCCTGCACTGAGAGGAAGGTCTGCGTCGCGCCGTCGAAGTCGTCGACGGCTGCGCCGTTCGCGAAATGACCTGTCACCGCTTCAAACAGACCCGGCCCACCGCGAGTCATGCCTGCGCCTCAATCGCGCTATCAAACTCCACCACAATGCCGCTTTCCTCCGTGAACGACAGCGTGATTCCGCCCGGCAGTTGCTGCGCCGCAATGCGCACGAGTAACTCGCGCGAGAGCACCGGCAGGATTTGCTGATTCAGAAGGCTGTCGATATTGCGTGCGCCTGAGTCAGGTAGTTGGCACGCACGCACGAGTTCGCGTATCAGCGCATCGTCGCATACGAGCGGGACACCAAACCGGCGCTCGATGCGCTGTGCCACCTTGTCGAGTTTCATTCGCACGATCGACGCCAGCGCTCCGGCCGAAAGCGGCCGGTACACGAGGGTCTGGAAGCGCGCGAGCAGCGCCGGCTGGAAGTGCTCGACCAGCAGGGGCCGGATCGTTTCCATCAGCATCGAGGTGGTGATGCCGACGCCGGCCTCCCCCGATTCCCCAGGCGGATTTCCTCTGGTCGTGGGCGCCTCTGCGACGGCCTCTGTCGTGGCCATGATCTGCTCGCTGCCAAGATTCGACGTCATCAGGATCACCGTATTGCGGAAATCGATCACGCGGCCCTCGCCGTCGCGCATCAAGCCCCGGTCGAACACCTGGTAGAACAGGTTCAGCACGTCGCGGTGCGCCTTTTCGACCTCATCGAGAAGCACCACGCTGTAGGGGCGTTGGCGCACGGCCTCCGTCAACACGCCCCCCGCGCCGTATCCGACATAACCCGGCGGAGAACCCTTCAACTGCGAGACCGTATGCGCTTCCTTGTACTCGGACAGGTTGATCGTAATCAGCGCGCGCTCGCCGCCGAACATCAGGTCTGCCAGCGCACGGGCCGTTTCCGTCTTGCCGACGCCGGACGGACCGACCAGCAAAAATACGCCAAGCGGCCCTTCTTCGGACTTGAGGCCGGCCTTGGCGGCGCGCAGGTTCTTGCCGAGCGCAGCGAGCGCGTCATCCTGGCCAACCACGACGCGGCCGAGGCGCGTCTCGAGTTCGAGCAGCGCCGCGAGTTCGTCCTCCATCAAGCTGCCGACCGGCACGCCGGTCCAATCGGCGATCACGCGCGCAATGGCGGCTTCGTCCACTTCCGCTTGAATCAGCGCATCGGCGCCATGTCCGGCCAGTACTTCATGGGCGACGCGGATCGATTGTTGCAGGTCGCGACGTGCACTTTCGTCCGCAGCGGCGTGCCATTGTTCACGCAGCGTCCGCAGCGTGGCGACGGCGTTTTTCTGTTCGTGGAATGCCGATTCGAGTGCATCGAGTTCGACCTCGAGATGGACGAGGCGAGTGTCGATTGCGACCAGCCGTTCGCCGACATCCGCGGACGTGGCGACATGATCCTCGACCAGCGCCCTGCGTTCGACCTGGAGCGCAGCCTGTTCAGCGTGACATGCGGAGATTGCGATCGGCGTTGTTTCCACGCTCATACGCACGCGAGCGGCTGCGGTATCGAGCAGATCGACAGCCTTGTCCGGTAACTGACGGCCGGTTAGATACCGGCGCGACAGACGCACGGCAGCGGCAACCGCCGCATCGGTGATGTGCACGCCGTGATGCTGCGCGTAGCGCTCCTTCAGACCACGCAGCATCAGGCACGCATTGTCGTCGTCGGGTTCGTCGACCTTCACCATCTGGAAGCGCCGTTCGAGCGCTGCATCGCGCTCGAAGTACTGCTTGTATTCGGACCAGGTCGTTGCTGCAATCGTGCGCAGCTCGCCACGCGCGAGCGCTGGTTTGAGCAGGTTCGCAGCGTCAGCGCCGCCTGCTGTGTTGCCTGCGCCGATCAACGTATGCGCTTCGTCAATGAACAGCAGGATCGGCGTCGGCGATCGTTGTACGGCTTCGATCACATTCTTCAGCCGCTGCTCGAATTCGCCTTTCACACCAGCGCCGGCCTGCAGCAGGCCGAGGTCGAGCGTTAGCACGCTGACTTCGCGAATCGCCGACGGTACGTCGCCTTCGGCGATCTTTAGCGCGAGTCCTTCCACCAGCGCGGTCTTGCCGACTCCCGGCTCGCCAACGAGGATCGGATTGTTCTTGCGGCGGCGCGCGAGGATGTCGACCATCTGCCGGATTTCCACATCCCGACCGAAAACCGGATCGATTCTGCCGTCACGCGCTTTCTGCGTGATATCGATGGTGAAACGTTGCAGCGCGTCAGATCCCGGCTGCCCGGGCAAGGGCGCACGCGACCTGGCTGCCGACGCCGAGGGTTGATCGCTGAATGCGGCATGAGAAGCGGTTTCGTCCATGGCGGAGCCGAGCTTGACGTTGCCGGGCGCGCTACCCACGCTGTCAGGCACAGTATCGGCATGGCCATCGCCATCCGGCTGTATGGATACGCCTGCCGCTTCTACCGACATCCTGTCGAGTGCAGGCATCAAGCGTCCGATCTGCGCAGCCGACACGGAGAGCAGCGGCCAGGCATCCGGCGCGCGTAGCAGATGCGGCGCGTCGGCGAGCGCCGCCAGCAGGTGCGCCGAGCGGATCGACGTGGCGCCCGCTTCAAGCGAGGCGCACATCCACGCCGCTTCCAGCAATTGTCCGAGCCGATGGGAGAGGCCTGGTTTGCCGCGCAGCTCGTGCGGAAGCCGGTCGATCGCGCTGAGCAGGCCGTTCCAGATGCCGTCGGCGTCGAGTTCGTAGCGACGCACGATCGCCACGAGGTCGCCTTCGCCCAACTCCAGCAGCTTGATCAACCAGTGTTCGATCTCGATATCGCGATGGGCACGCGTTTCGCACAGACTCGCTGCTTCGGCGAGAGCGCGGGCGCAATGGTCGTTGAGGCGGCGCAGGAATTGGGAAAGGTCTCGGGCAGTCATGGCAACGGATAGCAGAAGCGATACAGACAAAAAGCGCACGAACCGGATTGAGGTCGGTCCGTGCGTTAAAAAACGGTGCCTCTAGGGAGATGTGAAGAAGCACCGTGACTCATTCCTTCTAGGAACGTTCGTTCCAGCTATCGGCGTGGATGATGTTGCCGTCCTTGTACGACCACGTGATTTTCTCGTAACGCAGTTCGACGTCTTCCAGATGGTTGTGCTTTTCGTAGGCCGGGTTCTTGATGTCCAGCATCTTCGGCTTGACCGCGACGACCTTCACGTTGTCGAGCTTCGTGTTGAAGTATTCCTTTTCCTTGCCCGCGTCGTCGATCTTGTACCACTTGATCTCGATGGACTTGAGCGTCTGACCGCTTGTAACCGCCTTGTACAGGTACGGTGTCGATGCGTCGGTTTCCTTCGTGAAGGTAATCGGCTTGTGCACGCGCGTGCCGGTCAGCTTGCCGGTGTTCGCATCGGTCGGGATGTTCACGCCGTGATCGAGCGCGACGATCTCGACGCTGCCTTCGCGGCCTTGAACCGTCACGGAACCCTTGATGTCGGCGCCGCCATCGTCCTTGATCCACATGTATGCAGGAATTGCCACTACTTTTTCTCCTTTCACTCGAATGAACAGGCCGGATGGCCTTGGGGGGTTAAACCGTTACTGCGATCGTCACGACAATCGGGAATTAGCGTAATTTCGACACGACGGTTCGACGCGCGCCCCGCCTCCGTGTCATTGGGGGCTTTCGGACGGGTGTCGCCGTAGCCTTGAATCGCGAAGTGCGTCGCCGGGATACCGGACGCATCTGCCAGCCAGTCGCGCACGGAGGCGGCGCGCGCCTCGGAAAGTTTCAGATTGCTGGACGAATGACCCACCGAGTCGGTATGGCCGGCGACCAGAACACGCTTATCTGGGTATGCCTTGATCATTTCCAGCGCGCGGACCAGAACGCGGTTCGAGCCGGGATTCAGAACAGCCTTGCCGGTACTGAACAGCGACAGACTGTCGAGCTCGATGGTCGGCGGCGGGGGTGCCGGCGGCTGATAGCTTGCAATCAGCGCGTTGGCGACCGGCTGCAGCGGCGCGCCCCGATAGAGGCCAAGCCCCAGTCGTGGTGGCACGCCGGAGGTGGCATAGCGCTCGAGTTCGTCACGATCGCGTTTGACTGCCGTCAACGCATCGACACGCGCTGCATTCTGGGCAGGCGCGATTGCCTTATAGCGGGACATGTCTCCCACGACACGTTCAACCAGCGCGCGATTCTGCCAGGCCGAAGCGGCTGCAGCGGCGCAGAAGCACGCCGCGAGACACGCAAATGCATGAGCCAGTGCGCGCGGCAAAGTCCGCCTTGCAGGTTGAGGCGGGATGCCCCGGATCAGCGGCTCCGGCAGAGGACAGGTGAGCCGTCTGCCGTTGGCGGCCGAAAGTGTCAGGCCGGTGATGGACGAAACGAACTGGCGGTATAGCGAATGCGGGCCCGGACGCCCTTCGATCGCGGTGACGCCGAACCCGGTGACGTGCAAAGGCTGACTGCCGCGTTGCGCGTCGACAAGTGCGGGCAGCACTGCGTCGCAGGCCCAGCGCGTGAGGGCGTCGAGCTGTGCGGCGCGGCGTGCGCGGGGTTCAGGGTTGATTGAAAGGCCCATACGCATGTACTGCTCGAGACGCGACGCGACGAGTTCAGACAACGTCTCGATCCGCAGGGCGCTGCCGCCGGAGACGCCGAACCAGGGACAATCGCCAGCCGCGGAATGGACTTCCTCCGCGTACACCGCGACACACACCGGCAACGGATAGCCGACCGCACGGCTCGCCTCGGCAATGGCCCCACGCCATTGCTTCAGGGCCGCAGCAAAATTGGGCTGGCTGTCGACCCTGTCGGCGGCAACCGGATACGCGACCGCATCCGGACCCTGTCCATCGCGCCACCGCTTGAGCGCGTCCGCAAGGTGCGCGAGCCGCGCCGGGTCATCTGAGCGCACCCAGATGGCCGTGTCGGTGATACGCACGAGGTCCGAACCAAACAGGTCCGCGAGCGAGCCGTCGGCGTGCACCGGTTCCCCAAGCGGCGCTCCTTCGGGGCGTGCCTCGCGGGCCGTTCTTACGATGTGCGGCGCGTCGCCGACCGCGATTATCAGTGGCGTATTGCGCTTGATGTCGGAGGGCAGCGAAGCCAGTGCCGTATCGATTGCGGACAGCACGTGCCGTGTGGCTTGCTGGCGCTCACGGATGCGCCGCGTCGCAATGACGATGGCGACGACCGCCATGAGAACGACCAGTGCCGCACAAACCCCATTCCACACGAACGGCCAGGGTGAGCACAGCGCAAGCCAGATCAGCGCGAGCGTCGCGATCCATACACAAAGCGTTCGATAGGGATAACCAGCCAAGCGTGTCCCCGTCATTGCGCAATCCGGGCGATCGAGGCGTTTAACCATTGATCGATCGCGAGATAGATGACGGCCGCGGCGACGCAGGCAATCACGACCCAGGCAACGGGTGACAGCTTGTCGAACCAGCGGTGTCTGACTCCGTGCCTGACTATCACGGAACCTGTCGTGTCGGCGCGGCCGATACCGCGGCTGAGGCGCTCGTCGACGGCTCGCATCAGCGCCGCGCGCGCATCGCGGCCGTCGATCGCGAACTTGCCGGCGAAGCCAAGGTTCAGCACGGCACCAAAGATGGCGAGAAGCGGTAGCACGGGTTGCGGCTGGGCCAGACGCCGCTCGATACGCGTAATGAGTTCCTGGCCGGCATCGTGACTCTGGAACTCGACCACCTGCAGAGGCTCATGTTCCCATGCGTCGCGATCGCTGTCCTTGAGCATGTTGAGTGCCGCCTCGTCAAGCAGCGCGCATTGGGCGTAGACCGCGTCTTCGACGACGTCACGCGGATGACCCGCCACCCGCAGTTCGGCTCGGAGCCCGTCGATCTGTTTCTTGCAGTTCTGGCGGAAGTCGCCAAACGACAATGCGGGCGCAGCGACGCTGGACAGGCTCGTCACCGTTAACGCCGTGTCGCGCAACGCGACCGGCAGGAGCGTAGCGTAGGCAGTTTCGACGGACATCATGTCGGCAGCACCGCGTAGAGTTCAAGCGACACGTCTGGAATCGAAGCTGGCACGTAGAACTGGCACGCGCGCGCAGCGGTCATTCGCTTGAACGCGGGGTGCGTGCTATCGAGCGCGAAATACTGGTTCTCAATTCGGATCGGGATGGCTGCCGGCAAGCGCGACATCGTGCGCAACGGGATGCCGGGCAATGCCGAGTTGACGATCTGTTCGACTTCATCCGGAGCGCCGGCTTTGCACAGGCGCGGCAACTGCTCAAGCAACGCGTGGGCCGGCAGACCGGACTGGACCGACAGGTAATAGTCGGCACCGTCGACGAGACGTTCGTCGTTGATCTTTCCGACCCAAACCGTCGCTCTTGCCCGCTCAAGCGCAATCGGCACAACCCGCGACGGAATCACCGTGTCGAGCAACGTACGGATCAGCGATTCCAGTTCCGCGAACACCGGTTCAGGGGCGCGATGGTCGTACGGCGGGATCGCCTGAAGCGTTTCGGTTGTCGAGAAGGTGAGCAACGAACCGGCAAGGCGCGCAAGCACGCCGTATAAACGCTCGGGATGCTGATGCGGCGCCTGGCACAGCCTTGCGAGTTCGGGCCATGTGCTGTTCACGCTGTGAAGCAGCCAGAATAGCGATACGTCCGCGACCGCATAGTCCGCGATCTGGTCGGAGCGTTCGCGCCGGCGCACTGCGAGACTCGTGCTTTTAGCGCTGAGAATTTCTGCCAGGCGGTTCATGCGTGCGGTCAATTGACCGCTTGCCGACAGGACGAGGCACGGCGGCACAAATGCCGGATCGATCTCGAAGCGGCCTTGCGCATTGCGCACGAGCCGGGCAACCGGGCATGTCACGTATTCGCCATACTCTTCGAAGTCGAACAGCAGCGCCAATGCATGGCGCTCGACGCTAATTTCTTCCTTGCCTTCCCCGTTGAGGTCTGCGACTTGCAGATATTCGCGCACAAGGCGGCGTGGACGAGCGGGCTTCACGCCAGCCTCGATGCAGTTGCCGCCTTCGGCGTCGAAGAGCGGCAGGCCTACGAGTACAACCACGGCTTCCATTTGCGAAGGGACGTCGCCCAGATCGCGTGCGGCAGGCAGCCAGTCAGCTGTCTCACTATCGACAAACGTACCGTCAGGCAGTCGCAAGTCGAGCGTGGTCATCTGGACCCGGTGGATCGCCAACGCGTGCATATCGAACACAACCCTGCTAATTCCCCACGGCTCAGGGCTGGCAATACGCGCGACACGTTCATCGGCAAACCGGTCCCACAGTGCCTGCTGCTGAAAATGCTGGGGCGTCATGAAAATTCCCTGAGCCCACAGCGGTCTTGTTATCTTCATCTTCTTTGGTTTATATGCGGATGGGTGAGCAAACCACCGGTGCCGTGTGGATCGCCCTCCGCGCGCGCCCTCTCAGTACGTCGCGCGGCGAGACTGTTTCTGCAACGGGTGCTCAGTTCTTCGCCTTCGGCATCTGCGAGACGAGCGACAGATTGATATCCATCCCTTCGATCTGGAAATGCGGCACGATGAACAGCTTCACGCGGAAGAAACCGGGGTTGTCCTCGATGTCCTCGACAATCACGTTCGCTTCGCGCAACGGGTGCGATGCCTGCAGGTCGTCCCCCGGATCGGTCATTTCCGTCACGAGTGTCTTGACCCACGTGTTCAGTTCCAGCTCCAGCAAACGTCGGTCTTTGGTCGTGCCGATGTTCTCGCGCTGAATCAGCTTGAGATAGTGCGCGATGCGCGAAAGCAGGAAGATGTACGGCAGGCGCGCGTTGACGCGACTGTTCGCGGTGGCTTCTTTCGTGTCATATAGCGCCGGCTTTTGTGCTGAATGCGCGGAGAAGAAACAGGCGAAATCGTGATTCTTGTAGTACGACAGCGGGATGAAACCGAGGTTGGCGAATTCAAACTCGCGCGTTTCCGGAATCAGCACTTCGCTCGGGATCTTTGCCTGGTTGCCGGTGCCCAGGTCGTACAGGTGGATGGGTAGATCTTCAACCAGTCCGCCCGCTTGCGGACCGCGAATCTGCACGCACCACCCGTTCTTGATGAAGCTCCTCACCATGTTCGCGCCAAACGCGAACGATGCATTCGCCCACAGGTAACGGCTATGGTCGGGACCTTTGACCGCCTCCGTGTAATTGAACGCGCGCACCGGAACCGTCTCCGCACCGTACGGAAGACGCGCGAGGAAACGCGGCAGCGTGAGGCCGATGTAGCGCGCATCGTCCGAATCGCGGAAGCTTTTCCACTTCAGGTATTCGGCGCGATCGAAGTAATTTCCGATGTCGCGGATGCTCGCCACCTCTTCCATCGACTCCTTGCCGAAGAATTTCGGCGACACCGAGCCGATAAACGGCATGTGCGCGGCGGCTGACACCTTCGAGATATTGCGCAGCAGCGCAATGTCCTGCGCGCTGCGGTCGAACTCGTAGTTCGAGATGATCGAGCCGATCGGTTGGCCGCCCGGCGTGTCGTATTCCTGGATATACGTATGCAGGTACAGGCCACTCTGGATGACTTCAGGCGTGTCTTCAAAGTCCTGACGCAGCGCATCCTTCGATACGTCGAGCACTTCGATCCTGACGTTCTTGCGGAAATCGGTGCGATCGACCAGGAACTTCAACCCACGCCATGCCGATTCGATCCGTTGAAAAGTCTCGTTATGCATGATCGCGTCGAGCTGACGGCTGATCTGCTGGTCAAGGTGTTCGATATGAAAATCGAGCAGACTTCTGTCCAGACGATCGACCTGCTGCGACGAATCCTTGATCATCTTCAGGAAGACGCTTATCGCCTGGGCGACGCGCTCGTCCAGTGACGACTCCGCCAGCCCGTCCGCATTCTGGAACGACTCGAACGGGCGTGTCGAGGTGACCGGCGTCAGGTTAATTTTTTCGCAAAGAGATTCGTAGACGCTTTTGGCTTCGAGGACAACGGTGTCCGACTCGGTTGACTGATGAATGCGCGTTTCGTTTTTTGCCATGGTGCAAGACTTCTCCGTGACCGGACGGTTATTGGGCAGACTGCGGCGCGGACGGCGCTGCCTCACTGATCTTCTGCAGATCGTTGCGAAGGCGCTCGGACAAGGCCGGATCCTTGAGAATCTTTTCGAGTTCGCGGCGGAACATCGCGTTATCGAGCAGGTTCGACTTGAGGTCGCGCAGCAGGTTGCGTGCGGCCATCAGCGCGCGTAGTTCAGGCACCTTGCTTGCCACCACGTCCGGCTTGAAATCGTCCATCGATCTGAACTCGAGGTCGACGGGGAGTTCGGAACCGTCACCCGCAAGCGTGTTCTCGACCGCGATCCTGGCCTTCGGGTTGTAATCCGCCAGCACCGAATTGAAGTTGTTCTTGTTGATGTCGACTTTGGTGCGATCAGCGAGTGCACGCGCGTCCTGACCATTGCTGTAGTCACCCATCACCAGCAGCTTGAGCGGTAGCTCGACCTTCTTCTGCGCACCGCCAGTGTGCAGGTCGAGTTTCAGGTTGATGCGCGCTTTCGGCACCTCATTCTGGAAGCTGTTACTCATCTTCGAATCCTTCTAGTTTTTTTAACAACGATCAGTACAACCAAGACAAGGCGTAATTGATAACACGAGAAGAGTCGCTGCGTTTGTAGGAAAAAACTGTTTTTTGTCGAATGTCGAAAAAAGCTGTGGGGGTGGTTCACAGGAATGCGAAAAATGTTTACCTTTCTGACCCCAAACACAGACACCGCATCGACATAGGCAAATACCTCCTCTTGTTCTGTCGGTTGCGATGAAAACCGGAGATAGGACGATGACGGAACTGCCCAAGAAAGTCAGAACGTACGCAAATCAGAGTAAGGCGATTACCGGACGGCAGTCGTACTTCGTCGAGGTGCCGGGCACGGCGAACGCAAAGGACCTGTCGGTTGTGTCGTTCGAGGCGACCGAACGCATGGGTGCGCCATACCGGATCACGATCATTCTCACGCACCCGGACAGCCTGTCGAGATCAGACTACCTCGGCAAGGACGCTGCCTTTTCGATCGTCCCCGAGAACGCCGCGCCAAGAAAGTTCTCGGGCTGCATTACCCGCTTCTCGAAGACCAGGAAGACGAAGGATTTCAGCAGCTATGAGATCGTCGTCGAGGCGCATATCGCACGACTGAAGCTCGTGCAAACCAGTCGCATATACCAGCATCAGACTGCACCGGAGATCATCGAGGCGATCCTGCGCCGGCACGATTTCAGGGGTCACCAGTTTGTTTTCAAACTGCGTCGCCAGTATCCGCAACACAGGTTCCGGATGCAGTACCAGATGACGGACCTCGCCTATGTCCAGATGCTGATGCAGAAAGAAGGCATCTACTGCTATATCACTGAGGGCAAGCATGGCGATGTGGTGGTGTTTGCCGATGACATCGACCATTACGTCTATGTCCCTGAACTGAAAGTGCCGTACCGCGAGTCGGCGGGGCTGGAGGCTGGTGTCGAGGCTGTGTTCGGCCTTCAGATCCACGCGCGGACAGTACCGCAGTCGTTCGCGGTGGCCGACTACAACCCGGACCGGGCGTGGGAACGCTTCAGGGCCGAGGCGAACGTGGCCAGCAAGGACACGACTACCTACGGTCAGCCCTACATCTACGGCACGCACCACCTGGACCAGGACGGCGCGAAGTGGGAAGCGCAGTTACGCCACGAGGCGGCCATTGCCTGGCAGATCGTCTACGAAGGCGGAAGCAACGTACTCGACCTGAGACCGGGGCGAATCCTGCGCATGGGCGAGGATCTGCCCGACGCCCCGAAGGAAGTCCCCTGGGGGGACGCCTCGAAGGACGCCCCCCTGGAGGATGCGCCCAACGGGCAGGTGATCATCGAGGTCACGCACCACGGGGCGCGCGACGAGGCCTATAGCAATACCTATCAGGCTATCCCGTCGGACCGGCGCTTCCGCCTGAAGCTCGAAGACGACAGGTGGCCAAAGATCACGGGCTCGCTGAGCGCGCGGGTGACTTCTCCCGGGCATTACAAGTACGCGTATCTGACCCAGCAAGGCTACTACACGGTGCGTTTCGACCTGGACTTCGACGAATGGAATCCGGGCGGCGAGAGCGTGCCGCTGCGCCTGGCGAAGCCGTTCGCAGGCGCGTTGCAGACCGGGTTCCACTTCCCGGCGCTGCACGGCACGGAAGCGGTGATCGAATGCCGCGATGGCGATCCCGACAAGCCGTATATCGCGGCGTTTCACCACCACAGCCAGGCTGTGGACCTGATCACGAATCAGGACAGGTTGCTCTCGCGCAATCTTATCGAAACGCAGAGCGGCAACAAGCTCCAAATTGAAGACTGGCAGGGTGAGGAACACGTCAACTTTTCTACCGAGCACTCGGGGAAAAGTCAGTTGACGCTGGGACACATCGTCAACGACAAACGCCAGAAGCGCGGCGAGGGTTTCGAGTTGCGTACGTCGGCGTATGGCGCGATTCGAGCGGGCAAAGGGCTGTTCATTTCGGCGGACGACCAGCCGAACGCGGGTGGCAAACAGCTCGATATGCAGCCCGCGAAAGCGCTCCTTACCGACGCATTGGAGCAGATGCAGCGTCTGAACGAATGCGCCGCCGCCGCGAAGGTCCAGTTGGCGGACATCGAGCGGCAGCGCGACCTGATGGAGCAGCGGCTTCTGAATCTTCAGCAGGCGGTCATTCTCGCGAGCGCGCCGGCAGGCATCGCACTCGCCACCGCCGAGAGTATCCAGCTTGCGGCAAATGGCAATGTGATCGCGACGGCACGTTCCAATCTGGACCTTGGCGCCGGTAACCATGTCACGATCGCTGCCGGCCAGGGTGCATCGATCTTTGCGCAGGATCAGGGCATCAAGCTCGTCGCGGCAAAGGCCGATTTTTCGGCTGCGGCACACTCCGGCCAGATGCTACTGGCGTCGTCGAAAGACATGATTCTTTCGAGTGTCAACGGCAAACTCGACGCGGTATCGGCAGGCGCGCTGACTTTGTCTAGCCAAGGCGCCTATATCACGCTAGAAAACGGCAACATCGAATTGGGGTGCCCGGGCAGTATCACGTTGAAGACCGCCAACTTCACGTGGCAAGGATCAGCGAGCCTGAATCCGCCGATGCCCGCGCTTCCTGTCGGTGTCTGCAGACAGTGTCTGCTCAACGCGCACACCGGCGTTGAAGCCATGACCGAGAAAGCCTGAAGATGTCCACTATTGTTCAGCAACATCTCATACAGGACGCGGATTCGCGCTGGGCCGCGTTTCGGTCGCACGTCGGCGTTACACGTGAAAAACTCGAGCGAAGCGCTCCTTCCACGTGCCTGTATGCACTTGTCGATACTCGTGGCCTGCCCGATCTCCGGTCGGCCTTGGAACGTCTCGACTCGATAGTATTCGCGTCGCTTTGGGACGGTTCCGACCTGTCGGCGTTCGGGGACATCGCCCCCCTCCTGATCAGAATCGACCTCGGTGCAACCGGTTCGGACGTGCCGCACCAGTTGCTCAATCGCCTCTGGCGGTTCGCGGACGACGGATTCATGGTGACGTGGATATGGTCGCCGTTTGCACTCGACCAGGTGGCGGATCATTTTCGGGCGTACTGCGAATACACGCTGCCGGACCGGCGGACGTTCTACCTGCATTTCTACGACAACCGGATTCTTGAACGACTACGCCTGACGTGGGCTCCGGAAGAATGGGCGCGCTTTGCGGGTGTCGCGTATGAGATGTGGTGCTGCAACGGCGGAGGCGTTGAACGTATCTGGAGCACGGACGCACCTCGACTATTCGAAGACACAACCGCGCCAGGTTTGAACACCGAACAGCATCTGGCGCTGCTCGCTTCGGGCATTCCCGACAAGTTGGCAATGCAATTGCGCGAGATTTGCGGGTCATTCATCGACCATCTGTCGCCTCGGGAGTTGCGTGAGGCTGTCCGTATTCAGGTGGAGCGAGCTGCCCGCTATCGCGTTCAGTGCGAAGGCGACTTGCTTATGTACGCGAAGAAAGGTCTTCTGATTTCTCCACGGTTTGATGAACACCCGCTGATTCAGCCGCAACTGGAGTTGGCATCTTATGGAGATGTTAGCTACTTCGACGTGCTTTCGCAGCTTGACGATGCGTTCCGCGAGAGCTTCGCTCTCCATCGGGCGCGTGAACGTGAATAAGCAAATGATTTGGTTGTTAGTACTTTGTTTGACGTTCATCGCAGGGTGTGATGCGTTTTCGTCGGAGCCGACGTATGGCGGACTGAGCATTGAGGGTTTCAACTACACGCCTTATAACCTCGACCGGTTCGTCATCACCGACAAATACGGAAATAAGGCCGGTGGGGGGGGCGATCTGATGCCTGGGTCAGGTGAGGGAAGTCTCAGTTGCTGTTACGCGCTGAAGGGAACGGACTTTACGGTTGACTGGTATGTCTATGATGCTGATCTTGCGATCAAGGCGATTGATGCACAACAGCCGATTCAGGACATTCACAAGGTGACCCAGGTTCATCTTCCTCCTGCCAAAGTCGCTGGTGGGGCGGGCGAGCGCATCCTTGGCCTGCACTTCTACCCGGACGATCACATCGAGTTCGAGTTCCGTCGCGACCTGAGGGGTACGCGCATCTTTTACGCAGAGATTGATGACTGGCTGGACAAGAAGCAAGGCAAGACATTCGACCCGTCCTCGTACGACGACGCTGTCGCATTCCGCCGAACGGCGCGTGTGGCGTCGGAAGGCTGGCTGAAGTATCGCCTCACCAACACACAGGACCTTGAACAGTACGTGTATTACACGTTGTTGGTAAATCCTGATTTCGACAAGCACCCCGCCGTTCAGCGAATTCTGGCAGATACGAAGGGCCAGCCCGGTGCGTTCGGTGCCGCGATGGAAAAACTACCAACGCCGATCGTCGAGCAACTGAAACGCGGCACATTTGAACACATCCAGACAGGAGCGACTCATGGCTGACCGTACGCAACTCGATGCCGCTGACCGGACACCGATGAAGGTGCTCGACGGAATGCTGGCAGCGCACAAACCCGACAGGCACGATGACTGTATCCCGTGTGGTGCGGTCGTCAAGACGCGCCTCTTCTTCGACGGGTTTGGCCGCGATCGTGATTACGACAACTCTGGTCTTCATCATCTAAACCGTCGAGCAACGTGACCATGAAAAACAGATTTTTTTACGTACTACTGCTCTCCGTGATGTTCGTCGCAGGGTGCGATGCGTTTTCGTCCGTGCCGACATATGGCGGACTGAGTATAGAGGGTTTCAACTACACGCCCTATAACCTCGACCGGTTCGTCATCACCGACAAATACGGAAACAAGGCCGGTGGGGGTGGTGATCTGATGCCTGGGTCAGGTCAGGGCAGTCTCAGTTGCTGTTACGCGCTGAAGGGAACGGACTTTACGGTGAAATGGGATGTCTATGATCAGGACAAGGCGATGAGAAATCCCTACGCGCCGATCAATATGATTCACAAGGTTACCGAAGTTCATTTGCCGCCGACGAAAGTTGCGGGAGGTGCTGGCGAGCGCATCCTTGGCTTGCACTTCTACCCGGACGATCATATCGAGTTCGAGTTCCGTCGCGATCTGAGCGGTACGCGCATTCTCTATGCAGACGTGTGGGACTGGCTGCGCAAGACCCACGGAAAGCTTCTCAATCCAGAGAACGAGGATGACATGGTTGTATTTCGAAGGACGGCTCGTGTTGCCGCCAACGGCTGGATCCGATACCGCCTGACGAACACCCAGGACCTGGAACAGTACGTCTATTTCTGGTTGCTCAATCCGAAGTTCGATCAGCATCCCGCCGTTCAGAAGATCCTGAGCGAAACAAGGGATCAGCCCGGCGCATTCGGTGCCGCGATGGAGAAGTTGCCGGCAACGACCGTCGAGCAACTGAAGCGCGACACATTTGAACACGTCCAGACAGGAGCGACTCATGGCTGAGCCTACGCAACTCGATGCCACTGACCGGACACCGATGAAGGTACTCGACGGAATGCTGGCAGCGCACAAACCCTACAGGCTCGATGACTGGATTCCGTGTGGTGCTGTGATCAAGATGGGATTCTTCTTCGACGGGTTTGGCCGCAATCGTGACCACGACACTCTGGTCTTCACCATCTAAACCGTCGGGCAACGCGACCATGAAAAACAGATTTCTTTACGCACTGCTTCTTTCCCTGATGTTCGTCGCAGGGTGCGATGCGTTTTCATCCGTGCCGACTTACGGCGGACTGAGCATTGAGGGTTTCAACTACACGTCCTATAACCTCGACCGGTTCGTCATCACCGACAAATACGGAAACAAGGCCGGTGGGGGTGGTGATCTGATGCCTGGGTCAGGTGAGGGCCGTCTCAGTTGCTGCTACGCGCTGAAGGGAACGGACTTTACGGTTGACTGGTATGTCATGGATCAGGACGAATTTCTGAAGGATCCTTATGGTCCGCTTCAGGAGATCCACAAAGTTACTCGCGTGCATTTCCCGCCGACAAAACTTGATGGCGGAGCGGGCGAACGGATTCTCGGTCTGCACTTCTACCCGGATGATCACATCGAGTTCGAGTTCCGTCGCGATCTGCGCGGCACGCGCATTCTCTATGGCGACGTGTGGGACGGGTTGCGCAAGATTCACGGCAATCTCATCAATCCGCAAGGCGAAGATGACGGCGTCGTGTTCCGGCGCACCGCCCGTCTTGCCGCCACTGGCTGGATCCGATATCACCTGACGAACACCCAGGACCTGGAACAGTACGTCTATTTCACCTTGCTCAATCCGAAGTTCGACCAGCATCCCGCCGTTCAGAAAATTCTCAGCGAAACAAAAGACCAGCCCGGTGCGTTCGGTGCCGCCATGGAAAAGCTGCCAACGCCGATTGTCGAGCAACTGAAGCGCGACACATTTGAACACATCCAGACAGGAGCGACTCATGGCTGACCCTACGCAACTCGATGCCGCTGACCGGACCCCGCTGAAGGTCCTCGACGGAATGCTGGCGGCGCACAAGCCCTACAGACACGATGACTGTATCCCGTGTGGTGCGGTGATCAAGATGGGATTCTTCGTCGGCGGGTTTGGCCGCAATCGTGATCACGACAACTCTGGTCTTCACCATCTAAACCGTCGAGCAACGTGATCATGAAAAACAGATCTTTTTACGTACTACTGCTCTCCGTGATGTTCGTCGCAGGGTGCGATGCGTTTTCGTCCGTTCCGACGTATGGCGGACTGAGTATGGAGGGCTTTAACTACACGCCATACAACCTGAGTCGATTCGTTGTGTACGACAAGTATGGGAACACGGCCAGTGGTGGTGGTGATCTGATGCCAGGGTCCGGCGAAGGTCGCCTCAGTTGCTGCTATACGTTAAAAGGGACGGACTTCACAGTGAAATGGGATGTCTACGATGCTGACGAAGCAATCAAGGATCTCTATGCACCGATCCAGAAGATTCACAAGGTTACCAACGTTCATTTGCCGCCGACGAAAGTTCGGGGAGGCGCTGGAGAGCGAATCCTCGGCCTGCACTTCTACCCGGACGATCATATCGAGTTCGAGTTCCGTCGCGATCTGAGCGGTACGCGCATTCTCTATGCAGACGTGTGGGACTGGCTGCGCAAGGCCCACGGAAAACTTCTCAATCCGGGGAACGAGGATGACATGGTTGTATTTCGAAGGACGGCTCGTCTTGCCGCCAACGGCTGGATCCAATACCACCTGACGAACACCCAGGACCTGGAACAGTACGTCTATTTCAGATTGCTCAATCCGAAGTTCGACCAGCATCCCGCCGTTCAGAAGATCCTGAGCGAAACAAAGGATCAGCCCGGTGCGTTCGGTGCCGCAATGGAAAAGCTGCCAACGCCGATTGTCGAGCAACTGAAGCGCGACACATTTGAACAAGTCCAGAAAGGAGCGACTCATGGCTGACCCTACGCAACTCGATGCTGCTGACCGGACCCCGATGAAGGTCCTCGACGGAATGCTGGCGGCGCACAAGCCCTACAGGCACGATGACTGCATCCCGTGTGGTGCGGTGATCAAGATGGGCTTCTTCTTCGATGGGTTTGGCCGCAATCGTGACCATGACGATCCGTCGACTTCACGCTATTCGAACATCTGTCGACTGTGGGAAGCGCACCGAGACAATCTCGATACCCGTCGAAAGGACATGCCCAACCAGTTCTGGTATCCCTTTTATTATTCCGGGCTGGGCACTGAACTGAACAAAGACGCGGCCAACAATGAAATCGTCTCCGCCGCAGTTAAAACGGCGGCCGCCGTCGGCAAATCGGCTACGGACTCGGCGAAGTCCACCGCGCAGAAGGTTGTCGGTGTCGACAAGCTGCTGGACCTGAAAAAGGCACCAGGCAAAGCCGCAAAGACCGCGGTGGCGGAAGCACTCGACGAGATGTCTTTCCGTCCTGTCGCCAAAGCCTACGCCGACCTGATCGCAGAAGCGAAGAAAGCCCCTGCCAAACTGGGCCGCGTGCTGACGATGGCCCGCGACGACCGCTGGGTGACGCGCGGCAAGGCGGCCGTTCGGGCAACCCTGTATGACCTCCGGAAAAACCCGCTCAAGGCAGGTTGGTCTGTCGTCAAGGGGGTGTTCGTCGACGTCGCGATGGACTCGATTCCGCAGGTACGCGATAACGCAGCGGTATCAGGCCTGTTCGGCACGGGCGTCGAGGATCGGCTGCACGCGGCGTTGAAGCAGTTCGATGCCGCCTATCGCGATGCGAAGGCGCAGATGTCGAAAGTCCAGCGTATTGAAGTCTCCGTGTTCGGCGCCGATCGTGGTGGCGTGCTGGCGCGTGTATTCGTCAATGAACTGGTGCGCAGGTACAAGCGACGCGACGACCTCGATCTGAGGATCGGTGATGCGCCGGAGAAGGGTGACCCGATTGAGATCAAGTTTCTGGGTTTGCTCGATGCTGTCTCGTCGATCATGGCCGAGAACAAACTGCTTGATTTCGTGCCGCTCGTGAACATGATCAGGCAGAACTACGGCGACCGGCCATTGGGCGTGCCGCAGGCCGTTCAGAAGTGCGTTCATTTTGCAGCCGCGCACGAGTTGCGTTTCTATCAACGGCTTGACAGCCTCGAAAAGACGCGTGGCGACCAGTACCTGTATCCGGGCACCAGTGAGGACATCACAGGCGGGGCACCGGAAGGTTCGATGGGGTTCCGCGCGGAACTCCAGCGCGTTGCATTGCGCGATATGCTGAACGAAGCCTTGATGGCGGGCGCGATGGTTGACACGATGGAAGGCCTCGCGAAATCCAAGCCCGACACCTATCGCAAGTTCACCCTCGCCCACCCCATCTCCGTCGGCAAGACAAGCTACAGGATCCCCGACCTGATCGCCGCATACCGCACGCTGGTGCCCCACAAAAAAGGACTCGATTTCCAGTCCCACATGGAGGTATTCCTGCGCTGGCTCGCAGTGCGCTATAAGGATCCCGCATTCCGCGCCTCGATCACCTCCCCGGCCAAGCATAAATTAGCCGACTGGCAGGCATTGCTAGCTGAGAAAAGCGATACACAACAGAAGCTGCGCATCGAACACGAACGGCTGGAAAGCCTGCCGGCAAGCGAGCGCAACACGCCGGCGAACCGCGCCTATTTTGACAGCCTGCTCGCTCGCTACAAGCAGCTCGACGCGCAGCGGCAACGCGATCTGATCCCGACCTCCGAGGCGCTCTCGAGGCCTGTCGTGCACGTCTGGGAACGCATTGACAGCGAATCCGCCGAACTGACCCGGCGGCTCTCGAAGCAACCCGAACTGGAGGCGACCCTCAAGCGCATCCGGGCCCGGGATACCAGCCTGGATCTTCCTTACGACCCGGACATTACCGGCGCGGCTGCGGGCATCATCGAGGCTGAGATGCTGACACCTGAGCAGGTCGCGCTGGCCAAAGCCTGGCAAGACGGCGCCAGTGGAAAAACGCCGCTTCCGCCGCAGGTCATGGCGCTCTTCGACCTGCTCGTGCACGACACGATGCTGACCAGCTGGCACGACCACATCCTGTCATCGACGCTCTACTTCCAGACGCGCGCAACCGATACGTTCGGCAAAAGCGACATCGAGAAGGAAGCCAGGCAGCGAGCGGCAGACGATCGCAATGCGCAACGCGTGGACCGGCTATCGAACGGGCCTGGTGCGCGACCGGCAATGGGGTTTTGAAGGGTGTTCGAGCCGGCAGCCGCATGCCGGCATGCATTGAGTAAAGGAGAAAAGCAGAATGGCAGGCGTCATACGGGAAGGGGATAGTTTGAGCCGGGGAGGCGAAGTCTTGCGCGGTGGCTCGCGCATGTTCCTGGGCCGTGCGTTGGCCCGGCGCACGGACCCCGTGCGCTGTGACGTGCACGGGGTGAACCGCATCGCCGGAGGTAATCCGCGCATTCGTGACGGTGACCTCGACGTGGCCGAAGACGGCCATCTGTGCGAGTGCGGGTGTGCACTGATCTCATCGTTGCCGAACAGCGGATCGCGCTAGGTCGCCCGAATGGCTGTCGATTTCTCTTTGTTGCCGCCTGAATGCCCGGTTCCAGACAAGGCGCCGTCGCCGTTCCTCTGGTCGATCGTTTTCGTCGTGCTGACGCTGGGTGGCATGGCCTTCGCGCTCGGGTCATGGCCGCGCAATGCGAAGACGCAGACACCCTGGTTCTGGTTCTGTGCCGTGGTCATCCCCTTGTGCCTTTCGGGAACAATCGTCCTGACGCGCTTTTCGCTCTTTTATAAGCGACACAACCGGGCGCTGTCGGACAACAGATCCAGAAAGGCGTATGCCGACATGGTGTTCGATGCGGCCAGCGTGCCGTTGGCGGTACTCGCATGCGGATACCGTCTTCACGCCGAGGAGAAGCACAACGCCTTCGATGCGATCGTCGCACGCAGCGCGAGCCCGCCGACTCGCCCGGCAATAGCCTCGCAAGAAATGATCGTCGCGACCTGCCTTGAGCCCGCCGCGGCGGCATTGACTTTCGACGATGTGGAGCGGCATAGCGTCGTACTCGAATGGGTCCTGCGCTCGTTCGCTCCCGCGATTGCGGAAGTTCTGGCGCGAGTCCCGGAGCGGATTCCAGTTATGGTCCATCTCGACGTTACCAGTGCCGTGCTCTCTCGCGATGCCATTCTGGCGATCTGGGCGGGATTGCCGGCGTCCGTGCGTCCACCCCGCCTGAGAGAGCAGCCGTCGATCGAGCCGAGCGGCGGCCTGTGGCTCGTCGATACGATGCTCGACCGCGCAAGCCCGGTGCTGCGCGACGTCGTGACACTACTGATCAGCGCCAATCTCAATCCGCTTCGCAGTGCCGACCCTGAACCCGGCAGCGCCGAGGCGGCGTGCATGCTACTGCTCAGTCCGGCCGCACTCGCGCGCGAGGAACAGTTTCCCGTGTCGGGCTGGATTCATCGTCCGCAGGCGGACATGCCTGCCCCGCAGGAAGGCGCGCTTCACTACGCGTTGAAATGGGGTGGCACGACGGGCGCGGCACTGGGCGGAACAATCCAGACCGGGTTCGACGAACGTGCCGCGGCACGACTGCGGATTGCGCTGCGGGCAGCGGGCCGGCCTGGCGAAGGCGCATCGCCGTTCGAGTTCGCGCTCGACACGCTCGCCGGCAATACCGGGCCAACCGCGCCATGGCTTGCAGCCGTGCTCGCACTTGATCGGGCCGGCGCGTGTGGCGCGCCGTACATCGTAGGCGTTCAGCAAGAGGAGCGCGTCATGCTCGCCGTACTGGCACCGGCAGAGCACCACACGCAGCAAGACGTTCTGAAAAATGACTAAATTTCGTATAACCGTATTTTCGTATTTGCTCGTCGCGATTGCCGCAGGCGGACTGATCTGGTTCAAGGGCGACCTGTTCCAACTCGATACCGAAGCGAAGAGGGCCTTTGCGATCATTGTCCTTTGCGCTCTCCTCCTCGCGATTGCGCTTTACTTCGGTTTTGAGACTGGACGCGACGAAGCCGACGCCGCGCGGCGCCTCGCGCAGTCGTTGCATGGGAACCCCGCGCGCTTCGCGGGAACGACCCAGGCACTACTGCTACCCGAGGATCTGAAATCGCCCGGGACGGATGCCGCGGATGGGCTGCTGCGCCTGCGCGAGCATTTGCGCCATGATCTGGGTCTTCGCTGGCGCTACCGACAGCCATGGCTGCTGCTGACCGGCGACGATGTAGCAATAGAACGGTTGCTGCCTGAGCTGGCCGCACGTAATTGGCTCGTCACGCAAAATGCCGTGCTGCTGTGGAGCAAGCAGGACAAAGAAGGCCACCCGGACGCGAACTGGCTGAATCAGCTCTACAGATTGCGTCGCTGCCGCCCCGTCGATGCAGTGGTAGTCACCATCGACAGCACCGCCAACTTGCCTGCACAACGTCACGGCACCTGCGCGCACAGCGTGAACCTCGCGCGCATTGCTGCCGCATTGCACTGGTCCGCGCCCGCCTACGTGCTCGAGGTTGCACAAACCAACAGCATCACGCACGGCGCCACGGCGGTGATGGGCTGCGAATTCCCTGAAACGGCCGATGCAGATTCAATCGAAGCCGCACTCCTTCGCATCCGCGATCGCCTGGTCGATCGCAGCGTCGCGCAGTTGAGCCGCAACGCGGACGACCGCTATGCTGCGGAGCTCTCCCAACGCCTCGACACACGCAGCGCACCGCTCGCCAGCTGGATTGCGGGAATCGCTAAACGGCAGCGTCACCGGCCCATCAGCGGGGCATTCTTCGCCCCCTGCCTGCCGGAGAAAAAGCGCACGGAAGAGGACCTAACCAGCGCGGATCTGCCGCTATGGCAACACCTTGGCCAGGCATCCCACAGCGCACGTGGCAGGCGCATCGGGTTGCATCCGGTGACCGTGTTCTCCACGCTCGCCTTGACCGCGATCGGCGTATGGACTGCCGGCATGCTTATCTCTGGCGTATCGAACGCGCGAGACCTGCACCTTGCCAGCCAGGCGACCAGAACGCTCGATACGGCGCACGACTCCACCTCCCGCCTGCGCGCGCTCCTCGCCCTGCAACAGCAGATCGCCCGCTACGAAAACCGCACGCAGCACCACGCTCCACTGCTGACCCGCTTCGGCCTGAACCACGACGACGAGGTACTCGGGGCTTTGTGGCCGGCCTACGCACAGGCTAGCAAACGCACACTGATAGACCCGCTTCAGAAAAACCTCGAAGCACAACTGATCGACCTCGGTCAGATGCAGACGGCCCAGGTTGACGACCAGATTAACCGGCTCGCACTAGACGGCCACAAAGCACTTAAAACCTATCTGATGATGGCCGACCCGAGCCGCGCCGATGCAACCTTCATGGCGCCTCTGCTACAACGCAACTGGACCACGGATGCAAACCTTCCAACAGGCGAAAAACTCGACCTGTCCGAACGTCTGCTGGGTTTCTACGCGCAGCACCTTAAGACACACGCTGACTGGCGCATTCAGCCAAGCGCAGACCTGGTTCACGCATCCCGTCAAACCCTACTCGCCGTAATCGGTGTGAAAAACTCCGAAGACACGATCTACCAGCGCGTCCTGGAGTCGGTGGGCAACAAATACCCCAGCCAGACCCTTGCTTCGCTCACGCCCGGCACGGACACGCGCGGCCTTGTCCACGCCACCGCCACCGTTCCCGGCGTCTTCACGCGTGAGGCGTACGAAGGCACTATCGCAGTCGCAATCGACGAAGCCGCCAGGCGCGCCGAAGTCTCGAGCGACTGGGTGCTCGCCGACGGGCAGACCGGTCGAAACAACAAGAACGAACAACCGCTGCAGGCACCGGCGCAATCGGCCGACGCCCTCAGAGTAGAACTGCTCAACCGCTACTTCGCCGACTACGCGGATCACTGGCAGGGCTTCATGAACACGCTGCAATGGGAGCCTGCCCCCACCCTGCCCTCCGCCATCGAACAACTCAAGCTGATGGCCGACGCTCGCCAGTCGCCCGTGATCGCACTCATGAGATCGCTCGAATACCAAGGCAGCGCGGGAGCGCTAAAGGAGTCGATATCGGACACACTGGTAGCAAAAGCGCAGAACATACTAGGCAATAAGACCGCCGCCCCCGAGACCGCAAAACCCGATCCCGCTGGCCCGCTCGGCGCGTCTTTCGGACCGGTGCTGCGTCTGGTCGCACAAGGCAATGCAAACACGGCCGCCAGCGCCGCGGCAAACAGCGACCTCAGCCTGCAACGCTTCATGGAACGGATCACCACGTTGCGCCTGAAGCTGCAGCGGATCAGCGACAGCCCCGATGCCGATGCGCAGGCGAGGCAGGTCGCCCAGTCACTGTTCGAGGGCAAAGGCTCTGAACTGGCTGACACACAGGCCTACGCGCAACTGATCGCCGCGAGCCTCGGCGCGCAATGGGCAGGCATGGGCGATGCGCTGTTCGTGCGGCCTGTCACCCAGGCAACCCAGACGGTTCTGCTGCCTGCGCAGGCGAGTCTCAACGATGCATGGCGGCAAACCATCGTGACGACATGGAACCGCTCGTTCGCGGGGCGCTATCCGTTCGCCAACACCGACAACGATGCGTCGCTGCCGGAGCTCGCGCGCTTCCTGCGCCCGCAGGGTGGTCTGATCGGTGCCTTCCTCGGTTCCCAACTGGCGGGCGTGCTGGAACTGCAGGGCGATCAATGGGTGCCGGCGACCACCAGTAGTCAGGCGCTAGCGTTCGATCCGGCGTTCCTGAAGGCGGTCAATACGCTGCAGCGCATTGCCGGGCATCTGCTTGCGCAGGGCGAGCCGCAATACCGGTTCGAGTTCAAGCCGGTGCCGACACCGGGCGTAACCGGCACCTTGCTCACGCTGGACGGCCAGAAACTGCACTACTACAACCAGCAGGAAACGTGGCAGGCGCTGACGTGGCCGTCGAACACTCCGCAGGACCTCGGTACCCGGCTGGAATGGCAAACCGAAAAGGCAGGCACCAGCAAGAACTTCGAGTTCGGCGGCCGCTGGGGGCTGGTGCGAATGCTGGAGCGCGCACGGGTCGAGCCGATCGACAGCGCGACATACCAATTGACGTGGCAAGGCGCCCCGGACTCGATACCGCTGAGGCTGGCACAGACGGGCAGGTCCGCTTCAACGCCGGCTGCGGCCAGCGCGGCAACGGCGACGGACATCGGCGATGGCGACGATGAAGACGACTTTGCAAGGGGCAGCAGCCCTCTGACAGTCCAGGGACCTCTCACACCGGCGTCAGTCGATCTCACCTGGCCGTTGAGTTACATGATGCGCACGGACGTAGCCAAAGGTCCGCTCGAACTGCTTGCGCTCAGGGGCTTCGTGCTGCCGGCACGCATCTTTGCGGGCAAGAGTTCAGCCGCAGCGCGAAGCGTAAAAAAGACTGCGCAGTCGGACGGCCCGCCGCCGTTGCCAAAGGCGATGCTCGACGCGGCGAAGCATGCCGAAACCCCGCTGCCCGGCGGCCAGAGACCTCTATGAAATTCACACTGGCGGATCACTGACTGTCATGTTCACGAACCTCCTTAACGCGCTTTTCGGCACGCGCGCACCGTCCGACCTGGCACGCTCCACACAGGGGCGCTGGGACGACTGGCTGCAGCCGGTCAGCGATGCCGCTCCGACCGGCGCCGACCCCAGTTACGACGATGACTTCCTCGCCATCAAGGATGAAGTTGCGAAGCTGTCCGACATCGACGATACGCTGATCGCCGACACTGCCGAGCGATTGCTCAAGCACGACGCCAAGGACGTGCGCCTCGCCGTCTACTACGTTTATGGACGCATGCGTCGTGACGGCGCGGAAGGCGTTGCTTCGGGGTTCGAACTGCTTTCGGCGCTGGTAGACCGTTTTGGCGATACCTTACTGCCGGCCCGCGCCGAAACCCGCAAGGCCGCATTCGAATGGCTCGCGGGCAGCACTTTCGCGGACCGGCTCGACCGGGTGCAAGGACTTACCGACACGCTGCTTGAGCGCACGCTGTCGGCCCTCGCGCTGATCACCGAACGCACGGCGCAATGGCCCGAAGCCGTCCGACCTGAACTGCACCCGCTGTTCCGCCGGTTCGAAGGGCGCGTGGAAACACCGCTGTCGTCGGCGGATATGAATCGCGATGCGTCGTCAGGGACCGCCCCACTCGCGGCCACTTTGCCCGCGGCAAACGAAGTCACGTCGACCCGCGAGCTGCTCGATCGTGCCCGTCAGATGGCGCGGTTTCTCCGAGAGCAGCCGCAAGGCTATCTGGCGGCCTACCGTCTGATGCGATGCGTGCGCTGGGATACGCTGACCGACGTGCCGCCGCACGAGGTGAGCGGCACGACGCGGCTGGTCGCGCCGCGTGCCGAACTGCGCGCGCATCTCAAACGGCTGATGTTGCAGAAGCAGTGGCCGGAACTACTCGACCGGGTCGAGGCGGCGTTCGCCGAAGGTGCGAATCACTTCTGGCTGGACCTGCAGTATTACGCGTTCAGTGCCCAGGAACAGGCTGGCGGCGAATATGCCCAGATTCGGGAACTGGTTGCGACTGACTGCGCGCTCATGCTTGAACGTCTGCCGGGCCTTGACCACCTCGCGTTCTCCGACGGATCACCCTTCGCCGACGACGCCACGCTCGAATGGATCGCGCGTTATGCAACGGTGCGCGATGTCGAACGGGGCGAGACCGTTGCGCCGGTGACCGTTGCGTCGGCCGGTACCGATTGGCCAGAAACCGAAGCACAGGCCGTGGATCTGGCTGCGCAGCAGGGACTCGACGCGGCCTTCTCGTGGCTGCAACGTTTGCCCGCGCAGGAGGGCGAACGCGACCACTTCGTGCGGCACCTGATCATGGCCCGCGTAGCGGAGCGCGCCGAACGACCGGACACAGCACTGCACCTGCTCTCGACGCTGGACGCCGCTGTACAGCGTTTCCAGCTCGCTATCTGGGAGCCGTCGCTGGCCTTCGAAGCCAAGCAGCACCTGTTGCGCCTTCTGAGAATCCGCATGAACCGCAAGGACGCGGACAAAACCACACTCGCGCAGCGCATCGAAGTACTGATGAGCGAGCTGACCGCGATCGACCCGGCCCGCGCGGTGACGCTCGTCTGAGTGAACACGGATGCCACCAAAGACCAAAGATTCCGCCGATGAACAATCCCACCAAAGACAACGAAATCCTCCGCTACTACGAAACGGAAATGCGCTATCTGCGCGAGGCGGGCAAGGAGTTCGCACGAGCGTTTCCAGATCGCGCACGCATGCTTAACATCGATAACATCGGCGAGCGTGATCCGCACGTCGAGCGGCTATTCGAGGGCTTCGCGTTCCTGATGGGCCGCCTGCGCCACAAGCTCGACGACGAATTGCCCGAACTGACAGAAGGTCTCGTCAGCATGCTGTGGCCGCACTACCTGCGGATGATCCCATCACTGTCGATTCTTGAATTGAGTCCGGAAAGTGGAGCGCTGCAAAAGCATGAAACGCTCGCGCCAGGACTCGAAGTGATGTCCGATCCGATTCCACCGGGACTTCCTTCGGGCGTCGGTGACCATGGCGTCGAGTGCATCTATCGGACAACCCAGGCGGTCGACCTGTACCCCTTACGCCTCGTCGAAGCGAACGCATACGCACGGGAAGATGGCCGCTCCGTGCTGCGCTTGCGGCTGGAAGTACAACCCCAGGCGCGGCGAGAGCAACTGGAGGTACCGCGCCTGCGGCTTTTTCTCAACGCCGACCGGCCCGTGGCGCTCGCGCTGTATGCGGCGCTCACAGCTGATCCGCTGGCGCTGCACGTGCGCGTGCCGGGCTACCCCGAGGACCGGCCCGGTACCCCGCAGCCGATGCCGGGCCTGCACCTCAAGGCCGCGGGATTCGCAGCAGAAGAGCGCCTGTGGCCGAAAGCCGATAACGCATTCGGCGGTTACCAACTGCTGCTGGAATATTTCACCTTCCCGGAAAAATTCATGTTCGTGGACCTCGTCGGTCTCGACATGCAGGCGATCCCTCTGGCTGCGGAATACTTCGACGTCGAGGTGGTACTGGCGAAACCGTATCCGGACGACATGCGTTTCTCCGCCGACAACGTGCGCCTCTACTGCACGCCGATCATCAATCTGTTCGCGCTGGAAGCGGATCCGATCACGGCGTCGCAGCATGAGACGGAATATCGCGTACACGCGCTTGAACAACGGGGCGATCAGGTCGACGTGTATTCGGTCGAGAACGTGCGGGGTTTCGAGGCGGGCACTGGCCAGCGCTTCGAATATGCGCCGTTCGCCGCGTTCCGTCATCGCGGCGGCATGCTGCGCCAGGAAATGCCGGAGCGGTATTTCCATACACGTACGCGACGCGGCCCATCCGGGCGCTTCGAAACCTGGATCGTCCTTGGCGGCCATGCGTGGGAACACCAGGACACGCTACCGAAGGAAACGCTGTCGCTGTCCGTCACCGGGACAAACGGCGTGTTGCCGGGCAAACGCTTGCGCGACGCAGGCATCAACCGTATGCGCAGCGGCTTTACCAACATCGGCGCCGTGCGCAACCTGACCGCGCCGACTCTACCCGTGCATCCACCGACCCGCGACCGTTTCCAGTGGCGCGTACTGTCGCATCTGGCACCGAACTACCTGTCGCTGCTCAATGCGGAAATCCTGCGCGGGAGTCTTGCGCTGTACGACTGGACTGATGGTGAACTGAACAAGCGCAGGATTGACGCGATCACCGACGTACAACACCGACTGCTGCAAAAGCTCGTCAAAGGCGGGCTGCAACGTGGCGTCGAGATCGAGGTGACGCTCGACAGCGCCGCATTCGCCGGCGACGGCGATATCGAACTGTTCGGCGGGATGCTGAACCGCTTTCTTGCGCTGTACGCGACGTTGAACCTGTTCACCAAGCTGGTGGTCGTGTCACAGCCGACTGGCCGCCGAATCGAATGGCCCGAGACGAAAGGCGAAGGAGCACCGTTTTGAACGGCCCGCAATGGAGGGGAACGGAGCAAGATCTCGCGTTGGCGTTTGCAAACTGCGCCGACCGGCCGTTGCTGCCCGCGCTGCTCGTCGACGCGACACGGATGAATTTCTTCCGCTTCTGCGAGCTGATCGAACTTGCCGCACCTGATCGGCCGCCCGTCGGCACGACCGATTCGCCGGGGTCCGAGCCGGTGCGCTTTCGCTCGCGAGCGCGGCTCGGCTTTCCGAACCGCGAAATCGATGCGGTTGAATACGACCTCGATAATCCGGCGATGCCGCCCGCCATACGCACGACTTTTCTCGGCCTGTACGGGGTCGACGCGCGCATGCCGTCGTACTTTGTCGACGAGGTCGCGCAGAATCGCGAGGGTGCCGAATCCATGTCGGCATTCCTCGACATCTTCCATCACCGGGTGGTCACGCAGTATTACCGCGTGTGGCGCAAGTACCGGTATCCCGCTGGTTTCAGGAAAGGCGGCACAGATGAAATTTCGCGCTATCTGCTGAGCTTCGCCGGCCTCGGCATCGCGTCACCTGATCTTGCTGCAGCCGCCCCCCAGGGACTGCCTTCGGTAGTGGGCACGCGCAAGCTGCTTTCGATGCTGGGGCTAGCGAGCCAGAAGACGCGTACAGCCGAAGGTCTGGTTGGCGTGTTGCAACACGCGGTGCCGGATGCGCAAATCACCGTGGAGGAGTTCCACCCGGTGTGGATCAGTGCGGCAGGTTACCCGCGGACCCCGCTAGGTGAGGAATGCCTGCTTGGCCGTGGATTTTACGACTGCGCAAACGCGGTGCGGATCGTCATCACCCCGCAAACGCGCGAATCGGTACTCGGGCTGATGCCGGGGCGGGCGAATCACAGCGAGGTAATGGCGCTGCTGCGTTTTTATCTCGGTTACGAAGCGCGGGCGCAACTCGAGATGCATGTGAATCCCGAGTTGATGCCCACCCAGGCACTGAATTCGAATCAGGTCAGTCTCGGCTATACGACCCAACTACCGCAGCCTCGCATACAGGAGCAGGCCCGCCCGGTTACGCGAGTGCAACTCGGCGCGTGGACAGGAGGCAGCGACCGACATGCTGCTCAACAGCACTCAACGCACTGATGCAGCGATTCACGAACATGGAACACGAAAAAGGGATCAACAAAATGATGCGGGCACTTCGAATCGGCGCCGCGGCGTTGGCCATCCTTGCCGTCGCAGGTTGCGGAGTAGGACAGGCCGTGAAAGACAGCACAGTGGATGCGGCGAAATGGGCGTTCACGACGCAGGTCAAGATGATGAACGTGGATCTTGTCAGCCGGTCGTCACTCAACCCAAACGGCGCAGGGCAATCGTTGTCGACCGTCGTGCGGATCTATCAACTGAAAACGCCGCAAACGTTCCAGCAACTCAGCTACACGCAACTGCAAACGAATGATGTCGCGGCGCTTAAGGCAGACCTGCTGGCAACGACGGACGTGGTGCTCCGTCCAGATGCCAGCGCGAGCGTCAGCGAACCGATGAACAGCGACGCGGAATACGTCGGCGTCGTCGCATTATTCCGCAACGCTGGCAAGGATGCGACGTGGAAGCTGGTAGTGCCCAAAAAGCTATGGAAGAAGACTGACCCGGTGAAGATCGAGGTGCAGGGCAGCACTTTGCAACTGGTGGGCGCGACGGCGGAAACGATCAGGCAGAATGCGCCCCAGCAGAGCCTTCCGAATCCGCCGAAGCCAAAGCCGGCTGCGGTGACGGAACATGGAACGCAATCGGGTTGATCGCCAGTGCGTCCGCCTTTCCCTCGATTTCAGGTTGAAGGGAAGAGTTTGCCGTGGAGTGCCATGCCGGAAAACTGCCGGCATAGATCTCGCGCTGCTTCGCGAATGTCCTGAAACGAATCCTGTTGCGTGGTCTGCATGGTCGACTTTCGCCGAGTTCAGGCAAGCGCAGCCGTGGCGCGCATGGTCAGATAGCCTTCGTGATCTTTGGCCCACAGGTCGATGGTCTTGCCGTCGGCGGAGGGTTTGCCGCATACCGTGAAAGGCTGGCCCGCGAAAGTGGGGCGCAGCGCCTTGAACGCGAAGCTTTGCAGTGTCGCATTTGGCAGTTCGCGGCGCACCAGATCGACCAGAAGCGTCGCGATCAGCGGACCATGAACGATCAGACCGGGATAACCCTCGACCTGCGTGACGTACGGGTAGTCGTAATGGATGCGATGGGCGTTGAAGGTCAGCGCGGAGTAGCGGAACAGCATGACGGCGTCGGCGTCGATAGTGCGCCGCCACGTTTCGCCTTCCGGCGCGAGCGCCGGTTGCGGCAGCCGGCTGCCCTCTTGCGGCGCGTCGCGATAGACGATGTCGTGCTCTTCTTCGAGCTTCAGCTCGCCACCGGCCTCGATCGCGTGCTGCACCGTCACAAACACGAGACGGCCCGAACGGCCGGTCTTGTCCTCGATATTGGCGATGGTCGACGTGCGTTTGGCATGCTCGCCGACTTTGAGCGGCGCGTGGAATGTGAGGCGGCCACCGGCCCACATGCGGCGCGGCAACGGAACCGGCGGCAGAAAATCGCCGCGCTTTGGATGACCGTCGGGCCCAGTCCTGGACATCGGCGCCGTCGGCAGAAAGTACAGCCAGTGCCAGAGCGGCGGTATCGTATCGCCGCTTTCTTCCCGGTCGAGGGTCGCGGCCATTGCCGTTAGCGGAAAAACGGTGATGGCGTCTTCGGTGACCACCTCCTTGTTGAGCCAGTCGTCGAGTTTCCGTGGGGAGGCAGACATGGGCGAAGTCTCCGAATGCGTTTATAGGGCTTAATAAGGTCCTACTATGAACCTGGTGGCACGTTTCGCGAAGTTTGCACTTTCGAAGCAGGTCTTTGCTTTAGCTTACGACGCCTGCGGGATGCCCGCGCGGCGGGTTAGCGCGGAGCGCGCCATAGCCCGGCAGAGAATTGAAGAGCAAGAGTCGGAGTGCGTGGCCTCAGGCACTTGATTACACTTAGTCATCGTTCGATGAATCGCCTTATGGAGAATGCTCATGAATACGGTGGCGAAGGATCTGCGCTCGCACCCGCTGGAGTTGGAACTGGGGCTGGAGCCGAAACCGCAATGTGCTGCCGCGCCGGGTGCGGCAGCCGACCCGCTCGCACGGCGCGTCGGTGCGATAGACTGGTTCGATGTCGAAGAAGAGCTGAATCGTTATGGCTGCGCGATGCTGCGCAATCTTCTCAGTGCGCAGGAATGTGGCGCGCTGACCGCGCTGTATGCACACGAAGAGCTGTACCGCAGCCGCGTCGTGATGGCGCGGCATGGTTTCGGACGTGGTGAATACAAGTACTTTGCGTATCCGCTACCGCAGCGGGTTGCACAGTTGCGCGCAGAGCTCTATCCGCGCCTCGTGCCAGTGGCGAATCGCTGGAATGAGGTGATGAATATCGATGTCCGCTATCCGGCCGTGCATGGCGAATTTATCGAGCGCTGTCACGCCGCCGGCCAGATGCGCCCGACGCCTCTGATTCTTCAATACGCCATGGACGACTACAACTGCCTGCACCAGGATCTGTACGGCGAGCACGTCTTTCCGCTTCAGGTCGCGATTCTGCTGTCCGAGCCGGGCGAGGATTTCACAGGCGGGGAGTTCGTGATGACGGAGCAGCGTCCGCGGATGCAATCGCGCACGGAAGTGGTACCGCTCGGCAAGGGCGACGCGGTCGTGTTTGCGGTTCATCACCGGCCGGTTCAAGGCACGCGCGGCGTGTACCGGGTGAATCTGCGGCATGGGGTGAGCCGCCTGCGGTCGGGCCACCGGCATACGTTGGGGGTGATTTTCCACGACGCGGCCTGAAGTGGCCCGAGCTGGTGGACCGTGGGGGTTGCGGCGCTGCATGTCCGCAGCAGCCGCCTCCTCGCCGGTTGCAGCACCGCTGCGACGCCGCAAAAATTCGACAACCGTAATTCTGACCCGGCATCATCCAACCTCGGGCCAATTACTGTCCTGACGGCCTGTCGATTGGGTGAGGCGTGAAGGTCATATATTGTTTGATATCCGGCTGACCCAGCGCAATGAGATTGAGCACTCCACCCCCAAACCGACGCACGAATTCATCGTCAAGCCTGAAATCGAATTCGTCTAGCAGGATCGGCGCTTTCAGTGTTTGAGCCAAGAGCGACGCCAGCTTAGCTGGGTCAACTAACTGCAAAATCAACTGTTGACTATCTTCGTCGTAAGTTACGACCACGGAACGCGGCGGATAATTAGCCATCAATAACCTCTACATTCTTGATAGGTTTGGAATGCCCTCTGCTTACAAAGCGCGGCTGCCCAAGCGCGGCTCATGTGGAAAGCAATCGCATTGCACATTTCGATTTGAGCTTCGTACTGCGCGAAGTATTCGCTTTGGAGATTTCCGGCTGCGCGCGGTGCGCCCCGCCGGACGGAGGCGAAGAGGACAGTTCGCACTTTCTCACGGGTCTCACCAGCCCCGTTCCTGCCCCTTCAGCGCAATGACCAAACGTCGGTCGGTCATGGCACTCAACCCTTGGTCAATTACTGTTCTGACGGCCTGTCAATGGGCTCCTGCGTAACCGTCATGTATTGTTTGATGTCAGGCTGACCCAGCGCAATGGCATTGAGCATTGCGACTCCAAGCCGACGCGCGAACTCGTCGTCAAGCCTGAAATCGAAATCGTCCAGCAGGATCGGCACCGTGAATTTTCCAGCCAGAAGCGGGGCCAGCTTGGCAGGTTCAATTAACTGCACATTCAACCGCTGACTGTCTTCGTCGTAGTTCAGAACCACGGAACGGGGTGGATCAATAGCCATCAATACCCTCTACACTCTTGATAGATTTGGAATGCCCTCTGCTTGCACAGCGCGGCGGCCCGTGCGCCGCCCATGCGAGGAGCAATCGCATTGCACATTTCAATTTGAGCTTCACACTGCGCGAAGCATTCGCTCTGGAGATTTCCGGCGGCGCGCGGCGCCCCCCGCCAGACGTTGGCGAAGAGGGGACAAGTTCGCACTTTTCTCACGAGCCTCACCAGGCTCGTTCCTGCCCCTTCAGCGCAATGACCAGACGTCTGTCGATCATGCCACTCAACCCCTAGTCAATTACTGTTCTGACGGCTTGTCGATTGGCTCTTGCGTAACGGTCATGTATTGCTTGATGTCAGGCTGGCCCGCCCCAATCAGATTGAGCATTGCGACTCCAAGTCGTCGCGCGAATTCGTCGTCAAGCTTGAAATCGCCTTCGACCATCAGCGGCGTCGCTCCCGCCCCCTCGGGGCCATGACCATACGTCGGTCAAATGATACTGAAGCGTTGACCAATTACTGCCCTTACGACTTGTCGATCGGCCCTTCTGTGAACGTCATGTACTGCTTGATGTCAGGCTGCCCCAGCGCAATCGTATTGAGCATTCCAACTCCACGCTGTCGCGCAAATTCATCATCCAGTTTGAAATCTTGTTCATCGGCCATCACAACGCCCATTCTCCCTGCAACGAGCGGGGCAAGCCTGTTTGGATCAATGGTATGCACAATTAGCTGCTGCAGATCTTCGTTGTAGGTCAGAACTACAGAATACGGCGGATGATTAACCATTAATACCCCCTGTACTGTTGATACACGAAAAGGGTAGGCGACGCCTCCTACCCTTTTGCGTTATAGCTTCGAGTCACTTTCCTTGTGGTTCACTATCTCGCTGTCCGGGCGACTAGTCGATTGGGTCCTGCGTAAAGCTCATGTATTGCTTGATGTCCGGCTGACCCAGCGCGATCAGACTGAGCATCGCGGCTCCAAGCCGTCGTGCGAACGCGTCGTCAAGCTTGAAATCGTGCTCGTCCAGCAGGATTGGTGCCTCAAGCGTCCCGGCCACGACCGGGGCTAATCTGGCTCGATCAACAGCTTGCACGGCAAACTCTTGACGATCTTCGATATATGTCAGAACCACGGAATACGGCGGATGATTAGCCATCAATACCCTCTGCACTCTTGATAGATTTGGAATGCCCTTTGCTTACACAGCGCGACTGCTCGCGCGCCGCCCATGTGAGGAGCAATCGTATTGCATATCGTCATTTGAGCTTCATACTGCGCGAAGCACTCACTCTCGTGAGCCTCCCTGCCACCGCACTTTACCATTCCGCCGTCACCGCTACCGCCCTTGAAAAGGGCCCCATAAAGCATCGACCTCTTCGCAGAACCGGTCAGATCTGGCACAAGAGCAGGATAAGGAACCTGCGACTGATCGCCCAGCATCAGCTCCGTGGTCTCGCCCCACTTCGGCAGTGTATCGCTCAGTTCACTACTAAAAAGCTTCCCCGTGAACTTCGCTTTCCACGTCATGTAGCATTCAACGCACATTTCTGGAACGAAGGCTCCAGCATCAGACTTGATTCCTGTGAGCATAGGCGGTGGCGCAACCGGGTCATTGCCCAACTCCCAGTTGGTAAGCCACACACCCAGTTCAGCGTCGCTGATCGGCTGCCACCACGCACCGTTAGCAGAGACCTTCGCCGAATGTGACGACACCGTGCCATTCGCAGCATACTGATAGTCGACTGCCAGTACGCGGGAGAGACTGCCATTTATGGAACTCGCCGGTTCTTTGTACTGGAAAGACTTTACGCGACCACGCTCATCGTAAGCGATGCTCGCCTGGCCGCTGTTACCCGCTATCTGTGTTGCACGGTTCGCGGCGTTACGCTCGAGCGTTCGCATCGCCCAACCTGACACGGCGTCCCGTGTCGTTGCGATGTTGCCCTTTGCGTCATACGTGTAGGTCCAGTCTTCAATCTTCCTGCCGTCCTGGATGACGGTGGCTGACAGAAGACGACCCACATCGTCGTAGCGCGCGCCGACTGTCATTTGACTACCCGTTCCGACCGCCTGCAGTCCCTGTTCGCCTGTCAGGTCGGTCGTTTCCCGCTCCGCGTAGCCCGTGACGTTGCCTCGCGAGTCATAAACGAACGCGCGGACTTTGCCCGGTGTAGCGAGCAGATGCGGACGCAGCGAGTTGTCATCGTTGTACTCAATCGTCGTTACCGTCTTCTTCCCGGGGACGGTTGCAATTGCCTTCGTTGGCCGGTTGGCGCTGTCCCAGGTGTACTGGACATCTCCATCAGGAGTCTGCCTCTGCTTCAGATTCCCTGCTGCATCCCACACACGCGATACCGTGCCGCCTGGCGTAGCAATTGAACGAGGACGCCGCGTATCCAGGACATCAAAGGTGTACGTGCTCCTGCCGGACATGTCGCTGAGCGTCGTCATGCCGGGACCATAGCTGAGCGACACATTACGCGTCGTGTCAGGATGGGTAACCGAGATTGCACGCCCGCTGGAATCGTAGGCCCACGTTGCAATCCTTGAACCGGATTCGTCCTTTACGCCCGTCAATGCGTTGGGGAAGCGGGCATCCTCGTACAGATACTGACGAACGTGGTCATATGGTGCAGTTACCGAAACAAGATTGCCCTTTCCGTCGTAAGCATAGGACGTCGGCATTCCCAAAGGATCTACCAGGGTAACGACACGGTCGCTATTGTCGTATTCCAAACGAATTGAGGTCGCCGTTGCCGGTATCACGTTATCGGCCGGCCACTCGGCGATCGATGACAGGCGCTGCCTGCCGTCATAGAAAACCTTGCGGATCACACCCGTGCGGGTCGTTTCGGAATAGAACTTACCGGTGGTATCGGAGTAGGCTTCCGTCGTACCCGGCAGTTCGTCCTTCAGGTAGAAGTAACCGTCGCCCGCTTTCGTCAGGGAGAGCCCGCGATTTCCTGGTACGACCCACGCTCCGCCAATCCACTTGAACGTCAGAGCTTGCTGGTCACCCCGATAGGCAACAATGTGCGGCACGCTCGCGTTGATCCCGAGCAGGTCGAGCCTACGCTGCCAGTTATTGACCCAGTTGCGGCCCATCGCTGTCTGCGTGGTGTCATAGGGCTTCGAAAGATACGTGCGCTTAAAGACAAGTGGAAGCGTGTCGCCGCTCGCGAAGTCAGGCTCGGAAAGCATGACAATGCCCTTTGCCGGCAACACCGGGTCCGCGACGGGGCAGGAGTCGTCGGACTGAGGCGGGACCGGTACGCCGCCGCAATAGTCGGCTATCCAATCCGAGGCATTAGGACAGTTGTAGTAATTCAATGCGTTATAGGGATCGTCCGGGCCCGTCGACATAGGCGAAGTGCCCGCGACCTGGATAGCGCAGGTCGGGGTCCCGGGAATCCCGAGAGATTTCTGGTAGGTCTGCATGCATTGCATGTAATCTGCCGCGTTGGCGCCAAACGCGACCATGAGCAGCATGAATGCGGCGAGCAGGCGTGCCGTTATTCCCGTTGGTCTCTCATCAAGTCTTTTGTTTTTCATAGTCATCCTTATTGGTTGTACTTGTTTGAAGCCCAAGCACTCTATAAAGAAGACTCGATAGTGGAAATCCGACAAATCCTAAACTTGTGACTTCCCTGGCCTCTCGCAACAGACGCTTGCGACGCCAGCCAGAACAAGCCGTAAGACGTCACGAAAGAACATGCAGGCCATGGACACGCAATAACGGCGACAACAAGAAAAGCAGACGCAGAAAAGCCCTCGCGACTAGTCCGGCCACGAGATATTCCTGCGCGAAGGTAGAGGGAAGCTGAGAGGCCGCATCGGGCCGACAAGGAAGAAGGGGACTGGGCGTCCCCATGAAAACCGAGCTATGCGTGACCTAGCCGTTCAAGCGAACGCTCCAAAGTTATCCCCAGTTTTTGTCCATAAGCCTGTGGATAACATTCTGGCAAGCACGCCAAGTACCTGATGTCTTTGGCTTCTCTGGCGCTGCACGTCCGCGCGACCGCGACCGCCCTCGCGGTCGCGCCTCTCGATCAAAGGTAAGCAGACTTCGCCGCGCTGCGACTCGCGGGAATCAACAGCTTGCTCCGCTCGACCATTGCGCCAAACAGCAACCCGATGGTCGTCCACATAATCACTTGCATCCCAATTGCCGCCACGCGAAACTTCCACAACAGCGTCGCCGGGAAACCTGCCGGCACTTCGTTGATTGTCGGCATCGACAACTGCACAGCAGCAATGATCACGATGAACACCAGGCCCGCCACAATCGATCCGTTCCACGCGCCCAGCTTCAGCGCCGCGCGGCGCCGCACCTTCAGCGAAAACACCAACGCCGTCAGCGAGATCGCGATCATCAGGAAGAACAAGCCGGTCCTGGTCCCGATCGTCCCGGGGTCGCCCACTGACGGAGGATTCGCCGGATACTTGATGCTCGGAACGATCACCAGCGCGACAAACGCGCCGAGCGCCAACCATGCGGACAACGCGCGTGCACTCAATGCGCCGACGCGGCCATATGCATACGCGAACACCAGCGAAAACAACCCACCGAATGCGGCGCCATATGCCACGACGCCAGTCAACAGGCCCAAGCCCGCTTGCGTGCCGCGGCTTACGAGTTCCTCTTCATGCCCGTGTTCGTGTGCATCGGCGCCCGCGGCCTCGGTCTTTTCCTCGAAGGAAATCGCCTGACTGACCTGCGGCTCGCCCACCACTCGGGCAAAGCCGAACGTGAGGAGTCCCGCGGCGATGCCTGCAAGCATCCCGCGCACCAACAACTTACCAACCATGGTCGACTCCGTTAGTGGCAGGGAAAGCCGAGCAGATGGCGGCCGTCGTGCACGAATTCATGCACGTACATGCCGGGAATCAGTGACGTGGCACCCTGTTCCGCACCAACGAAATAAAGCGCGAGCAACAGCAGCAAGCCGCCGAACACGACCCAGGGCAACAACTCACGCAGTGGAATCGGCGTGGGTTGAGCGGCGGGCAGAGTCGCGGAATCGAAAACAGCGTGGGTCATACGGGACATCTCCTGGGGGTAACGCGCCCCAATAGTCGATTGAAAAGGAATAGTGCGAAGCTCAGGTCTGGCTTTCGGCTGTGAATACCGAATACAGTGGCGCGACCGCGCCGGGTTCTCACCGGCTTCCGTGCTTCGCAGTGCCGCTATTCTACGCGCTAAACTTTGCCTCTCGATAGCGCCAGGCATGGTCGCACGCCTCCCGCTTTAGTCTGGGCCTTCATGGAAATGAACTGAATGGACACACGGCTGTTACTGGTCAGCCACGCGTCGACCGCCGCAATGCGCGCAGGCCGTTTCCCCGCCGACGATCCACTCGACGCACGCGGCCTCGCCGAAGCCAGCGCGGCGCGAGCGCGTCTGTCGATTCCGGACGTCGTGGCGGTCTTCGTCAGCCCAGCCGTATGCGCGCGCGAGACGGCGTCGGCCTTAGGTCTCGTCGCAACCGTCCACAAGGGACTGGCGGACAGGGATTACGGTCGATGGCATGGCCGGCGTCTCGCTGATCTCGCCGTCGAAGCGCCGCAAGATCTCGCTGCATGGACGCACGATCCCGACGCGGCCGCACCCGACGGCGAGTCATTCAGTCAACTCGTCAAGCGGGTAGGACAATGGCTCGATGCAATGAGCGAAGAAATCAGCAGGCTAACGGGCGATGCTGCGTTAAGCGACGCAATGGGCGGTGCAATGGATGCGGCGCCAAGCAAAGCAACGAGCGGCGCGCCGCGCAATAGGCGAGATGTGGTCACCGTCACGCACGCGCCGGTGATCCGGGCAGCGATCGTTCATGCGCTCGGGGCGTCGCCCGCCGTCTTTCCACGCATCGAAGTCGCGCCGCTCTCGGTCGTCGAGTTGCGATGCGCGCGACGCGGCTGGACATGGTGGCCCGCCACTCAGTAACGGCTACGGCTGCGCGCATGGGGACAGCTTGGCCGCGTCGAAACTCCTCTTCCGCTCACTTGCCCGAGACAACCAGCCTCAGCTTGTTCGAACCAGAACGCGTCAAGGTGATATCGGTTCGCCTGGCACGCGTGCCTAGATAAAAGTGCTGACGTCCCGGCGAATTCTGATCGTGCGTCGCGTCCGGCAAACACGATGCGATATCCGCCGCGACGGCCTGCAGGGCGTCCGCATTCGAGCCGGCGTCGTTGTGCGGCGTCCACGTGCATTGGTAGCTGCCGTGGTTCGCTGAACATTGCGCGTCATCGCCGTAGGGTTGCGCGATGCCCCTCCCGTCATCCGGCGTCAGCGAGGCTAAACCGCCTGGCGCCGTCGCGACGATACGTTTGAGCGATGTGCATGGGCTGGGCGCATCGTCGGCATTCGCACTCTGCGGCAGCCATGCGCTCAGCGACAAGGCGGCAATCGCGGCAATAAGCATGAGGATCTTGTTCATGTCGGCGCAATCCTTCGAACGGGGCGCTATCGCGACAGCACGCTTCGTGCCTATGGAAGGGCGGCAAATCGATCGCACGAGCCGAGTGCACCAGAAAGTGGCCTGCACGGCGATCATCACGTTGCTCATCGACGCTGGCAAACAGCGCCTGTAGGCATACAAATTGCGGTCACACCGTACCGGCAAAGAAAATACCGCCCACTAAATTGACGCCAACCCGTTACGCAATGTCTAACCAACCTGCCGCCGGCATACCGGCCCGTCTCTCCTGCGGAATACAGGGAATCGACAACGTTCTGGGGGGCGGTCTCACGCCGCACCGCCTATACCTTGTCGAAGGTGCCCCCGGCACAGGTAAAACTACCCTCGCGTTGCAATTTTTACTGCAGGCTGCCGCCGACGGCCAGGTAGGGCTATACATCACGTTGTCCGAAACCCGCGACGAGCTGATCTCAGTAGCGGACAGCCACGGCTGGGACATCAGCACATTCAGCATCCTCGAACTCCTGTCCGACGAAGGCCTCGACCCGCAATACGAACAAACCGTGCTGCACCCGGCCGAAGTCGAACTCGGCGAGACCGTGCGCAACGTCATCGAGCAGGTCGACGCGCTCAAGCCCGTGCGCATCGTGCTCGACAGCCTCTCAGAGTTGCGTCTGTTGTCGCAGAACCCGTTGCGCTATCGCCGGCAGATTCTGGCGCTCAAGCGCTATTTCGCCACCCGCGAATGCACGGTCCTCCTGCTCGACGACAATACATCGGACCCCGGTGATGTCCAGTTGCACAGCATCGCGCACGGCGTGATCAGTCTCGACAACCTCGTGCACGACTACGGCGGGAACCGGCGACGCATGCGCATCTCGAAGATGCGCGGTATCAAGTTTCGCGAGGGCTATCACGACTTCACCCTCGACACCGGCGGCATCCACGTTTATCCGCGCCTCGTCGCGGCGGAGCATCATGCGGAATTCAATACCCGAGTGCGCAGCACCGGCACGCCGGGTCTCGACGCGCTGCTCGGCGGCGGTTTGATCCCGGGCACCAATGCGCTATTGATCGGCCCGTCGGGCGTCGGCAAGACCACCACGGTGGTGTCGTGCCTGGTCGCAGCGCTAGATCGTGGCGAGCGCTGCGTCTACTACGTATTCGACGAGACCCTCACCACGCTCATGATCCGTTGTGCGACGCTCGGCATGCACCTGGCGCCGCACGTCGAAAGCGGCCTGCTCACGTTGCGCCAGATCGATCCGGCAGAAATCTCGCCCGGCGAATTCGCCTGCGACGTGCGCGAATCGGTCGAGGACAAGGGCTGTAAGTACGTTGCCATCGACAGTCTGAATGCCTATCTCCAGGCGATGCCCGGTGAGCGCTATCTGCTGCTGCAAATGCACGAACTGCTCGGCTATCTGAACCAGCAAGGCGTCATCACCATGCTCGTACTGGGCCAGCACGGCATCATCGGCGAGGTGCAGAGCGACATCGACATCAGCTATCTCAGTGACGTCGTCGTGCTGTTCCGCTATTTCGAACACCACGGCGAAGTGTTGACGGCCGTCACCGCGGTGAAAAGCCGCGCGAGCGCACACGAGCGCTCGATCCGCCAGTTCCGGCTCGCCAGTAACGGCGTGGAAGTCGGCGAAGCGTTGCGCGACTTCGAGGGCGTCCTCTCGGGGCTACCCGCCTACCGCGGGGGCACCGCGCTGCTCGGTGCGCCCGACCGCGTCATCAACACGTCCAGGCAATAACGCCATGGAGCAACGCGTCCTTATCCTCGCGCCGTACGGCCGCGACGCCGATGTAATTGCCGAGGTTCTCCACAAGGACGACCGCGAATGTGTCGCTTGCCGCGATGCCGATGCGCTCACCGAAACGCTGGATGCCGGCGCGGGCAGCGCGCTGATCGCCGAAGAGGCACTCGCGAACGGTCATGCAGCGCGGCTGTTCGGCTGGCTCGAACAGCAGCCGACGTGGTCCGACTTCCCCTTTATCCTGCTCGCCGCCAATCGCGTCGGGCGCCGGTCGGCACGCGGCCTCGAAGTGCTCGAGCGGCTCGGCAACGTAGTGGTGCTCGAGCGCCCGCTGAACTCGGAAACGCTCCGACGCGCGGTAGGGTCCTCGCTGCGGGCGCGCTCGCGGCAGTATGAGTCGCGCCGCCAACTGGCCGAACTGATCGAGGCGCAAGAAGCGCTGGTGCAACTCAATGATTCGCTGGAGAGCCGCATCGCCGAGCGCACGCACGAGCTCGCTTCCGCCAACAACCGGCTGATGATGGAGATTCACGAGCGCGCCAAAGTGCAGGCGGTACTGGTGCAGTCGCAGAAGATGGAGGCGCTCGGGCAACTCACGGGCGGCATCGCGCACGACTTCAACAACCTGCTGAACGTCATCATGGTCAACGCGGAGCTGATCGCGCGAGTCGGCAGCAGCGATCGTATTCGTGCAATGGCCGCCACCGTCAAACGCGCGACCGAGCGGGGCGCGAAACTGACGGGCCAATTACTGACCTTCTCGCGCAACAGCAATCTCGATCTGAAAGCGGTGGACGTGGTCGCCTTGCTGCAAGGCATGCGCGACATCGTCACCGTGTCGCTCGGTTCGAGCATCAGCTACATCAACGAATCCGATTGCGAAGAGATGTGGACTGAGGCCGATGCCAATCAACTCGAACTGGCCATCCTCAATCTGGCGATCAACGCGCGCGACGCGATGCCCGGCGGCGGCCGGCTAGGCGTTCACGTGAAGGAGCGCACGGCCCCCGATCAAACCCTCAAACACGGCCGCTATGTCGTGGTCGAAGTCACCGACACCGGCTCCGGCGTGCCCCCCGACATCGTCTCGCGCGTGTTCAATCCATTCTTCACGACCAAGCCGATCGGCAAGGGCACCGGCCTCGGCTTGAGCCAGGTCTACGGGATCGCGCGGCAAGCCGGCGGCACCGCACGCCTGTTCAGCGAAGAAGGCACCGGCACCACGGTGGAGATCTGGCTGCCGTTACGCGAGCGCGCGGCTCCGCAAACCGAGGCGGTATCCAATGTCGAGGAGAACGCGGTCGGCGAACAACGCGTGCTGGTCGTCGAGGACGATGGCGAGGTGCGCGCGATGCTGGTCGACTGTCTGAGGATGCTCGGCTATACCGTGACGGAAGCCGCGGACGGACGGGCCGGGCTAGACCGTTTAAAGGACGACAATCCCGATTTGCTGATGGTCGACTTCGCGATGCCGGGTATGAACGGTATCGACGTCATCGCCGAGGCGCGCAAGATGCGCGAAGACCTGCCGGTCATCCTGGCGACCGGTTATGCGGACGTGGATATTTCGGGCCTCGCCGTCAAGCGCTGCACGATCTTGCGCAAACCCTTCCAGCTCGACGATCTGGCACGTACCGTACGGCTCGGCCTCGCGGCCTGAAAGAAGTCCCCGGGCGTGTCATGAGTTGTCACATTGCGGCATGAGGCTGCTACCAAGTACGTCTTTACGAAATATTCCAATTCAATAGTTTGCTAACGAATATTTTAGAAATACAATACCGGCCATGTCGAATCTCGATGCCTTGCGCCGGACCGTTAGTGGCACCCTGGTCGTCGCTGCCAGAAAATGGCGGCGCACAAGTCATGGCGTGCTCGCGGCCTTCAACGTTTCCGAAGCGTGCGCCACGCCGCTGCTCACCGCCAGCCGGCTCGGCGAAGCGGTGCGCCAGGTCACGCTGGCCGAATACATCGGTATCGAAGGGCCTTCGCTCGTGCGGCTGCTCGATCAACTGTGCTCGGCCGGCCTGATGCGCCGCGACGAAGATCCCGAAGACCGGCGCGCAAAAACCGTGGTGCTCACCGACGAAGGGCGCGCCGTCACCGCGAAAATGGAAGAAGAGCTCGTCACGCTACGTGCTCAGGCTCTGAAAGGCATTTCACGCAGCGATCTCGAAGCGACCTTGCGAGTGCTGGCCGCTTTCACAGCAGACGCCAAAGACTCGGCGTAACGGTTTATGGTCTATCCCTCCCTTCGTGACTGGCTGTTCTCGGTCAAGACGTTTGCCGCGGCGATGATCGCGCTCTACCTCGGTCTGGCGCTCGAGCTGCCGCGGCCGTACTGGGCGATGGCCACCGTCTACATCGTGTCGAATCCGTTTGTCGGCGCGACCCGCTCCAAGGCGCTCTATCGTGCGCTCGGCACCGTGCTCGGCGCATCGGCCGCGGTGCTGCTGGTGCCTCCGTTCGTCGAATCGCCGTATCTGTTCAGCGTGATCGTCGCGTTGTGGACCGGCACGCTGCTGTATCTGGCAGTGTCCGACCGCACCGCGCGCAGCTACGTGTTCCTGCTGGCGGGCTATACGATGCCGATCATCGCGCTGCCTTCCGTGACCAATCCGGGCGGCGTGTTCGACCTGGCGGTGAGCCGCACCGAGGAGATCACGCTCGGCATCGTGTGCGCGAGCATTGTCGGCAGCACGCTGTTTCCGAGCCGGCTCGCGCCCACCATCATCGAGCGGACCGACGCGTGGTTTCGCGACGCCGCGTTCTATGCAACCGAAACGCTGTCCGGGCGCATTGCGGGCGCGGCGATCTCGGGGGCCCGCCAGCGGATCGCAGCCACGATCAACGGGCTGGAACTGCTGCTGAGCCAACTCGCCTACGACCACACCCGCCCGGACATTCTGGCGCGCGCGCATGAACTGCGTGGGCGCATGGAGTTGCTGCTGCCGATCATGTCGTCGCTGGCCGATCCGCTGATCGCGCTCTACAACAGCGGCCGCCAGAGCTGGCCCGCGGGGCTCGAAGCGTTGCTGGCCGATGTCATCAAATGGTTCAGTGAGCCGCTTCCCGCCACCAGCGAGGGCTATCACCCCGACCCCGTGGCCGACCGGTTGCGCGCGCGCATCGTGGCCATGCAGCCGCCGCCGGCAGCGCTCGCGGGCTGGGACGGTGCGCTGCTCTCGAACGCACTGTGGCGCATGAAACAGGTGGTCGATGTGTGGCAGGACTGCCGCTCGCTGCGCATCATCATCACGCGCGAGGAAGGCTCGTGGCGCCCCCGTTTCCGCCATTGGCGGCTGGGCGGCACAGCGCGCTATTTCGACCGCGGCATCATGCTGTTTTCGACCACCTCGGCGGCCGCCGCGGTCATCCTTGCATCCAGCTTGTGGATCAGCTCAGGATGGGCGGACGGCGCCGGCGCCGTGACGCTGGCAGCAGTGGCCTGCTGCTTCTTCGCCGCGCTCGACGAACCCGCGCCGATGGTGTTCAAGTTCTTCGTGGCGACCGCGATCAGCGTCGTGGCTGCGGGTGTCTACCTGTTCGCCGTGCTGCCGCATGTGCATGACTTCCCGATGCTGGTCATCATGTTCGCCGCGCCGTTCATTCTTGTCGGCACGTTGATCCCGCGCCCGCAATTCAACCTGGCCACGGTTCTGGTCGCCGTGAACACGGCCACCTTCATCAGCATCCAGGACGCTTACGACGCCAACTTCCTGGTATTCCTGAACAGCAATCTCGCGGGCCTCGCCGGCTTGCTGTATGCATATCTGTGGACCCGCGTGACGCGCCCGTTCGGCGCCGAACTCGCGGCCTCCCGGCTGTTGCGCTCGAGCTGGGCCGACGTGGCGCTGACCGCGTCCACACGAACGATCGAGGACCCGCGCAATCTCGCGGCGCGCATGCTCGACCGCCTGATGCAGTTGATTCCGCGCCTCGCCGCCACTGACGACCATCGCCATCCGTCGATCGAAAGCTTCCGCGATCTGCGCGTCGCGCTCAACGCGCTCGATCTGCGCCGCCTGACCCGCAAGCTCGGCGGCGAAGCGCCGGCCGCGATCGACCATGTACTCGATGACGTGCGCCAATACTTCGAGACCTGCGTCGAGCGGCGGGCGCGCCAACCGGTGCCCGAAAACCTGATGGGGTCGATCGACGCAGCCGTGGCGCGTGTCACCGCGCAAGGGCTCGCGGTTGCCGGCACGTCGAGCGCGGCCTCGCAAACCTCGGCGCGCCAATTGCGCGAGGCGCTGCATGCGCTGGTCGGCTTGCGTCTTTCGCTGTTTCCGGCCACGCTGACAACGCCTGCGCTGTCGACACCCACGCCGCCCAAACCCGAGGCCGCTGCCTGATGCATCCGTCCCGCAATCCGCTCTCTCCCTTTCCCACTTCCCGCGATGATCGGTGAAATCGATATTTTCGGCGTGTTCGTGCCGGCCGTGCTCGTGCTGATGTTGGTCGCCTATCTGATCAACCTGGCCATCCGCACGGTGCTCGCACGCGTCGGCTTTTACCGCTTCGTCTGGCACCGTTCCATCTTCGATCTTGGCATCTACGTGCTGGTGCTGGGCCTTGTCGTCGTCGTTTCGCACAGACTAATAACGTGAAAAAAACCTGGTTCTCCGTCGGTCAAATTCTGCTGACCTTGATCGTCGTCGTGGCTGCGGCCCTCGTGCTGTGGAAACTGGTCGGCTATTACATGTTCGCGCCGTGGACCCGCGACGGGCACGTGCGCGCGGACGTGATCCAGGTCGCGCCGGATATCTCGGGATTGATTTCATCGGTTGAGGTGGTGGACAACCAGCCGGTCAAGCAAGGCCAGGTGTTGTTCGTGATCGATCAGGCTCGCTATGCGCTCGCGCTGCGCCAGGCGCAGGCCACCGCGCAACAACGCCGCGCCACCCTCGATCAGGCGCGCCGCGAAGACGCGCGTAACCGCCAGCTCGGCAACCTCGTCGCGGCGGAAGTCGCCGAAGAAAGCCGCTCGCGTGTCGAACAGGCCGAGGCCGCGCTCGCCGATGCGAACGTCGCGATCGATACGGCCAGGCTCAATCTGCAACGCACCACCATTGTGAGTCCGGTCGACGGTTATCTGAACGACCGCGCGCCACGAACCGGCGAGTTCGTCTCCGCGGGCCGCGCGGTGGTGGCGGTTGTGGATATGCATTCCTTCCGTGTCGACGGTTATTTCGAAGAAACCAAGCTGCGTGGCATCAACATCGGCCAGCCCGTCGATATCAAGGTGATGGGCGAGCCGAACGTGCTGCGCGGCCACGTGCAAAGCATCGTCGCGGGGATCGAGGACCGTGACCGCACGCAAGGCTCGAATCTGCTGCCGAACGTGAACCCGGCGTTCAGCTGGGTGCGCCTCGCGCAACGGATTCCGGTGCGCGTCGCGCTCGACGAGGTCCCTGCGGACTTCCGCATGATCGCCGGACGCACCGCGACGGTGTCGGTGCGCGATCTGTCGCCGGACGGCAAGAAGCATCCGGCTGCGGGCGCTTCGGGTGCCTCGCAATGAAGCTGTCGCGCGCCCTGCCCTTACTGCCGTTGTTGCCTCTGTTGCCCTTAGCCGGCGCACTCAATGGTTGCATGAACGTCGGCCCCAATTACTCGCTGCCGAACCAGGCGTTGGTCAATGCGCCGCTCGCCAATGCGCCGATTGAAGGCGCCGATACCAGGCTGACGTCGCGGCAGAACGTGCCGGCTGTCTGGTGGAAGCTGTACGACGATCCGGTGCTGAACAGCCTCGTCGACGAAGCGCTGCAATCGAACACCGACTTGCGCGTCGCGGCGGCAAACCTCGCGCGTTCGCGTGAAGCGCTGGGCGTCGCGCAAGCGCAGGGCGGCTTCTCGGGCAAAACCTCGGCGGTCGTCGAGCGGGCGCAGGAATCGGCCGAGCAGTACTTGCTCACCGAGAAGTTGCCGGTCGTGAATGAAGGCAATATCGGCATCAGCATCTCGTACGAAATCGATCTGTTCGGCAAGCTGCGGCGCGGCGTCGAAGCCGCGTCGGCGGACACGGAATCCGTGCAAGCGGCGGGCGATCTCGCGCGGATCACGGTGGTCGCGGATGTGGTGCGCTCTTACGTCGAAAATTGCTCGGCGGCCGAGGAACTCGGCGTCGCACAACAGTCGCTGGTATTGCAGAAGCAACGTGTGGACGTGTCGCGCCGTTTGCGCGACGCGGGCCGCGGCAATCAGCCCGATGTGACGCGTGGCCAGACCCAGGTGGATACGTTGTCGGCAGATATTCCGCGCTATACGGCGCGCCGCCAGATCGCGCAATATCGGCTCGCGGCGCTGCTGGCACGCGCGCCGTCCGATTTGCCGCCGGCCGTGCTGGCCTGCAACCGGCTGCCGCGGATCCGTCAGCCGATTCCGGTCGGCGACGGCGCCGCGCTGCTCAAGCGGCGCCCGGACGTGCGCGAGGCCGAGCGTCAACTGGCGGCTTCGACGGCGCGCATCGGTGTCGCAACCGGCGCGTTATATCCAACGGTGAGCATCGGTGCATCGGCGGGTTTGACCGGGGTTCTCGAAGACCTCGGCACATCGCAGACGGCGCGCTGGGGCCTCGGCCCGCTGATTAGCTGGACCTTCCCCGCGAATGGTGCGCGTGGCCGTGTGCGCGAAGCGCAAGCGTCGAGCAAGGTGGCGTTGGCGAAGTTCGACGGCGTGGTGCTGACCGCTTTGCGCGAAACCGAAACCAGCCTCGCGACCTATGCGTCGGACTATGCCCGCGCCGACGCTTTGCGTGCCGCGCTGAAGTCGGCCACCCAGTCGGCCGATGAAACGCATCGGCTGTATCGCGCCGGACGCGAGTCGTTCATTTCGGATCTGGATGCAACACGCACACTGATCTCGACGAAGTCGCAGGTCGCGGCAGCGGAAGGACAGGTGGCGATCGATCAGGTCAACCTGTTCCTTGCCCTGGGTGGCGGGTGGGAGGCTGAAGCACAGCCGACGCCTGGGGCGGCGGTCCCTGCGGCTGCGACATCTGCCTCTGCGACGTCTGCGGAGCTGCCTGCCGCTCATGCACCTGCCAAGGCCATGCCGACCGCGGCGAGCAAAGCGCCTTGATGCCACTTTAGGCGCGTCTAAAAGCTCGGCTAGCGCAGCGGCACCACGCCAGCCGGGCTCAAAGCTATTTTTGACAAGCTTTCTTTTACCTTTCAATTCAGGTTAAATACGTGCCTCAACTACACGTTACGGGGTCACGTATGTCGAACTTCATGCAAGGCGCAGCCACATTGGGCGGCTGCATCGGCGTTTTCACGGTGGTCGTCGCCGTCGTGGAGATGCTGGCGAACTGAGCTTGAGCGGCTCGCGCAGGCTCATGTGCCTGCGCGGCGTGGGGGGCGCTAAGCGGGGCGCCGCCTCGCGGCTGCATGGTGAATCGCCGCCCGCACCCGCGGGTACGTGCCGCAACGGCACACGACGTTGGACATTGCCGCGTCGATGTCGGCATCGGTGGGGTTGGGCTTCTGCTTGAGCAGCGCGCAGGCCGCCATCAGCTGCGCGCTCTGGCAATAGCCGCATTGCACCACGTCAAGTTCGATCCACGCCGCTTTCAGTGCCTGCGCTTCGGCGCCCTGCACGCCTTCTATCGTCGTGATCTTCTGCGTGTGCAAGCTCGACATCAGCGTCTGACACGCGAGACCCGCCTTGCCGTCCAGATGAATCGTGCAAGCACCGCAAATACCCACGCCGCAGCCGAACTTGGTCCCGGTCATGCCGAGGTCGCAACGCAGTACCCATAAGAGCGGCATGTCCGGCTCGGCCTGCACGGCCACCGCCCGGCCGTTGATGTTGAGTGATCCCATGCTGTTCTCCTCCGCCAGTTCGACCTTCAGGCGAGCTTCAAGGGCAACGCGCGCAAGCGCTGGCCGGTCAGCGCGAACACCGCATTGGCTACCGCCGGCGCGATCGGCGGCACCCCCGGTTCACCGACGCCTTGCGGGTGCATCCGGCTCGGCATGATGTCCGTTTCGATCACCGGACAATCGTTCATCCGCACGATCGGGAAGTCGAGAAAGTTCTTCTGCTGCACCTGGCCGTCGACGAGCGTGATTTCGTCCTGCAACGCGGTCGAAAGCCCAAACACGATCGCGCTCTCCATTTGCTGACGGATCAGATTCGGATTCACCGGCAGTCCGCAGTCGATCACGCAGACCACCCGATGGACGCGAATCTGCTTGCTCGGCCCGAGCGACACTTCCGCCACTTGCACGACGACGCTGCCGAACGCCTCGTGCAGCGCGACGCCACGCGCCCGCTTTGCGCCATCGGCTGCGCGTGTCAGCGGGCGCCCCCAATCCGACAGCTGCGCCGCGCGCTTTAACACCGCCAGGTGGCGCGGATGCTGCGCAAGCAGCGCGGCGCGAAATGCGATCGGGTCCTGGCCGGCGGACGCGGCGAGTTCGTCGGTGAAACTTTCGGTGAAAAACGCCTGATGCGAATGGCCGACCGACCGCCAGAACCCGACCGGCACCGGCAATTCGACGATCTTGTGCGCCACGCGCGCGGTGGGCCATTCGTAGGGCTGGTCGAACGCGCCTTCGCAGGTGGTTTTGTCGATGGGAATACGCGGCACGCCGTAATAACGCGCGAGCGATTCCGGCACGATTGCCTGACTCGCCGAAGTGGCATGCCACGCGACCAGCTTGCCGTTTTTGTCGAAACCGGCCTTCAGTCGCGACACGCACGCCGGGCGATAGAAATCGTGGGTGAAGTCCTCCGCACGCGACCAGATCGTTTGCACCGGCAGGCCGCCGCCCTCGCGTGCAATCGCTGCGGCCTGCGAGATGAAATCGAGCTCCAGACGCCGTCCGAAGCCACCGCCCAGCAGTTGCACTTGCACATAGACTTTGTCGGCGTCGATATCCAGCACGTTCGCGACGTGTTGCCGCGCGAGTGCGGGCATTTGCGTGGAAACCCAGACAGTGGCCGTACCGTCCGCCACCTGTACGGTGCAATTGACCGGCTCGACCGCGCCATGTGCGAGATACGGGGCGTAGTACTCGGCGGTGAGGGTTCGCGCCGCGCCGCTCAACGCAGCATCGACATCGCCGCGATGGTAGTAGGCGTGGCCGTCGCTGTCGTCCAGTGCTTGCGCGAGACGGCGCTGCATCTGGGCACTCGACAGCGTGGCCGCGGCGCCGTCCCGCCACGCCACGTCGACGGCGCTGACTGCGTTCATCGCGCGGAACGGGTTGTCCGCGATCACCGCGACGCCGCCGCTGCCGCCGGCGTATGGCGCTAGCGCGAATGCCTTAATGAAGCCGGGCATTTTCGTGGCAGGTGATGCGTCGAAATGCGCCACCGTGCCGCCGAGCGTGGGGCACATCACCACGCTCGCGTATAAGAGGCCGTCGGGTAGCGCGTCGATGCCGAAGCGAGCCGTACCGTTGATTTTCGATGAGGCTTCGATGCGGCGTATCGGCTTGCCGATCAGTTTGAAGTCGGCGGGATCTTTTAGCGCAACCTTGCGCGGCAGCGGTTGCTGCGCGGCCATCGCCGATAGTTCGCCGAAGCTTGCCTTGTGGCCTGACGCGTGCAGTACGTAGCCGCCTTCCGCGCGGCATTCGCGGGGGAGCACCTTCCATTGCGCGGCGGCCGCGCCGATCAACATCGCGCGCGCCGAGGCGCCGGCCTCGCGCATCGGCGTCCATAGATCGTTGATGCTCGATGAACCACCCGTCATCATCGTGCCGGCCTCGCGCACCAGCTTGCGGGTCATCCAGACCGTGGCGCGTTTGACCGTACTGTCGTCGTCCGGGCGAAACGGCAGATCGTCGATGATGTTCTGCACGCTGTTGTAGATCTTGTCGACAGGCGAGTGTTCGACGCGCACCTGCGACCAGTCGGCGTCCAGTTCTTCGGTCAGCAGCATCGCGAGACCGGTGTGGATACCCTGCCCCATTTCCGCTTTGCACATCATGATCGTCACGCTGTTGTCGGCGGCGATTTTGACCCAGCCATTGAGTGCGACCTGGGTGTCTTCGACCGGCAGCGGCGTGGACGCGATGAGGCGCTGTCGCGGCGGCAGCACCGACCAGCCTACCAGCAGCACGCCAACAGCGCCGGCGCCGCCCAGCAGGAAGGTTCTGCGCTTTAACATGGTGTGACTCGATCAGCTTGCAGGTGGTGGGAAAGCTGCGGTAGCGCGGGTTGGCGCGGGAGGTTCGTCGAAACAGTAATAAGACGGATGAAGGGGTGAAGGACTGAAAGCCGGGAACTCCCCCGATCAGTGCGGCGCTGGCGGATGCCCATGTTGGAAAGGCTGACGCTCGCCGGGCGTGAGTTCATTAAATGTTATTCATCGCGTGGCAGCACGCTGCAGTGCAACCGGATCAAGGGTTTTTTGATTTACGTTGACATCCGCAATTTCGGCGCCCTAGTATCGAGCATCCTCCTCACGGCCTGACAAAGATGTCCGCCGGAGGGCCCGGCATAGAAGCCCCCTGACGAACCAATGGTTCGTCAGGGGGCTTTTTTTTGTCCTTTTTGTCGATTCGAACCCACTTCTGGAGAAGACGAATGTCGCCAAAGCCGTTCCGCTGGATACGTATGGCCGTCGCCGTAGGACTTGCCTGCTCATCACTCGCCGCAACCGCGGCGGACCCCGTGAAAATCGGCTTGCTCGAAGACGCCTCGGGCAATTTTGCACTGGCGACAATCCCCAAGATCCACGCCACCCAACTGGCAGTCGATGAGATCAACGCCAAGGGCGGCATCATGGGCCGGCCAATCCAACTGATTGCCTACGATACGCAGTCGGACAACACGAAATTCCAGGAACTGTCGCGCCGCCTGATCCAGACCGATAAGGCCGATGTCATCTTCGGCGCGTTTTCCAGCGCGTCGCGCGAGGCGATCCGGCCCATCATGGATCGCGCTCACCAACTCTACTGGTACGACAATCAGTACGAAGGCGGCGTATGCGATACCAACACGTTCGTCACCGGCGCCGTCCCTGAACAGCAGTTCTCGACACTGCTGCCATGGATGATGCAGAAGTTCGGCAAGAAGGTCTATACGATTGCCGCCGACTACAACTTCGGTCAGATCTCGGCTGAGTGGGTGCGCAACATCGTGAAGGAAAACGGCGGCACGATGGTCGGCGAGGAATTCATCCCGCTTAGCGTCTCCCAGTTCGGCCAGACGATCCAGAACATCCAGAAGGCCAAGCCCGACTTCGTCGTGACGCTGCTTGTCGGCGCAAACCAGGCGTCGTACTACGAGCAGCAGGCGTCAGCCCACCTGAATCTGCCGATGGCGAGTTCAGTGAACGTCGGCCAGGCCTACGAGCACAAGCGCTTCAAAGCACCGGCACTCAAGGACATGTACGTGACGGCGAACTATGTGGAAGAAGTCGATACGCCGGCGAGCAACGACTTCAAGAAACGCTTCCACGCCAAATTCCCGAACGAGCCGTACATCAACCAGGAAGCTGCCAACGCCTACGACGCCATCTACCTGTACAAGGCAGCCGCCGAGAAAGCGAAGTCCATCAACCAGGACGCGGTGCGCAAGGCGCTGGAAAGCGGCGGAATCTGTACCGACGGCCCGTCGGGCAAAGTGTGCATCGACCCGAAGAGCCACCACCTGAGTCACACCATCTACCTCGTGCACGTGAAGGCAGACCACTCGGTCGAGATTCCGAAGGTTTGGGACAACGTTCAGCCGTACTGGCTCGGAAAGGTTGGATGCGACCTGCCGGCCAAGCCCGACCATCGCCAGTACACGCCGACGAATTTGCCTAAGAAGTCATGAAACAGGGACTGGTCCCGCGTTTGATGGTGAGTCGATTTCGGCGCGCTCAACCGTGCATCGGGTGAGCGCGCCGGCAACCTGGGTGGGGGCTTCATGACCACGTTGTCTGTTCTCTATTCGCTGATCTACCAGTTCGGCGACAACTTCGCGTACCTCGTTCTCGCAGCCCTCGGACTTGCGGTGATCTTCGGGATGATGGGCGTCATCAACCTCGCGCATGGTGAGTTCATCATGTGCGGGGCGTATGTGACCATCATCACCGCCAAGCACGGCGTACCCCTCCCGTTCGCCATGCTGCTCGGCGCATTGGCTGCGGCTGTCGCCGGCGTGATCATTGAACGCCTCGTCATCCGGCACCTGTACGACCGGCTGTTCGACTCGGTCGTCGCCACGTGGGCAATCAGCATTATCGTGCAGCAGACGATGCTGCTCGTCGCCGGTCCGTCGCTCGAGGGGATCGGAACGCCGTTCGGTTCGTTCTCGGTCGGCGAATACTCCTTCTCGACGTATCGCGCCGTGCTGCCGGGTATCGCGCTCGGCATCCTGTTCGCACTGTACGTGTTGTTCTTCAAGACCAACTATGGCGTCTGCGCGCGCGCGACGATCCAGAACGCAAGGACCGCGCAGTGCCTGGGGCTGCGCACCGACCGGCTCTACACGCTGACGTTCGCGCTCGGTGCCGGCCTCGCAGGCCTGACCGGCGCACTGTATGCCCCGACGATGACGGCGGTGCCGAACATGGGCAGCAATTTCATCGTGCAAGCGTTCGTCTCCGTGGTGGTGGGTGGCGCCAACGTCATCGCCGGCACGACGCCCGCCGCAGGCATCCTGGCAATCATTCAGACCGGACTGACGGCGTCCTACGGCCAGTTGTTCGGCCAGATAGGCTTGCTGGTTACCGTCATCGTCGTGATTCGCCTGATGCCGCAAGGGCTTGGCAATCTGTTCACTCGCTCGCGCTAGGAGCACGTCGTGAATCAACTGAACTCAGCGCCGCGGCATACCTCGCGCACACGGGCGATTTCGCTGGCGATCAAATACGTGCCGTGGATAGTCGCGTTCTGTTTGCCACTGTTCGTGAACAGCAATGCGAGCGGCAATTTCGCCTACTGCCTGGTGTGGGCGTTCTGCGCCGTCGGACTTGCAGCGATGTGGGGCCACGGCGGCATCCTCTCTTTCGGCCAGACCGCGTTCTTCGGGCTCTCAGGCTATACCTATGGGATCGTCACGCTCAATCTGAGCGACAGCTGGATCACGTCGTGGACAGGGCTCCTGATCGGACTGCTGGTCAGTGTCGTCGCGGCGGCGCTGATTGGCTACATGATCTTCTATGGCCGCATCAAGGGCGTGTTCATCGGCATCGTGACATTGTCAGTCACCCTCGTGCTCGAAACGTTCATGGCGCAGACCGCCGGGCCACAATGGGCGATCGGCGAGGCGCGGCTCAATGGTTACAACGGCATGGGCGGCATGCCGCAACTCTCGATTCCCTGGCCAGGCGGTCCGCTAACGCTGGAGAACACGAGCTTCTATTACCTCGTGCTGATCCTGCTGCTCATCGTGTACTGGGTCACGCGCAAGATGCTCGATGGCACCTTCGGTCTCACGCTCGTGGCGATCCGGGAGAATCCGCAGCGCGCCGAAATGCTCGGCGTCGACATTCGCCGGCACCAGCTTCTGATCTTCGTGTTCGGCTGTACCCTCGGCGGCCTGTCAGGCGCGCTCTACACGATCTGGGGTTCCTATATCACGCCGTCGACGATGGGGCTCACATCCGCCGCGATGCCCATCATCTGGGTCGCGACCGCTGGGCGCAAGAGCATCGGCGGGGCGATCCTCGGAACGGGTCTGCTGGTGTGGCTCTCGCAGAATCTCGCGGTATACGGCAGCCAGTACGCGCTGATCCTGATGGGCGCGATTCTTCTCATCGTGGTGCTCTTCGCACCTGAAGGACTGTTTCCGTTCGTGCTTAAACATCTGCAACGCATGGGGATTCGCGAACAGGCGCGGACGCAACGCGAGCTCAACGATGCCTTCGAGGCGCAAAAGGGGAGCAAATCGTGACCGCCTTACTCGAGACTCACGCACTTACCAAGCGCTTCGGTGGTGCACACGTGATCAACGGAATCGACTTCCGGATCGATGCAGGCGAGATCCGCTGCGTGATTGGCCCAAATGGCGCAGGAAAAAGCACGTTCTTCAAGCTCATCACCGGCGAACATCGGCCGTCTGAAGGCAGTGTGCATTTTCTCGGCCGCGACATGAGCCATGTGCTACCGCATGAGCGCATCCGCATGGGCATGAGCATCAAGTTCCAGATCCCCGGAGTCTTTGCCGATCTGACTGTGCGTCAACACCTTCAACTGGGCTTGCACCGCGCCAAAGACGATCGTCCCGAAAGCATCGACGAATTGCTTCACCGTTTCATGCTGGAGCGGGAAGGGTCGGTACTCGCGGCCAACCTGTCGCACGGCAAGAAGCAGTGGCTGGAGATCGCGATGGCGGTTTCGCTGCGGCCAAAGCTGCTGTTCCTGGATGAACCGGTAGCGGGAATGTCGGTCGAGGAAACGCACGCGACGGGCGAACTGATCATGCAGCTCCGCGAAGCGGGATTGACCATCATGGTGGTCGAGCACGATATGACCTTCGTCAAGCAGATCGCGTCGCGCGTCAGCGTTTTGCATGGCGGACGGCTGTTCGCGGACGGCCCGCTGGAGGAGATTCTCGCTCGCGACGACGTCGCCGAAATCTATCTCGGGAGGAAGAAATGAGCGTGCTGCTAGAAGTGTCCGGAATCGAAGGCGGCTATGGCGGCGGGCGCGTGCTGAACGGGGTGACCCTGGGCATCGACCGTGGTGAGATTCTCGCGTTGATCGGGCGCAATGGGGTGGGCAAGACCACCTTGATGCGCGCGCTGATCGGACTCGTGCCGCTGGGTGCGGGCAGCATTCGGCTCGATGGCGACGAGGTCGGACACGACAAACCCTACTCGCGTGCGCAGAAAGGAATCGGCTACGTCCCGCAGGGGCGGGAGATTTTTGGCGCGTTGACCGTTGCGGAGAATCTGCAGGTCGGGGCGCAGGCAAACAGGGCACGCGCGGCGGAGATGAAGGAGAAGGTCGTCGGCTACTTCCCGGTGCTGAAAGCAAAGCTGCAGCAGAAGGCCGCCACGATGAGCGGCGGCGAGCAGCAGCAACTCGCGATAGCGCGGGCGCTGATCAGCGCGCCAAGAATCCTGTTGCTCGACGAGCCCTCGGAAGGCATTCAGCCATCGATTGTCGACCTGATCGGCGAGACGCTTTTGAAGATCGCGAAGGAGACCGGTATCGGCGTGCTCCTGGTCGAGCAGGACATGGGGATGGTCGAAAGTATCGCGACGCGCTGCTGCGTGATGGACAAGGGACGCATCGTGGATACGTTGAGCCCCGCGCAACTCGCCGACGAAGAACTGATTCGCCAGTATCTGGCACTGTAACGGAGACGCAAAGATGAAATGGCTTGAGGAATCAATCATGATGAAGCGAGGCGTCGGCGCTGATCGCGATCCGGTGGAGCACCATCTCACCGAGGAATTGCAGAAGACCTTTCACTACACGATCGGGCCGTACTCGCAGCCGGTGATGCATGTCAAACCAGGCGACCGCGTGGTGGTGGACACCCGGGACGCGTTCGAGGGCAAGATCACTTCCGAAACGGATAAGCCATCCGAGTTGCTGACCGTGCCGTTCCTGAATCCGCAGAATGGCCCCATCATGATCGAGGGCGCGGAGAAGGGCGACGTCATTGCCGTGCATATCGAGAAGATGGCGCCGCGCGGCGACGATCCGCACGGATTCTGCTGCATGATCCCGAATTTCGGCGGATTGACGGGCACCGACTATACGGCACTCCTGAACGAGCCGCTGCCGGAGATTGTCCGCAAGATCAAGATCGATGAAGAAAACGTGTACTGGAGCCGTCGCCATACGCTTCCGTACCGTCCGCACATCGGCACGTTGAGCCTCTCGCCCGAGATCGACTCGATCAATTCGCTCACGCCCGATTCGCACGGCGGCAATATGGATGTGCCCGACATGGGCCCTGGCAGCATCACGTATCTTCCCGTGCGCTCGCCGGGAGGGCGGCTCTTCATCGGCGATGCACACGCCTGTCAGGGCGACGGCGAGGTGTGCGGCACGGCCGTCGAGTACGCGAGCACGACCACCGTCCGCGTCGACCTCATCAAGAACTGGCAGATCGCGTGGCCGCGACTGGAGAACGAGGATGCCTTGATGAGCATCGGCAGCGCACGTCCGCTCGAAGATGCAACGCGGATCGCGTACCGGGAACTCGTGCTCTGGATGGCTGCGGAATATGGTTTCGACAAGTGGGATGCGTATATGATGCTGAGTCAGGTGGGCAAGGTTCGACTTGGGAACTTTGTGGATCCGAAATACACCGTTGGGGCGATGGTAGCCAAGCGCTACCTCAAATAGAACGGCCGAAGCGCGGGACCACCTGAAAACAGGGTGGTCCCGCGTTCAGCTACTCATGTCGGGCACGGCACGAAATGGCTTTATCTGATCCCATCAAAGTGGGGCTTCTCACTTCCAGCAGCGGCTCGACTTCGCTGCTGGAGATATCCCAGCGGCGCGGCGCCGCCTTGGCCCTGGAGGAAATCAACGACCGGGGCGGAATTGCCGGCCGCGAACTGGTTGCCATTCACTACGATCCCGCTTCTGATCCTGCCGCTTTTCGCGAGCTTGCAGAGCGGCTGATCCTGAAAGACGGCGTGAACGTCATTTTCGGCGGATACACATCCACGAGCCGGAAGGCGATGCTGCCGGTCGTGGAAAAGTACAATCGGCTGCTGATCTATTCGCAGCAGTACGAAGGCTTCGAATACTCGGACAACATCATCTATAGCGGAGCGTCGCCCAACCAGAACGGTGTTCAGCTCGCGGACTTCATGACCGAGACGTTCGGCGCGCGTGTCTACATGGTCGGCTCGCGCTATGTGTACCCGTATGAATGCAATCGGACCATGCAGGAGCTTTTGTTGCAGCATCCGGAAGGCGCGATCCTTGGCGAACGCTATCTTGAACTGGACGCGCCCGCGGGACACTTCGCCAAGGTTGCCGCGGACATCAAGCGGAAAGCGCCCGACTGGATCTTCTCTACCGTGATCGGCAAGACCGTGCCACACCTTTACGAAGCGTATGCGCAAGCCGGCCTCGATTCATCGACGATGCCAATCGCAAGCCTCAATACCTCCGAGACCGAAATCCACGCGATGAAGCAAGGCGTGGCCGCCGGCCACTTCACGGCGGCGCCCTACTTCCAGAGTATCGACACAGCCGAGAATCATGCCGCGCTACGGCATCATCAGGCGCGGTTCGGCGCGGATACACCGACCGACATGAATTGGGAGGCGGCTTACTATCAAATGCACATGTTTGCTCGGGCATTCGAACTCGCCGGCTCCGATGAGATCGCCAGGATCATGCCGCATCTGCTTGGGATGGAGTACGCCGCGCCGCAGGGACGAGTGCGGATCGATCCCGGCAATCACCACACGGCGCTGTATCCCCGGGTCGGGCGCGCAAATGCCGAAGGCCAGTTCACCATTTTGCGCGAGTCGAAATTCGCCGTCGCGCCTGATCCCTATATGACCCGGCAGACGCTCGGGGATTGGGTGACGAAACTCAGCACGCGGGAATACTGACGTGAGCGGGCGAGGCGACAGCGGGCAACGGAGTCTGACCGGTTCGATTCTGAACCGGAGTCTGCGCGTGGTCGTTTTCCATCCCAAGGACGATGACGGGTTGACGCTGACGAACCACCTTCGGCGTATAGGCTTCGAGGTAGAGACGGTCTGGCCTCCATCCGACGTGTTGCCGGACAAGGTCGATCTTGTTTTCCGGGCGCTACGGCCGGAGGAGCGTGCGCCTAAAGACGAATGGTTCGGTCCTGACGCTCCGCCGCTCATCTGCGTCGTCACCTATGAGAACCCTACATTCATCGATCAGGCCATCAAGATGGGATCGGACGGCATCATCACCACACCGATTCGCGCGTCGGGATTGCTGTCGGCGATCGTGATGGCGTTGCACCACGCCAGGCGAGCACGTCAGAACGCGCAGAGAATCGCGAAGCTTGAGCAAAAGCTTCTCGACAGCCGACACCTGAGTGAGGCAAAGGAAATCTTGATGCTGATGCATCAGGTCGGCGAGAGCGAAGCCTACGAGATGTTACGCGCTCAAGCCATGGAAAAGCGCGTCACGATCGACGATATCTGCCATTCCGTGATTCAGGCGGGCGAGGTACTCCAGTTAAGGCGCAATGTCGCGCCAACCGACAGCGGAAATGCAGTCTGACTGATGTGCGTTCGGCCTGTGCCGTTCACGGCAAGCGCATTTGTGGCATAAGGCAGCACTGCTGCCAGCGGGTAAAGTCAGTCGTCTTTCAGCGTCTTTGTGCCAAATGTCCGGTAAAACCAGAAACCGGAAAAACCCGCCAAAGCCATAATTAGGAGCGCTCCGAAATGCCACAATTCGAATGAATGGTGAAGATCCTCAAGCTCTTTTAATGGCGTTAGTTTGAGCCACAAGAATATCTTCCATTGCCAATCGTAGGGGCTCGCGCCGGCTGCATATTGAACAGCCTCGAAGACTTCTTTGCCGACGATGCTCAACGCGAGCCCTGCGCCGATAGCCTGAAACAATTTCGTCCTGCGCTCACGCAGTTCGAGGGCGACCTCAGCGGTAGCGTAGTCGATCCGATCGATCGATTCGAGCGTTTCCTGACGCTGCTCGTCAAATCCCCAACTGCTTATGAGGAGCCTGCGAAACTCATTCAACGGCCAGCCATCAGCGTGATTGAGCGCTTTTACGCCCGCCTTCAATGCATTCGCTCGCGCGTGCCACGTGTGGATCTTCCAATGTTCAAACTCCTTCAGCCGGAATGTACGACTATCCAGGAGCTTCTGTTGATACTCCAGTGCATCCTCCAGCGAACAGGATTCATGGAACTTCGCGAAGTAGTCACAGGCCTCGGCCATGTCACGAAAAATTCTTGTCACGCCGTCAACGGGCAGTTGCGAGTGAGTCCAATCCTTGAAGGCAGTGACCCCGTCGCGGTGAACCAGCAGAAGGCCGCCGTCAATTGACATCACACGGTAGCTGGATTCCGGCGGCACGTTCATGGGTGACGTGATATCCCCTCCTGGGGACGACATGGCTTTCAACCAGCCCCGAAAGGTCGGACAGTCGGCGATGAAAGGAATGGGCGGGGCTGCTTCCGGGTCAGGCTGCGCAGCGGCCTCGTGGACCCACGTGCCGTACCGGAGCTTTTTCGAGCCGACGTCGGCGATCGGCGGCGTCCACGCGATAGTCTGCTCTGGAATCGGTGAATAGCAGCGCCAGACGGCTGGCAGCACATCGTCATACCAATGCAGGCGCGAGCCTGGCTCGGTACGGTCGCCGATACGAACGTTCTTTGGCGCACCGAGCAGCGAGTACGTGCCATAGTGGTCCCACCATGGCTGGTTTGGGGAGATTGCGCTGTGATGATAGCTGGCGATCTTGCGCGGTTCGTCCTTAGGACGCGCCTCTCCCCAGCGCTCGTCTTCCAATTGTTCGAGTTTTTTCCACAACGATTTCAGCGTCAATCCCAACTCCGGCGCAAGCGAGATCGTCATGTCGCCGCCCGTCCCGACTTCCTTGGGACGGAAAAGGCCAAGGACGTCGAAGCCGCGCCGCGTCCAGGTGTTTTCACGGTCGCTGCGTGCAAACATCTTGAGTAAGCCACTGGGATTCGGCTCTTCAAGAAACAGTGCGTCGACGAGCATCGATTTGCCCGATGTTGCCAATGGCAGGCTGAGCTGACACTGCTTGCCGTGCTGACGGGCCAGGTTGTACTGTGATCGTTCGTACTCGACATGGTTTCGAGCCCGCAGGAAAGCTTCCGAGTGTTCCAGCCTGGCGAGATCGATCCTCGTCGGAGATCCCCCTTGCAAAAACGCTGCGTTAACCAGTTCCAGGCAGGCGTGCGCGCCGTCGTTGAATTTTCCCGGATCGATGGGCGCTTCCTTGCCCACCCCCTGAAGGTCGAGATAGCTATGCCCGAGCGCGGTCACGAGATAGGCGATAGATTCGGTCCACGGCCTCTGTTCGCGGGTGTAGCCGTCTTCCCAACGGGACACATAGTCGCACCACTTTTCCACGTGATCGGAGGACGGCTCGACGAGGTCCCCCTCGCCCATGAGTTGCCGGAACAGTATCAGCGAAAAACAGGTGTCCAGGGACAAGTCTTCGAGTACGATCCGCCGGACACCTGCCATGCCTTTGCGTAAGCGGTCCTGCCAGTGGCTGCGGGTTGCCGCATTCGCCCATACGTAGCCCGAAACGGATCGGAACGGCGAATCCGGATACTTGGGATTGAGAACCAGGCCCTCCTGCTCGTCGTCCTCTGAACTTCCTATCCCGACCAGAATCTCCCCGGCGTTTGCCCGGGCGACATTGGGATCGAATGTGAAAGTCATTTGCTTCCACCACTGATGATCACTCGTCGTCATTTCTTATCCCCTGGCACAGGCACGTCGGAAGCACTGGCCCAATAAGATGTCTTCGCAACGATAGGTTGAATCCGCCGGGTCTCTCGGGTCAGACAGCTATTCTTCCCGATGACGTCCAACGCGCCGGCGAGGCGCTGCTGACGGAATGTTCGGGTTGCTGAATATGGCCTTGCGCGGCATCAGTTTCCCTCGATTGCATCCGCGCACTGAACTAACACCGCTATGCGACGCAGTCGCTCCGATGCTCCGACGCGTAACCGCGTTCGGCGTTTGTCCCGCCACAAATCGACGCCGTTTGACGTCAGAAACCCGACTATTTCTTGCGTCGGCACCACCACACCAAGTTCAGGTCTTTCGCTGTAGCGCCCAACAACCACCCCTTGCAGTGCGCCGCTCGTGTCGAGCACGGGGGCGCCGCTGTATCCTGCATACAATCGAGCGCGCACGACCAGAACCCGGCGGCCTGCCGCCCAGGCAACCCCGCTCATCGAGCCTCGCGTCAACACCGGCACTCGTGGTGTCGAAGGCGTCATGCCAAATCCGATCGTGTATAAGGCCGACCGTGCCGGCCTTTCCTTGCCCCAAGGGACGAGCGCTGCGGCGTCAAGCACAGCACGAGTCGTCAGCAATGCCAGGTCGAGGCGCTCGTCTGAAACCCGGATCGATGCAGTCGAGGCGGGGCCGTACTGAGGCCAGATGTTGATGTGCTGGCAACCGGTGACGTTGTGCGCGCTGGTAAGCATCAACCCCTCGGGGGAAACGAAGAATGCAGTACCGCTCCTTAGCAACGGCGCGTCGTCTACCGCAGTTCGTACGGAGTTCGGAACGTGTCGCGAAGCGCGTCCGAAGGCTGGACTGCATACCAACAACATGAGCGTTGCAGCGCGCAACAAGAAGTGCCCAGGCGCCGTGGAGGAGAGCTGCATCGCAGTCAATCGCTTGCCGACTTCCATTGCCCATTGGCGTCGCGGCACGCACGTGCCGTGTCGGTATATGTCTTGCCGTCCCGTACGTAAGTCTCCGTATAGTCGCGGCAAGTCTGCGCGTTGGCAGCTTTGGTGTATCCGCTAAGCGGTTTGATCGTGCCGGAATTACCCGTTTTCGGATTTTTCCAGTGTCGCGGATGGTCGTTGGTGGACGTCTGCAACGTCTGCAAAAGCGCGGCGTTGCGCTCTTCGCGATCGCGTTCGTCCATTTTCTGGCCGATCAGACCGCCGACCAAACCACCGGCCAACGCGCCCGCAATGGTAGCGCCGGCGTTGCCATGCGAGGCCGACGCCCCCGCGACCCCGCCTAAAAGCGCGCCAATCGAGGCACCACCGATCATATTCTGGTTGCCGGACGATGGCCCGGTCACAGTGCAACCCACGACTGTGAGGCACCCAATGACGGCACTACTCGCAAGCCACGAATGTTTATTCATTTTTTGCTCAGCTCTACGTAGTGTGATTCCCCGGCGAATACGCGCCGATTGGCGCCCCGATTACGATGCCCATACGCCCCGCCGCGCCGCGTGCGCTTCTCGCTCGGCATCGATATAAGGCTGGGGCGCATGCTTTCGGGTACGCGCCCAGCCATGCCGCAACGCTTGTTCGCCGATGTCCTGGTCCTGCGCGAAGCACTGATATGTATTTCCCGGCCGTGCAAAGCAGGCCAGCCGCGCCCCCTGCGAATTGACGTACTGCTGGAGCGCCATGGCCGGAGACCCGTCGGCACCCCGGAGACCATACAAATTGACGATTTTGCCGGCAACGATCACGGCACTCGAATCGAGGACTTGGGTCATATCGCCCTCCAAGGTCGGCTTCTCCTGGGATTGGTGGGTAGGCGAACGCGGAGGCGTTGTTTGGGCTGCAGCACCCGAAGCGGACGGTTCAGTCGGCACGACCGGCTTGATCGGAACGGGCGCCGCCGGAGGCGAAGGCGCGAGCACTATATAAGCGGCGTAGCCCACGCCTGCGACCGCTACGAAGCCGCCTGCTGCGAGCGTGACAATCCGTGTCGAGAGGGGCTGCGATGGCCGTCGCTCTGTCTCATGGCTGTTGCGTTCAGGCCTGTGCGGCTCGGTGGAATCTATCCGGGAGGGGTCTAATTTGGCCGTGGTCTGAGCCGGCCGCGCCGCCACCGTTGAGGCGGAAAGGGAGTCCGGCCGCTCCTGCTCGAAATACCACAACAGAATGACGACAAGTTGGTCGAGCGAATGCTGAGCGTCCGAGGGCAGTATTTCGTCGCCGCGTCCGTGGGTTCCGAGATTGCCCATTTCTCGAATGCCGCTAGCATAGGTTGCAATCTTCGGCGGCAAGAGGTGCTCTTTGATTAGCCGCTGAAGCAGGTTTTCCAATGGTCGAGTGCCGGGATCTTCGTTGAAATGCCGGCGGTAGACCTCATTGACCACGTACTCAAGGACCCGGCGGGTCCGAGTCAGCGTCATACGTGGGTCGATTTCCGCGAGCTGGAATGTAAGCCTGATTTCCTGGCGGAGTTCGAAAAGCTCGTCTGTGAGTGAATCCAGACGATGCATCAAAGACTCGGCAGGGGGAGGCTGTTGCATAGCGATATCGCTGACCTGTGCTGCGCTGCAGAGCAAAATTTGCTCTGCACGCAACCCCGCCGCGAATACCTCGGATGAGGAGATTATTCTTTAGGTACTACTACATGGTAGAGGGTTAAGCGCAGTGGCTTACGGACAAATTTCAGCCGAAACTCGACAATATTCCGCGAGAATAAAGCGCCTCGCGCTGATATATGAATCACCCTTGCCCCTGCACCACGGCACCACGGCACTTAGCGCTACGTGCGTGGTGCATCGACTATCGCACGCAACCGCCTCAACGGAGCAGCGGAACGTGCTAGATTTCACTTGCGACGCCTTCAACGGAGGTTCTTGCATGGATACCCATTCCATCCTGGGCATGATTCACGCCGAAGAAGCTTTACTGGTTTCCATAGTACGGTCGTTGCCACCAGACCTTAGACGCAAGGTCGCGAACGACTTCCATGAGCAGGTTGAACTCGCCGAGACGTCCCACCTGAGTTCGACAAGCGATCGAGAAACGAGCGACGCGTTCAAGGCTCATATCAGAAGGTTATCCATCATGCTTGCCTCGCTGTCTTAACGAAAAATCCACGAGTCCGAGGTGCCGCATGCGTGTCAGAGGTTGATCTGACCGTACGCGTGCTACGGGTAGCAGCCCACGCTACGTCGCACGCTGACTTCACGCCGGGCTAGTTCGGCGGCGGGAGTGCCGGATCGAGTTTCGCGGACTGTCTGACAAGTTGATCAGTCATCGCGGCTGCGATCGGGTTCGAGCCGGGACGGTATGGGTCGTTACGGCTGGGCTGTGCGGGTGGCGGGAGCGCCGGATCGAGTTGGGCAGACTCCTTGACCAGTTCGTCCGTCATCGCGGCAGCAACGGAATACGAGCCATGGCGACGCAGACTGTCACGCCTGCTTTCGGTTCGCGGCATGAGGAGCGCCTTCGACTCAGCGTAGACGTGGGCGTTGACCGATGCGCGTGTACGCGTGTCCGGTCGACGCCATTGCGCGGAGCCCTCGGCTGACGAGTCGGATTCGGTCACTACAGCGCCGCTCGTGGACTGCTTAGGGCCAGTAGCGATCTCCTCCGGGTTGCCACCAGAGAGAGGCGCCGCGCCGACCACACTTCCCACAGTCACCTGGGTGTCGTCGTTTCGGGAGGCAGTCGTGGCCAATCCCGCGGAACTGTTTGTCGTGACGTCGGTTTCGACCTTCGAGCGGTGGCTATAGTGTGATAATAAAAGCGCCCCCAATGCCAACTCGACGAGAAGCACCCCGACTATCAATGATGTGCGTACATTCCTCATATTAACCAACGGTTCGTTCAATCGATGCGATTGGATTGATGATGACGGTCCGCTCGAAAAACATGTCGAACGGCGAATTCGCAGTGTGAGCCTGCGATAGATGACTTGGGGATGATCTGCGCGACCCGCACACGTTGATAGTCCAGCGGCAATCGTCCGGTGATTCACGCCACCGACCGGCACTGGACATCATGCGTATGCTAATGCGAAAAGATAATCTGTGCCGTACGGCCGTGATATCCGAGCAAGACAGGCCGAAAGCCACGAGTAGTCTCTACACCCGCAGCCACTCGGGACTACAGTTTGATGCTACGAAACATTCGGCTGGCGAGAGGCGATTTTCTCGTCCGGAGTAGTCAGATTTTTGTCGGCAGCAAGCTAGCCCTTTTCGTGATCGACGCAGACGCAATTCATCCGACGATCCGCACGAGGCGCGATGCAGCGTCCGCCGTTGACTCGCTGCTGCCAACACCTCGCGTTTCCGATGAGAAAAGCTGTTCCGCGCCGTCAAAGCTCTCGCCGAGTTCCGCCAGCGACCAAATGTTATTATCGGAAACATCGAACGCCGCGCAAGGCGAGCATTTTAGCCAGCCCCATGGACACCCACCTCACCAAACCCGCCGATCAATCGACAACCGACCTCGGCCGCCGCGTCCGCGCCGCGCGCCAGGCGCAGGACTTGACGCTGGAAACCGCCAGCCGCCTCTGCGGTGTCTCCCGCTCGACCCTCTCCAAAGTCGAAAACGGCCTGATGTCCCCCACCTTCGACGTCCTGCAGAAAATCGTCCTCGGCCTGAAGATCGAAATCGGCGAACTCTTCGGTTCGACACCCAAAGTCAGCGCTAGCGGCCGCCGCGCGTTGACACGCAAAAACGAAGGCCAGCGCCACGCCTATCGTGGCTATCAGATGGAGTTACTCGCCACGGATCTCGCGCACAAAGCGATGCTGCCGTTTCGCATCCGCATCTCCGCGCACACGCTGGACGCGTTCGACGATTGGGGCCGTCACGAGGGCGAAGAATTCCTGTATGTGATCAGTGGCAGCGTGTGCCTGTATTCCGAGTTGTATGCGCCGACGCATCTGAACGCCGGCGACAGCCTGTACTTCGACAGCCGCACCGGCCACGCCGCGGTCTCCACCAGCGAAGAAGACGCCGAAGTGTTGTGGATGGCGACGAGCGCCGATATCCCGCAAGCGCCGGCCAGTGCCGAACTGGCGAAGAAATAACGAAGGCGCCCAAACGGCGCCCTCACGCGTATCAACGGCAACGGCAACGGCAACGCCAACGCCAACGCACCTTAACGGCGACGCCCCGCCAACGCCCGCTGCGCAAGTTGCGCGATATGCATTGCGTGACGCCCAGTCCCTTGCTCGATCTGCTCACGGCAACTGAACCCGTTGGTTAGCACGATCGTTTCCGCGTTCGCCGCGGTCGCGTCACGCACAGCCGGAAACAGCTTGTCTTCACCGATCTTCTCCGAAAGCGCGTGATGCTCAGCATTAAAACCGAACGATCCCGCCATCCCGCAGCATCCTGTATCGAGCAATTTCCACTTCACCCCGAGCTTGTTCAACAACGCGGTATCGCCTTGCATGCCGAACAGCGCCTTCTGATGACAATGCCCATGCACGATCACGTCCGCGGAAAGCGCCGGCCAATCGAACGGCTGACGTGCGACGAAATCGGAGAACAGAAAAGTTTGCGCCGACAACTGTTTCGCTAAAGCATGACCGGGGAGCTGCTTCAGCAACTCATCCTTGAAAACGGATAAGCAACCGGGTTCAAGACCGACCAGCGGCACACCGGCGGCAATATCGTCCCCGAGGTCATCAAGAATGGTGGTCAACAACTCGCGCGCACGTTCGAGCAAGCCGAAGTCATACAGTGGACGCCCGCAGCACAAACGATTCTTCGGCAGCACGACGTGCCAGCCCATTTGCGTCAGCACATCGGCGGCGGCCTGGGCAATCTCCGGCGTGAAGTGATCATTGAAGGTATCGACCCACAGGATGACTTTTTTCACCGCACCGCGATCAAGTGCACGAGCGTCACGCTCTGTCCGAGACGAACGCCGCGCAATCTCCCGGTACGTCTGCGGAGCGAATTTCGGCAATTCCCGCGCCTGCGCCACACCCGCAACCCACTTTCCAACCGACGCCAATCCCGGCGCCGAAGTCACAAAGTTGGTCAGCCTGGGAAACCGCGCCGCCCACGGCGCCCACTCACCGATCCGTCCCATGAACATCGCCTGACGTGGCCGACGATTCGTCTCGTAGTAATGCGAAAGAAATTCCGCCTTGTATGAAGCCATGTCCGTATGCGTCGGACAATCGGATTTGCAGCCTTTGCACGCGAGGCAGGTATCGAGCGCCTCTTTCACTTCGCGGCTTTGCCAGCCATCGGTGATCACTTCGCCTTGCAGCATTTCCCAGAACAGATGCGCGCGGCCACGCGTCGAGTATTTCTCTTCGCGCGTCGCACGATAGCTCGGACACATCGTGCCGCCTTCGAGCGAGCGGCACTTGCCCATGCCGATGCATCGCTCGATCTGACGCTGGAAACCATCGCCTTCCTGACTCGCGAAAGTGAGCTTCGTTTGCAAGGTCACGGGCTTGTAGGCCGGACCCATGCGCAGGTTCTCATCGGCGCGATACGCATGCACCACCTTGCCGGGATTCAATCGATTGGCCGGGTCCCAGATCGCCTTGAACTGCTCCATCGCCTGCATCAGTTCAGGGCCGTACATGATCGGCAGGAACTCGGCCTTGGCCTGGCCGTCGCCGTGTTCGCCCGAAAGCGAACCGCCGAATTCGACCACCAGTTCCGCCGCTTCACGCAGAAACTTACGCCACGTTGCGACACCTTCAGCGCGACGCAGATCGAAGGTAATGCGCGCGTGCACGCAGCCGTCGCCGAAATGGCCGTACAGGCTCGTCTCGTAGCCATAGCGATCCACCAATGCCTGAAATGCGCGCAGATAATCGCCGAGACGCGCCGGATCGACCGCCGCATCTTCCCAACCGACCACCGGATCGGGCTTGCTCGAATCCACCGACAACGCCACCGCCGACGCCCCCGTCTCGCGGATCGACCACACCTTCGCCTGCAACGCGCGATCTTCGACGAGCATCGCCGACACGTTCGGCCCTGCTTCGCCCGACGTAAAATACGCCGCAGCGGTTTGCGCCTGACGCACGGCATCGGCTTGCGTGTCCGCGCCGAATTCGAGCACGACCCAGGCATCGCCTTCCGGCAGCAGCGCGATCTCGTCCTTCTTTAAACCGCGCGCCTGCAAACCGCGGATGATCGCGCGGTCGAGCCCTTCGATCGCAATCGGCCCGCAGCGCATGAAATGCGGCACGGCGTCCGCGGCGGTGTAGATATCCGTGAAGCCCACCACCACGATCACGCGTTTCGCCGGACTTTTCACGAGCCGCACTTTCGCCTGCAAGGTCACGGCGCACGTGCCCTCGGTGCCGACCAGCGCGCGCGCGACGTTGAAGCCGTTTTCCGGCAGCAGTTGATCGAGATTGAAGCCCGACACGCGCCGCTTGATCTGCGGGAATTTCGCGCGAATCTGATCGGCGTAGGTGTCGCGCAGTTGTTTGAGGGCGGCGTAGATTTCGCCCTGGCGGCCGCCCGCGGCGATGATGCGTTCGAGTTCGTCGTCAGGTGTGGGGCCGACCCAGAAGCGCGCGCCGTCGAAGGTCGCGACTTCCAGCGCCTCGACGTTTTCAACCGTCTTGCCGGCCATCACCGAATGCGCGCCGCACGAGTTGTTGGCGATCATGCCGCCGAGCGTGCAGCGGCTGTGCGTCGCGGGATCGGGCGCGAAGGTGAGGCCGTGTGCTTCGGCAGCATCGCGCAAGGTGTCGCACACCACACCCGGCTCGACGATCGCGACACCCGCGACAGGATCGACCGACACCACGCGGTTCACATACTTGCTCGCGTCGGCCACCACGGCGACGTTCACGCATTGGCCGTTCTGCGCGGTGCCGCCGCCGCGCGCGAGAAACGGCACATCGTTGCGACGGCAGGCAGCGAGCGCTTCCAGCAGATCGTCGACGTCCGACGGCACCACCACGGCGAGCGGGACTTGCCGATAGTTCGACGCATCCGCCGCATACAGCGCTTTCGAGCCCTGATCGAAGCGCACTTCGCCGCGCACGTGACGGCGCAAGTCCGTTTCGAGCGCCTGCATCACGGCGGCAGTGCCCTGGAAAGACTTGGCGACGCGCGGCTCAGTCACCGCGGTATAAGCCACCTCGTCCAACACATTCACGCCCGCGCCCTGCTCTTCATCTATTGACGTTCCCACTGCGCTCCCCATGTCTTGTGCCCAACGTCCGCGCTAAGGCCTCAACTACGCATCAAGCAGCCTGGCTCGCGGTCATCTTGAAGATGCCTTGTGCGTTGCCCGCGTCGAAACGCAGGTCCGTTTCCCAGCGGCGCACGTCCTGATCGAACGTGCGCTTGCGCGTGATGAACTCGTAGAACGAGCCCGGCACCTCGCGCGCCACGATGCTGCCATTTGCCGAACGAAATTCGCGCCGCACGATATCCGCGCGATATGCGGTCTGAAATACACGGCCCGAACGCGAACGCTCGACTTCCGGCTTCATCGGACGACCCTTCGCTTTTTCGTCGTCGGAGAGTTTAAACACGTCCGCGACGCGATCGGTAGCGTGATTGAACGCGTTGCCTTCGGTCGCGATCCACGCCATTTCCGCCGATTCCTGCAACAATACTTCGTAATCGGCTTCGCGTGGCATCTGATGTTGACGCGCGAACGCGCCGACGATCACCGGCAGCAACGCCTGTGCCGCCTCAAGCGGCAGCACGCCTTCACGTTCGAGCTCCCACAACTGGCCGGTGGCTTGCGGCGTCAATGGATCACGCGATGCGCCAATCACATTCGTCACGGCCTGCTGGAATTCCGCCGAAAAACGCTCGGGATGCAATTCGCTGACGAAGAACTGCGCGATCTCATCGGGCGCATCCTCGTGCGCCCACGCGCGGCCGGTCATGCCGAGACGGTCGAGCGGATAACGGCCGTTGATCTTGAAGCCGAGCGGACGCAGGATTCGCGCGAAAGCGGCCTCGCCCGGCGGCAGCGCGCCGCTTTCGGCCCAGCGCACCGTGCGCAATGCGCCGTGGTCAAAATAGACGGTGCCGCCGGCGGCGACGGTTTCCTCGGTGTACTCGCGGCCATTCGCCGAACGCGCCAGCAGGTCTTCGAAAAGCGCCATGTTCATCGCTTGAGCCAGTTCGGCGCGCGTGACAGTGCCGTCTTCCCACTCGTTGAGGATCTGCGGATGGTTCAGCGTGGCGAACAGCCTCGCAGTTTTCCCGGCACCGAGCAGTGTCCGCAGCAGTTGTTCGACATTCGCATTCTTGACGTTTCGCATACAGGTTCCAGGCGGAGTACGGTAAGCACGCGTGCGTGCAATTGAAAGCGGCTTGCCGGCGCGGCTTTCAGGCGCAAGCCCGGCATCGGCGGATAGGAGATTATTCAAATCCGCCGACCCGCCGTAAAGCGAGATAAAATCGCCACTTGATGCGTTTTTGGAATCAACGTGCGAAAATTCAAGATCCCCAACATGGGTGCGCTGCTCGCTTTCGAAGCCGCCGCACGGCACGAAAGCTTCACGCATGCGGCACGCGAGCTCTTCCTCAGCGAAAGCGCGGTGTCCCGCCAGATCAATACGCTGGAGAGCAATCTGGGCGTGCGGCTATTCGTGCGCGTCAAACAGCGCGTGGTGCTGACGAAGGCGGGCAAGGTCTATAGCGCGCAGGTGCGGCGCTCGCTGGAACAACTGGACCGCGACACGTTGTCGATCATCGCGCATGGCAGCGGCGGCGGTTATCTGGAGTTGGCGGTGCTGCCGACCTTCGCGTCGCAATGGCTGATTCCGCGGCTGGCGGCGTTCAACGCGCAGCATCCGGATGTGCGGGTCAACATGGGCGTGCGCACCGGCACCTTCCCCTTCGCCGAGACGCATTTCGAAGCGGCGATCCACTACGGCAAACCGACATGGCCGGGCACATCGGCGGATTTTCTGTTCAGCGAGGAAGTCGTGCCGGTGTGCGCGGCACGTCTGTTGACGCGGCCCGTTGAGACGGCGGCCGATCTTCTGGACTATCCGCTGCTGCATTCCACCACCCGGCCGGACGGCTGGGCGTCCTGGTTCGCCAACTTTGGCGTCGACGACAACCGGTCGATGCAAGGCGTGCGCTACGAACTCCACACGATGCTGATCAGCGCCGCCGCGGCCGGTCTTGGCATTGCGCTGGTGCCGCGCTTTTTCGTCGACGCGCAGCTCGAACAGCTCGGACTTGTGGTGCCGCTCGACGCACCCGCGGTCGCCGAGTCGGCGTACTACCTCGTCTATCCGACCGAGTTGAGCCACGGCAAGCCGCTCACCAGCTTTCGCGAGTGGTTGCTGAGGGAAGCGGCCGAATACGGCGCCGTCAATCCCGAGTTGGCGGGCAAACCCGATAGCGATTGATTCAGCGTTACGCGCCGGCTTGCCCGCGCGCCTGCGCCAACGCACTCAAATTACCTTCGCCGAAACCGTGATGCCCTTGCCGCTGAACGATCTCGAAGAAGATTTCGCCGGCACCGCGTCGCACAAAGGTCTGGAAGAACAGCAGCGGCACGCCGTCGGCGCCGATCTCGCCATCCACCAGCACATGCGTGCGCCTGAGCCGCTCGACATCGAGTCCATGGCCCGGCAAACGCGCCTCGAGTTGCTCGTAATAGCTCGGCGGCGGCTCGACGAACTCGACGCCGTTCGCCAGCAGTCGCTCGACGCAAGCAAAAATATCGTCGGTGGCGAGCGCGATGTGCTGAACGCCTTCGCCCGGATGATCCGGCAGATACTCGTGCATCAGATTCGTGCGACGCGTGCCTTCTTCATACAAAGGCACACGGATCGCGCCGCACGGCGACACCATCACGCGCGATTCCGCCGACACATGCCAGTTTGCGTGCAACTCGTGAATCTCGCGGAAGTTGAGCAGGTCGCGATAGAAGTCGAGCCACTCCTGCATCCGCCCCTCGCCGACGGTCTGCGTCAGATGATCGACCGCGATAAGGCCGGTGCCCGCGTGATTCAGATCGGCTTGCGCGGTGTCGATCTCGATCGGACGAAAGTCGATGTCGAAGATCGAGATATCGCCGAGACCGCCGCGCTGACCGCCGCGGCCGCGCCAGCGGTCCACGAAATAGATGTGTGAATCGCCGATGCCCTGGATCGCCGGGATCAGCAGTTCGCCCGCGCCAAGGCGCTCGCCTTCAAACGCCCAAGCGCCGAGTTCGATCGCACGGTCGAAGGCGCGCTGCGCGTTGGCCACGCGAATGCCGATCGCGCAGATGCCCGCGCCGTATTCCTCGGCGTAGCGCTCGGCAAATGAATCCGGCTCGGCGTTGATCAGGAAATGCATCTCGCCCTGGCGATACAGCGTGACGTTCTTGCTGATATGACGCGCAATCGCCTTGAAGCCGAGTTTCGTGAAGGTTTCGCCGAGCGCCTTCGGCTCGCGCGATGCAAACTCCACGAATTCGAGGCCGGCGGTGCCGAGCGGATTGTGCTCAGGAACCGACACGGCTCGCAGCGCGGCGTCTGGAGTGGGCAAGTCGCTGGGCATGGCAATCTCCTTGTACCGTCTTTCGACGCTTTTCCTGATGTTCGATGCAAGCCGTCACACCCCCTCAGTGTGACACTGCACACGTGGTGTGCCGCAGCACTGGGGCCCGCGACGGTTTTGCACCGTGTTTGTACACCGGGTAGCGGGGCGTTCGCAACCTTCATTTTGTACTGGATGGTTCACGCGTGGCACATCGGCTTGCCGTGTGCGCCGTCAGGCGCCCTGCGTCACGTCTTGCGTGTGCTGCTGCGGCTGCGTTTCGGCGCGCGCCTCGCCGCAGGCTTGCCGACGGCAGCCGCCATGCGCTGCTGCGCAACTTCGCGCACGGCATCGATGAACGCCCGGCCCACCGGCGACGGCTGCGTGTCCGAACGCCGGATCAGCCCAACCGGCTCGCCGGTACCGCCGAACGGCAGCGGCAAGCGCATCAGCATGCCGTGCGCCAGTTCATATTCGACGGCGCTCAACGGCACGAACCACACCGCGTCGTTCTCGAGGGTCAACGCGCGGCCCGTGGAAACCGACAACACTTCAACAAACCCCGACAACGGCGGCACGCCCCATGCGGTCAACAGGCTCTCAGCCGATTGCCGGATCAGCGTGCCAAACGGCGGCAGCACCACCGGATAATCCTCCAGCGACGTGGCGGGCAATCCCGCCCCCAGCGCCAAAGGATGGCCGGCGCGCACCACGGCAATCAAGGGCTCGCTGAAAAGCTGCTCGAAACTGAGCCCGACCATCCGTTCCGGGTCTGCCAGACGTCCGATCGCAAATTCGATCGTGCCGGCTTTCAGGCGCTCCAGCAGTTCGGGGTTGGCACCGGTGGCGAGGCGCACGATCACGCGCGGCCAAAGCGCGGCGAACCGTTTCAGCACCGGCGGCATCAGCGCGGCTGCGACGGTCGGCAGAATGCCGATTTCCAGCGTGGCAGCGGCCGCGCCTTCGGCGCGCGCCAGCAGATCGACGCCCTGCCGCAACGCACTCACGCAGGCGCTCGCATGCGGCATGAAGAGTTGCCCCTCGCGGGTCGGCACGGCGCCATGGCGGCCGCGCTCGAATAGCTTCACGCCGAGAATCGCTTCGAGTTCGGCCACGGTCTTGGAGACCGCCGGCTGCGTGATGGACAGGCTTCCGGCGGCCCGCTGCACACTGCCGAATTGGGCGACAGCCAGAAAGCACTGAAGATGACGGAATTTGACGCGGCTGTCCGCGAGACTACGTTGCATAACGGCAGGTTATACGAAAATGGCGAAAACGTCATTTTGCATAACCTCCCGGGTTAGATAAAGTCGTTCAATAACGCCGTATCCCACAATTGTTCGAAGGAGACACAGATGGACGATTCCTTTCTCACCCCGCGCGACTTCGCGTCCCACCCCGACTACATCTATCCCGGCTACGGTTCATCGGTAAAGCGCGGCCCGACGCGTCCGCTGATTCCGTTGAAGGAAAAGCTGCGCGATCAACGCGTGCCCGTCTACGGCACGGAAGACCTCGGCGCGCTCGATCACGATCTGACGCGTAACGCGGTGCGCAACGGCGAGCCGCTCGGCGAGCGCATCATCGTGACGGGGCGCGTGCTCGACGAAGGCGGCCGTCCGGTGCGCAACACGCTGGTCGAAATCTGGCAAGCCAATGCCGCCGGCCGCTATGTGCACAAGAACGACCAGCATGACGCACCGCTCGACCCGAATTTCCTCGGCGCGGGCCGCTGCCTGACCGACAACGAAGGCCGTTATCGCTTCCTGACGATCAAACCGGGCGCGTACCCGTGGGGCAATCACCCGAACGCGTGGCGTCCGAACCATATCCATTTCTCGCTGTTTGGCGACCATTTCGGCTCGCGCCTGGTTACGCAGATGTACTTCCCCGGCGACCCGCTGCTGGCCTTCGACCCGATTTTTCAGGGCACGCCTGAGCACGCACGTGACCGTCTGATCGCAAACTTCTCGCTCGATACGACAAAAGAAGCCTATGCGCTCGGCTACGATTTCGACATCGTGCTGCGCGGCCGCAACGAAACGCCGATGGAGCGCTAAGCCATGACGACACTTAAGCAAACGCCTTCGCAAACGGTTGGGCCGTACTTCGCCTACGGTCTCTGTCCGCAGCAGTACGACTTCGACTTCAAAAGTCTGTTTACGCCGGTTGTGGCCGACCGTGAAGCGGCCGGCGAGCACGTCACGATCGTGGGCCAGGTGTTCGACGGCGACGGCAAGGTGATCGGCGACGCGATGCTCGAAATATCGCAGGTGGACGCGCAAGGCCACTATCCGGCATCCCGGGCCGAAGTCGAGGCAACCGGCTTCCGGGGCTTCGCCCGCGTCGGCACGGGGACCGATCCGCAGAAGCGCTTTGTCGTTGAAACGGTGAAACCCGGGCGCGCCAGCCCGGACGCAGCGCCGCATCTGAATGTCATCGTGACGATGCGAGGCATGCTGCTGCATACCTTCACGCGACTTTATTTCGAGGACGAAGCCAAGGCAAATGAACAGGATGCCGTGCTGGCAGCAGTTCCCGCGGACCGGCGCGACACGCTGATCGCGCGTCGCGAGCCGAATACGGCCAATGTGTACCGGTTCGATATCCACATGCAGGGCGATAAGGAAACCGTATTTTTCGACCTGTGATGCGGATTTTCTATACTTTCATGTAGCTTTCACATACACTGAAATTGATCCGTCTAGCGACTGGATCGCGAAACTCCGAGTATTTGAGCCCGCCATGTGCGGGCTTTTTTTTGCCCGGCCGCTGCCGGGCGAAATAACCACTTCACGATCAGTCGAGTAAGCCTTGATCAAGGGGTAGCGGCTAGCCGCTGCAACCCGACAACCGCGGCAACCGTCAGCAGCGGAAGTGATCGATGTTCTGCCCAGCGTAAATCGCGCGCGCAAGCCAGTCCGGTTTATCGCCATGACCGTCCCACGTATTACCAAAGGCGTCGCGATACTTCACGGCTGGGATGGCGGCTGCGTCGGCTTCGATCGAATCGGCGAGCGCTTCGATCGTAATGCCATAGTCGTCCATGCGGCGGCGGATCCACACGATCAGGCGCTCACGCGCATTCCCGTCGAGGTCGAACAGCCGTTGTTCTTCTCGCTCTTTCATAACGTACCGGTTCCGCGGCAGATAATGCTCGCGTTCGAAAAACAAAGGCTTCGCTAAACGACGCGAAGCCTATGCCTGGATCAGATGGGTGGAGTGCAAATCGGACTCACGATGCATCTCCCGATGCGGGAAAACTCGCACCTGGAAATCATGCCCAACAAATCTTGGATTTAGGGGGATTGGTCGACAAACGACTTGAATCGCGCCCGTGATTGGCCTCGGTGCTCCGAGGTTGCTTCAGCGTATGGAAATGGATTCTAGCATTCAAATTCTGCTTGCTTGCAGCAATGGCGTATTTGCCCCCGCAGCACTTATTGTCTGTGTGGCTCGCGGGCAAACAGAAAGCGTCACGCAGGCAATCGGATCAAGAAAGCCCCGGCCGCCGCAAGGCAGAACACCCAATACTGTCGGCAAAGTCAAAAGAAAAGCAGATCTCTCTTTCTCATGTTATTTTCCCTCCACCAGCACGCCTGCAGGAGATACACAAAAATGCCCGCCTCAACCGCCATCATCACGATTCTGGCCGCCCTGCTACTGGGCGCGATGAGCCCCGGCCCGAGCTTCGTCATCGTCGCCCGAAATGCAATCGGACTCTCGCGCGGCGACGGCCTCGCGACGGCCGCCGGCATGGGTATCGGCGGCGTCTTTTTCAGCGGTATCGCATTACTCGGCCTGTACACGTTGCTGGCCACAGTCGAATGGCTCTACGTCGGTTTGAAAGTGGCGGGCGGTCTCTACCTGATCTACCTCGCGTCGAAGATCTGGCGCGGCGCCGCTAAACCGCTCGCATTCGACGCCGCGCAAGCCGCCGCCACCAATGTGCGCAAATCCTTCTGGATCGGTTTGAGCACACAACTCAGTAATCCGAAAACAGCCGTTTACTATGGCAGTATCTTCGCGGCCCTCCTCCCGCAACATCCACCGCTGTGGTGCTACTTTGCGTTGCCCCCCGCGATTTTCGCCATCGAAGCCGGCTGGTACACGATCGTCGCACTGTGCTTTTCGAGCAAACGGCCGCGCGAAATCTATTTACGGTGGAAGGCCTGGATCGATCGCGTCGCCGCCAGCGCGGTTGCCGCGCTCGGATTGCGCCTGATCCTGACGGCCCATAAAGTGGGCATCTGAAACGGCAAACTCGTTTGGGCAGCGTGTCGTGCCGCTCGACACGACAAGCCTGCAGGCCAAGGGCCGTATCGCAAGCCGAGCCGCCAGCCACGTCCGGCAAGACAGTTACAAGATAAGTGTTGACGCAAACATGCCCGGCGGTTACTGTGGCACTCGAAGTTCAAGAAGTTCGATTGCTGTTCATCAATGTTCGCTCCTCAGCGGTATTCGTTGTCCTCTCCCTCCTTGATGCTTCACGCGCTCCAACAGAGCAAATCTTTACTATTTTTTCCTCAAGGATTCTTCATGGATACCGGTACCGTTAAGTGGTTCAACGACAGCAAAGGCTTTGGCTTCATTACCCCGGACAAGGGCGGCGACGACCTGTTCGCGCACTTCTCCGAAATCAGCGGCGACGGCTTCAAGACGCTGGCTGAAAATCAGAAGGTGAGCTTCGAAACGAAGCAAGGCCCGAAGGGTCTGCAAGCGGCTAACATCAAGCCGATGTAAGTTTGAAGGGCTCGGTGTCCGGCAACGGACATCGGGCTGCAGCGACATCCTCGCGGAGCTTTGTCTCCCACAGTTGGCGCGATCGCTCTTAGCTGCATGTGTTTTTGAGCAGCAAGCCCTAAGCGCCAAACGCCTCGTTGCACCTCATTCGCCCCTCTGGCTTTAACGCCCTTTTTAGCTTTCCGACTGCGTTTTGGATTCGGCTCGCAATGGCTTGAATCAGCTCGCCCGCGTGACTCGTACAAACGATTCGCCCGGCAGCCGCGCACTCGAACATTATTAAAAAATAAAATGCAAAACAAACATATTCATCACTACAACGGCTATGCCGTCAAACCCTCGGCGCATCGTTTGCCCGACGGTAGCTTCTCGTCCAACCTGCTGCTCGAACGGGCCGACAGCGCACGTGCCGAAGGGCGCTACCAGTTCTATTCGCTCGACTACTTCATGAACGAAGAACAGGCGTTGCAGCACTCGGCGCGCTGGGCACGCAACTGGGTCGACACGCGCGGTTAAGCGCGGGTTAAGAGCCATTCCGCACGCTGGACCCTGCGTTTGCATCGTTCAGCACCATATAGCGCGCCATTCGGCGCGCTAGCCAATTGCACGCGATCTATTCTGTGCCTTCCGCTTTGATCCGCGCGCGCAATTCGAACTTCTGAATTTTTCCCGTCGACGTCTTCGGCAATTCGCCGAAGCGCACTGCTTTGGGCAGCTTGTATCCCGCAAGGAACAGCCGGCAGTGCGCAATGATCTCTTCCGCGCTCACCTGAGCGCCTTCCTTAAGCTCAACGAAAGCGCACGGTACCTCGCCCCACTTCGGATCGGCCATTGCCACCACGGCGGCAACCGAGACTGCAGGGTGACGGTACAGTGTGTCCTCGACCTCGATGCTCGAGATGTTCTCGCCGCCCGAAATAATGATGTCCTTGCTGCGATCACGGATGCGGATATAGCCGTCAGGCATCCGCACACCAAGATCGCCGGTATGGAACCAGCCGCCGCGGAAGGTCGCTTCCGTGGCGCGCTCGTTCTTCAGATAGCCCTTCATGCAGATGTTGCCTCGGAACATGATCTCGCCGAGCGTTTCGCCGTCGTCAGGAACCGGCGCGAGCGTGTCCGGGTCCAGCACTGCTACTGCCGCCTGCAGGTGATAGCGCACGCCTTGCCGCGCGTTCATTTCGGCGCGCGCGTTGTCGTCGAGCGTCTCCCATTCTTCCTGCTTCGCACAGACCGCGGCTGGCCCGTAGGTCTCGGTGAGCCCGTAAACGTGCGTCAGATCGAAACCGATCTCCTTCATTTTGGCAATCACCGCCGGTGCGGGCGCCGCGCCCGCTACCATCGTCGACACGCGATGTGTAATGCCGTCGCGCCACTCGGCCGGCGCATTTGCCAACGCGCTTTGCACGATCGGCGCGCCGCAATAGTGCGTAATGCCTTCGCGGCGAATCAGGTCGAACACCGTCTTCGCGTCGAATTTGCGTAGACAGACGTTGACGCCGGCACGCGCGGCGACAGTCCACGGAAAACACCACCCGTTGCAGTGAAAGAGCGGCAAGGTCCATAGATAAACCGCGTGCTTGGGCATGTCCCATTCGAGGATATTGCTGAGCGCATTCAGATACGCACCGCGATGGTGGTAGACCACGCCCTTGGGGTCGCCGGTCGTACCCGAGGTGTAGTTCAGCGCGATGGCGTCCCACTCGTCGGCAGGCATTGCCCAGGCGAACTCAGGGTCGCCCGTTCGCAGAAACGCTTCGTAGTCGGTCGCACGAGTGAATTTGTCCGCGTCGGCGGGCATTGCATCCGCCACACTGATTACGCGTAGCTCCGGAAATTCCAGTGCCGCACGGTGTGCGAGTTCGCTGTACTCCGTATCGACGATCAGCGCCTTCGCCTCGCCGTGACGCAGCATGAACAGCAGTGACGAGACGTCGAGCCGCGTATTGAGCGTATTGAGCACGGCGCCGGCCATCGGCACGCCGAAGTGCGCCTCTATCATCGGAGGAATGTTTGGCAGTAAAGCGGCAACCGTATCGCCGGGCTCGATGCCGGAGCTTCGCAACGCGCCGGCCAGGCGTCGCGCGCGCTCATAGGTTTCGCGCCAGTTGCGGCGAATGTCTCCATGGACGACCGCCAGCCGCTCCCCGTAGACTTCCGCCGCGCGCACGATGAAATCGATCGGCGTCAGCGGGACATAATTGGCCTCACGCCGCGCGAGGCCTTCTTCGAACATGTGTTTCATCGCACTGTCTCCTGAGGCGCTAGCCGCGCCGTCGATTATCCTGAGTGGTGAGCTAGCCTGGCAACTGTCATGGTGAACTGTCTGTCTCGTTTTTCATCGGCCACCTCACACCGAACATTTTGCGTTCCAAGCAGGAATTTCGGAAGTCAGAATAAAGAATCTGCGGCAACCGCCGTTATGCCGACTATGCAACGAAGATTGCAGCCCCTCCCTATTCCGAGCTCAATGTATTGTCGAAGTCGATAATGAACCGTCTGACACTGAAACAGAAGTTGTGGGTACCGTTGCTGCTTTGCTGGGCAGCGCTCCTGATCATCACCGTTGTAAACGCGTTCGAAGCCCGTAACGCTCAAATGGGCGCACGACGCGCGGATCTGGCCGATGTCACCGATATGGCGGCATCGATCGTCGCGGACTACGCGAAGCTGGCCGACGCGGGCAAACTCTCCGTCGACGAGGCCAAACAGCAGGCCGTCGCCCGCGTCAGCGCACAGCGTTATGGCACATCGGGCTACGTGACGATCGTGCGCGGCGATTCAGTGATGGTCGCTCATCCGATGAGCCCCAAGCTCAATGGCAAGGACATGAGCGGCTTCCGCGACGCCAAGGGCAACGCGCTGTATCACGACATCGCCCAAGCCGGCGGCTCGGCGGGCGGCGCAGGCTATCTGCGCTATTGGTGGCCGAAACCCGGCGAGACAGCGCCGAGCGAAAAGATAGGCTATGTAAAACGCTTCGTCCCGTGGAACTGGGACTTTATCGCCGGTGCCTATATGGACGATATCCAGGCGCAGTTCTACGCAACCCTTGCACGCTCGGCCGGCATGCTGGTGCTGCTGGGTGTACTGGTGTCGTTCGTGGCCTCGCGCGTGGTGCGCAACGTATCGCGTTCGATCGGCGGAGAGCCTTCCACGGCGGCGGCAATTGCGATGCAGATTGCGCGTGGCGATCTCGCCACCCACATCGCCCTGCGTCGCGACGACACGTCGAGCCTGCTGTTCTCGCTGCGCGAGATGCGCGATCAACTCGCTGCGACTGTCGCACGGATCAAAGCATCCGCCGAGACGATCACCGTCGCCTCGAAGGAGATTGCCGCGGGCAACCTGGATCTGTCGAGCCGCACCGAAGAACAGGCTGCCTCCTTGCAGCAAACCGCAGCCAGCATGGACGAAATCACCAAGACCGTCACACAGAACGCCGACAATGCGGCGACCGCGTCGGAACTGGCAACCGATGCGTCGAATATCGCCGCGCGCGGCGGCCAGGTGGTCAACGACGTGGTCGAGAAAATGGCCGGCATCACCGATAGTTCACGCAAAATCGGCGAGATCATCAGCGTGATCGAAGGCATCGCGTTCCAGACCAATATCCTGGCGCTGAACGCCGCGGTGGAAGCGGCGCGCGCCGGCGAAGAGGGCCGCGGCTTCGCGGTCGTCGCGGGCGAAGTACGCAACCTCGCTCAGCGCAGCGCGACAGCGGCCAAAGAAATCAAGGTGCTGATCGATCAGTCGGTCGCGCAGGTCGGCGAAGGCTCGACGCTCGCAGGCAAGGCGGGCAGCACGATCGGCGAAGTGGTCGATGCGGTGCGTCGCGTGACGGCGATCATGAATGAGATCTCGGCGGCCTCGAAAGCGCAAAGCACGGGTATCGACGAAGTTAATCTCGCGATCCACCAGATGGACGATGTGACGCAGCGCAACGCGGCGTTGGTCGAGCAGGCGGCGGCCGCAGCCAGTTCACTCGACGAGCAAACCGAACGGCTGCGCCATGCCGTTTCAGTGTTCAAGGTCGAACAGCACGCGTGATTGAGCGGCGCACTTGGCGCATCCGAGTCAAATAGGCCGTCACCAGAGTTATGAGGTGACGGCCTTTTGTTTGCCGTAGAAACACGTCTTGAGCAATCTAAACGGCGCGCGCGTTGTCTCTGCGCGACACAGGCTGCGTCAAAATGGCATTGGCCTCGAATTGCGCGAAGACAATATTGACCAGCACACCTGAATTTTTCCAGCACGGATAGTTGCGGTGCGCAGTCTGATAACACGCAAGGACAATCGTCAGAAATCGCAATACCTTATTGTGCCGAAGGATTTATGGCGCGATGAAGGTCGTGGTCTATCATCGGCGCGCCCGGTGCGTGGCGAGCCTGCGCGCTGCGCCTTGCATGAAAAATCCATCACCGCATACGTAGGAATTCCAGTGAGACAAATAAGACTCCTTAAGACTGCCGCACTCATGAGCGGCGCCGCACTCGCAATGACATCTGAACAGGCTTCGGCACAGAGTTCGATCACCCTATATGGCGTCGCCGACGCGAGTGTGCGCTATCTGACGAACGCCAATGCGAAGAACGACGGGCGCCTGTATATGACCAACGGCGCGATCACCAACAGCCGCTGGGGTCTGCGCGGCTCGGAGGATCTGGGCGGCGGTCTGAAAGCAATCTTCGATCTGGAAAGCGGTATCAACCTACAGGACGGTTCGGCTTCGGACAGCCAGCGGATCTTCAATCGCAATGCCTATGTGGGCTTGAGCAGCCAGTACGGCACGGTGACGTTCGGCCGTCAGAAGACGCCGTTGTTCGATTTGCTAGGCGATACTTACGATCCGCTCACGGTCGGTAATTACGCGGAGAATTCATGGTTGCCGGGCGCGCTCGGCGCGGGGCTCTACTCAGACAACGCCGTCAAATACACCGGCACGTACAAAGGCCTGACGATGGCCGCAATGTACTCGTTCGGCACCAACGCCGAATCGGGCGATGTCCGAGGTTTCTCGGGACAAGTGCCGGGACATCTTGGCGCGGGCAGCATGTACGGCTTCACGCTGTCGTATGTGGCCGGGCCGCTGAGCGTCGCAGCCGGCGTGCAACAGAACAGCGACAACAGCAACCACAAGCAGACCATCTTCAACGCGAACGCGGTCTATGCGTTCAGTTTTGCGAAGGTGTACGTCGGCTATCTGCATTCCAAGGACGATACGGGCTTCGTCGACAGCGCGCTGGCACAGCAAAGGCTCGTGCCGGGTGTCGATATTCTGAAGGGTTCGGGGCGCGTCGACAACGGTCCGTTTGCTGGCGTATCGTGGCAGGCCACGGACGCCCTTACGCTGACCGGCGCGGCGTATTACGACCATATGTCGAATGCGGCGATCGGTAACGGCCAGCTAGGCCGCGGTAATCGCTATACGTTCGTGGCGTTGGCGGAGTATGCGTTGTCGAAGCGCACGCAAGTGTACGGTACGGTCGATTTCGGCAAGGTGTCCGGCGCTGCCTCGGCGGAATTGCCGGGCAAGAGCAATCAGACCGGCGTTGCACTCGGCTTGCGTACGATTTTCTGAGTACCGCACGGTACGGCAAGGTCTTGCGAGGCGCGCACCATCTGGCATTCAGGCCGGGTGCTGTGCATCAAAGTGCCACGCCCATAAAAAAAGGTGCCGCGAACGGCACCTTTTCTGCAACAACTAGCTTCTGCTGAAGCTTAGAAGCGGTGACGCAGACCGACCGTAGCGGCCGTCTGGTTCTTCGACGACGACGGCAGTTGCGTCGGGTCGCCGCTGTAGATCGATGCCACTGCGTTGTCGCCCGATGCGTGTTGGTACACGGCTTGAGCGTAGACGTCGGTACGACGCGACAGCGAGTAGTCAGCCTGCAGGCCGATCTGGTGGAAACGAACCTTGTCGCTGCCCACTTGGTTGGCGCCGTAGATATGGCCGTCGGTGAACGTGTACGCAACGCCCAGGCCCAGAGCCGGGGTGATGTTGTACTTGCCGTTCACTTCATAGTTGTTCAAACGCAGCGATTGTTGGCCTGCGGCGTAGTTGTCAGCACGCGATTGCGTCCATGCCAGACCGACGGTAGCCGGGCCGAACGAGTACGAACCTGCCGCACCAAATTCACGCTGACGGAAGTTGCCGTTGACGCCCAACAGCGCGCCGTCCGATGCGCCACCGTTGCTTGCCGTGCCTGCTGCGTTCGTTGCACCCGGGTTGTTCTGCTGTGCGTAAGCAGCGCCCAAACGCAGACCTTGGTACTGGTATGCAGCACCGACGCTATATTCGCGGTTGTTTGCGAATGCGCCAGCCTGGTTCGAGAAGCCGTACGTGCCGCCGAACGTGAAGCCTGCATAGTTAGCGCTCGAGTACTTGATCGAGTTGTTGACTGCGTAGCCGCCGTTGGTGTTCAGGTTGTCGTTGTTGAACGGGTGCGCGAAGTACGTACCGCCCCAGCTGCCCGTTGCGGTCAGCGGTGCCAGGTAGTCTTGTGCTGCGTCGTATTGACGACCCAGCGTGACCGTACCGAATTGTGCGCTCGACAGACCGACGAACGCTTGACGGTTGAACATGCCGTTGTTGTTAGCGAACTTGCCGTTGTTGATGTTGAAGCCGCTTTCCAACGTGAAGATTGCCTTCAGACCGCCACCCAGATCTTCCGAACCGCGCAGACCGAACATGCTTTGGTTGATGCCGCCGCTACCCGCTGCCCACTTTGCGTTACCGTGCCCGAGGCCGTTGGCCGGGGCGACATTGCTGGTGTACGTCAGGCCTGCGTCCAGCAGACCATACAGGGTCACGCTGCTTTGTGCGTGAGCGACGGAAGCGAACGATGCGGCAACCGCAACGACGATGAGACTCTTTTTCATGCGTGGGACTCCTGTTCGATAAATTTACGCGGGGAGCGGGACCTGCCTCAGCAGCGCATAAATCACTCGCTGCCACCTGTTCACCAAGCCGTTTCGGATCAGCCAGGCACCCTTTGAACGAAGCGTGAGTGTAGGGGGACACCCTAGTAGAGACGTTGGCAATTTACACAACAGGATTTTTCCGAATCCGCAACAATGAATCCGAGATGGGCATTAAGCCTTTGTTTTTCAGGCATTTATCGCAAAATCAGGGGCTGCACCGCACCTGCTCTGGACAGAAATTATTTGCAACATCTCAATATTAAAGTTGTGCGTATGCAACAGCATTTAATATGCGTGACGTAATCGGGCCGGAGCGATTGAAAGTGAGAGATATCTGATTGCGTGAAATCCAGGCAATTGCAACAGCCATTCCGATGCGGAGTAGATTTATTTCAGGAAAGTGGGAACTTAATTGATTTAATCTGGTCGGCGCGACATTAACGCGCGAATATCTAGCGTAGTGAATCTCATGCGATAGCCGCGTTAAAGGCGGCTGCGATTTCTCGTTTGGCTTTACGCCATGGCGACCGCATTTTGATCTGGTGCCGGCTCTTGGCCGCCCCGGGTGCGCAGGCGGTTTGCTTTCCGCTGCGGCGAGTAGCACACGCCTGGATGGGCGTGCCAAAAATCGCCATTGGGGGCTTTATGCATTCTGGCTTCGGAACTGGACAGCTGCTTTGCAAACCCCGCGCCGCTGAGGAAGTGGAGCCTTCGGCACGGGCATTGCCCGGAGGTGAACTGCGGCGCCGGCCGCCGCGTGACAATAACCCCGTGCTGAAAGCGGACGGCAAAAATCGAACAGCCTTCCACATTCGTTAACGGCACAGCCGTTCTTTTTTTTACACGGAGTTTCCCTACTTTCCGGTAGGTGGCCCTTATGGTTGCCTTGCGACCTTGCGGAGCGTCTCATCCTCGGATGAGCGCCCTGCGAGCGCAATCCGTTTCTCACGGGTACCGCGGTTAGCAGACGCGGCTCGCGCGACATACGCATCAACCAAGCTGTAGAAATTGCCCTCGTGCGCTGCGAAACTTTCAACACTACTTTGTGCGCTCTCTCACCCTTCCCGATCAATGTCTATCGAACCGGGAGCGAGACTTCGTCGAAGGCTCCTGTCAGGAACGGCTCCAGTCCAAACAGCCAAGCGAAGCAGAAAGTGACGCGCGGGAATGCGTTCCGCGACCTTTGCGGTCCACCCTCGTCAGGGCCATCCACCGATTTGGCTAACAGCAGTTGAGGCTGCGTGAAATCTGTAGGGGTGTGGTCGGGTCGCATGGTTGTTCTCGTTATTGATATGGCCGGGAAGCCCAGCTTACGCAAACGACGTGCCACTCTCACGGAGTGGATTGCCGAGGGCCTACTGATGAGACTAGCTGTTAGCGCCGATGTAAAAATGACCCTGTCGCCGCAGTAAACCTGACCCACCTGGTAGACGATGGCGGCTTTTGCCGCCGATGCTGACTCAGGAGCAAGCAGTGGAAATCAAGGTATTGGCC
>NZ_JBGGWA010000018.1:0-111997 GCF_041321145.1 Paraburkholderia sp. IW21 | reverse complement strand
GCCAATACCTTGATTTCCACTGCTTGCTCCTGAGTCAGCATCGGCGGCAAAAGCCGCCATCGTCTACCAGGTGGGTCAGGTTTACTGCGGCGACAGGGTCATTTTTACATCGGCGCTAACAGTGAGTCAGCACCACTTTCGAAAGGTCGACCGCGTCGCGTTCACGGCCAAACTCCAGCAGCGGTATCAGTCGCTTAAAGAACAAGAAGCGCTTTTCGATGCCGGTGTTGCCGTAATCGAAAATCTGCGAGAGGAACGCGTACAGGCGGACGAATGCGCCCATATCATTTTTGAAGAGAACGAGCGCGTCGAGCGCATCTTTCGCGGCCTGAGCGGCCTTGTCGTCGTGCTGCTCTTCGGCAAGGGTCCTCTCCTGCTGCCTGGCTTTGTAGCGTTTGAGCAGCCGGTCCGCCACAGGCGCAATGGCTGCGTTCAACTGCGCTTGAGTTCCTTTCGCGTCCAGTTCGACCTTCGCCACCCGTTCGACCTCAAAGTCATCGTAGTTGCCACTCCCATCGAGCTTGGTGTAGCTGCGTTACCGAAGGGACCGTTTGGTGACGGCGTCACAGGCGTAGGTGCCAAGAAGGCGACCTACTTCTTGCGTTCGGTGCGCAAAGGGTTCATCCACGTCTATTACCCATCCCAAAGCAAGTGGCAAATCTATGGCGTGACGTCCGAAGGCTATGTCTTCAACTACCCGCTCGACGTCGACCTGCCCGAAACGCAGGAGAAAGGATTCAACTGTCAGCAGACCGGGCACAAGGAACTCGCGCAGTGCATCAGCATCGACCATCCGCAGAAGGCAGGCAAGGTCTATCTGGCTTTCAGCGACGTACGCTGGACGGCTCCTGTGCGCAAGCGTTATGAAGCCAACGAAAATGGTTGCAGGGACCACCGGATGCAGCTCTTCGATGCAGCGGGATGGGCGAACGGCAGCCATTCGCAGAAGCATGCCCAGACCATTGCGCACGTTACCGACTATGTGCTCGAGTACAAGGGCGGCGTGGACGTCGCTGCATCTTGCTCGCCGTTTGCCTTCAAGGACCGCGCAAGCGAAGCGAGCGGGCTCAAGCAATTTACGGACGCACACGACAAGGGCAATGGCGTTTTCTTCGCACTTTGGGACCCAGCTGGCATCACGCAGGAGCTCAACGCCGAGCAGTTTGTAGCGATGGGTGCGGCCATGAAGCCGTATCAGAGAAAAATGTGGACGGCGAGCGCGATTGACGGAATGAAATCCTCTATCGAAGAAAGTGCAGAGGAGGACGAGAATGCGGCCGCAGAGCAGCTCAAGGGACAGTCGGCTGAAACGTACGCCCTTTACTCCCTGTTTGATGGGGGGAAGGCCTACGAAAAGGCGGTCAAGTCCATCGACGAGCAGAAGGAACGGGAGATGGATTCGGTGAAGGCAGCTGCCTGGAAGCCGTACACCGAATCCTACAGCCAGAATGCGGTGACGCAGTTCCGCAATGACATGAAGACGCAGATGCAACAGATAGAAGACACGGTGCTCAACCCGCTCGCAGACGACTATGTCGCCTGGCTAAAGGGCACGCAGCTGAGGACGGTGTTTGCGTGGGACTTCCATGAACTCGATGTAGCAAAGGGCGTCGAATACGCCGAACTCTTCTACGCATGTATATATGGGTCGGCTGACCGCAGGGTGGTCTATGACCTGGTCCTCGAATGGGCCAAGGGAGACTTGAAGGACCGCCACAATCCGCTTCTGCGTTCGATGATTCTGAACCACGACCCGTCGGCTGAAAAACTGAAGGAAGCGGCAGGATTCCCTATGCTTGAAGTGCGGGAGCCGGCCGCGAAGCTCATTGAGCTGAACCACTCTGCCAACGAGATTCTCGAGAAGGAAGGCCGGGGCCTGATTGTGCGGGCCGACAAGGCAGTGGCTGGCATGCTGCACGAGCTGGGTGGTCCGATTGCCGGCTTTATCGCCAAGACTGGCGATACAGCGAGTGTCCGGGTTCTCACAGCGTGCATGAGTCTGCGTTCGCGCACCACCGTCATCTACAAGCCCGTCGAAGGAACCGTCAACCAGTGGATTTCCTTTATGGCGCGCCAGATGTACGAACAGATGCCCGCGAACAAACGTCCAAGCCTGGGTTCGCTGAACGCGAACCTGCGTAAGACTTTCCAGAGCTCGTCTCCCAAGGATGGCCCAATCAAGGTTCCGCAGTTCATTGTCTTCAACGCCGATGAGGCTCTCCAGGCGTCATCGGGCGCTACTTCCCTCAGTGGCAGGGGGACGGCAATCTTTGCACCGGGAGTGCGCGCGGTATTGACGGAAGAGAACATCAATGCAAGCTTTCTTCCAAAATTTCGGGCTGCGACACAGGGTGAAGTTGGATACGGCGTCATCGGGGTTATCTTCAATGCGGTGAACTGGATGTTGGCTAGCAAGGAGTTGGCAAAGTCCAGTGCGCTGAACCGCAAGGAGAACCATGACAAGTTCGTTGCTGCTATCGTCTCAACGTGTGCGGCGTCCTTCCAGACGGTTGGTAATGGAATGAAGGCATTTAGCAAACTGGGGGGGCGTTATTCGCAGCTGTTGCTGAAATGGGGCACCGTTATCGAAATTGCCTTCCGTGTCGTAGGTGCGGTAGCCGGATTGGTCGGGGCGTGGTATGACCTTCAGCAATTCAAGACCGAACGAGAGTCCGGACATGCGGGCCTAGCCTCCTTGTATTTTGCATCTGCCGTTACAAACGGCCTGCTTTGCCTTGCCATGATTGCCGGCGCGACCGTCCTGATTTTTGCGCTTATGGTTGTGCTTGTTGTCATCGGTCTTTTAATAGCATGGAAGAAGCACCGGGAAATCGAGGAATGGCTCAATAAGTGCTTCTTCGGTACAGCGACGGAAAAGTTCTCAGAACTCGACGAACGCAAGCAGTTCGAAGCGCTGACCTCATAAGCGAGTCACCATGGCATACGATTACCTGACAAAGATTCGAATCAACCGTCCACTAACCGAGGAAGAGGTCGCACGGCGCATTAATGTTCACAAGCCCGTCGTCAATGAAGCTGCCGATGCTTACACCGTGTTCGGGATGAACGATGTTTATCTCGAAGTCTGCGACGCTTCTTACTCGCAGGTTGGCTGGGGCCTTCTTGCTTTCCTGCTTTGTTTCCCGGCATTTGCTTTACTCACCGTGGAAGCCGCGCAGAGCGCGATTGTCGATACGCCGGCGATGGTCAGGAACGGTGAACAGGGGGTGTTCAGTGCCGGCATGTGGGTCTTCACCGTGATTACGGTGCTGTGCTGCGTGCTCACGGTTGTGATACTTCTGCGCGATTGCTTCAACTACAGGCACAAGGCCGTGCGCTTCAATCGCCAGACGCGAATGGTGTACGCCTTCCGGCACAATGGGCCGGGCGGAGTAATCGCGGTACCTTGGGACAAGGCGTTTTTCTACCCGCACCGATTGCCTTCCAATGGGCTGGCGGGGGGAGCGCCAACACTGATGCGGTGCTTTGTCCTTGACGACGCCGGAAAGAAAATCGTCAACACGTTCAGCTTCGGTGCTCGTACGGTCAACGGCGCAGACGAGTCCACTCCGATTGGCAAACAGGTCCTCTATCAGGTTCAGGCCAACTTCGAGTTCATCCGGCGGTACATGGAGCAGGGTCCGGACGCGCTACCGAAGGTCGAACGGTATCTTCCGCGAGGCCCCTCTCTGCGCGCCTCAATGAGCGTCTGGTTCTATGGCATAGGAGCTGTCGGCAGTGCTGGTGGTGCCATGCGCGTTGTCACCATCCTGCTTTCGGGGCCGATATTCCTGCTGTCGATACTGCATTACATTGCGCAACTGACGAGCCGGGAGCCGGTATGGCCGACCGAGATAGAAGCCGCCTGCGGCAACTCAGCGTCGCCCGCAATGGCTCAAGCCTGAGGTTGCGGGCTTCCTTTGCTGTGTGAACGCGCTACTACTGTCTCGCCCGGATTCGCTTGAGTGAACTGCCAGACCTGCGTCGCGGCCAAGGTCAGCACGTTAGCCCGTGTCGCAACGCCACTCCCTTCCGGGCACTGATTCGCACGCGGGCAAACACGTCAACATTTAACTTGTCACCATATATCCGATGCGAAAGAAATGCGGCCTTCTCTTCTGTGCGACGACGCTGATTTTCCTCACAGCCTGCCACAGCGCATCAGACAGCTCGCTAGCTCGCGCAGCCGCCACGCTCGCAAAGACGGAGGCCCCACATGACGCCCAGTGGGTCCAACTCGAAAGCAGTGACGCGGCCGTGCAGGAGTGTGCCATCAAGTTCCCGGACGCTGACCACCCCTGGACCGCGCGTATCGGACTTAAGCCGGGGCAATATGCTATTCACGCTCGCATCCAACAAGATGGGACAACTGGTTCCTGGTCGTCAGGCGAGGTATGGTCGGACGCGAAGACCGATGACCGATGACGGCAAAGACACGCTGGATGAGAGCACGCTCAAGGCGAGGTTGCATGACTGCGCCACGCACGTAATGTCCGTCGGTTTGCTTGAGAGCAATCTTGGCCCCGACAACGCCGTCGTAACGGGACTACGTGCGCTGGAAAAGCAGGATATCGAGAATGCGAAGGCGCTTCGCAAATCGGCGCAGAGCGGCAGCTAGGGCTGGTGTGCCGTCAAACAGCCAATTCGAGTTCACAGCATCGCGACACCGCCGAAGCGGCATTGAGGTCATTTGATATTCGCCGTCAGTGCTGACGTTAAAACCGAAGCCTTGTTTGATGGGATTCCCGCGTGGCCTGACCGCAAGAGTTTCGGCGCAGAAACACGCTCTGCCATTTGCCGGAATTTATTGAGCGAGAAGGAGGATGTCTTACCATGAGCCGCAAATTTATACTGAAAGACGACACGACTACCCACAACGGTGTGGTGCTAGACGGCATCGCAGGTTCGTCGTTCGACGGCCGGCCGTTGGCCTATCTTGGGGCTCCTGTATCGTGCCACACGTGCAACACCGAGGGCATCATCATCAGCGATGGCTCGCCTCATACGATGAGCGTGATGGGCAAGCAGGTCGCGCTCGAGAACGATTTATGCCAGTGCAAATGCGAGCCTCTTCCGAAGCTGGTGGCGTCGCAGACCATGGGCTCACTAACATCCTGATTGGCGCAAGCTCATTGCGGTCTAGCGACGACTTAACAGTTTTCATTCAAAGAGAGTCGATGGTCGATAAGCCGTGGACAAAGTGCCGCGACTAGGGTGAACTGCTGGTGCCCGCCTAGTCGTTTCGCGAGCTGCCTCGGAGCTTAGGAGGAATCGCTAGGGCAGCGTAAGCGAGAAGATATGGCGTATGACTACATGACCAGGGTGGGGTTGAATCGCCCAGTTGACGAGAGTGAAGCGACGCGGCGCATAGACGTCCGCAAACCGGTCGCCGCCGAGGCTGCTGACGCCTATACCGTGTTCGGCATGAACGATGTGTACCTGGAGGTTTGTGACGGCTCATATTCGCAGGTTGGATGGTGTCTGCTTGCCTTCCTGGTTGGGTTCCCTGCGTTCGTATTTTTCACGGTCACTGCGATACAGGGCGCTGTGGAGATAACTCCGGCGATGGTCAGGAACGGTGAGCAGGGAGTCTTCAGCGCCGGGATGTGGTTTTTTGCGGTGGTGGGAGTGCTTAGCTGCGCGTTCACGGTGTTGCTTCTCCTGCGCGACTGCTTCAACTACCGGCACAAATCTGTGCGGTTCAACCGCAAGACTCGCACGGTGTATGCGTTTCGGCACAACGGCCCGTGCGGTGTCATCGCCGTTCCATGGGATAAGGCATTCTTCTTTGTACACCGGCTGCCCTCCAACGCCACGTTTGGCGGAGCGCCCACTCTGATGCGCTGTTTCGTTCTTGACGTCTCCGGCAAGAAAATCGTTGACACCTTCAGCTTTGGGCTTCGGACAGTCAACGGAGCGAAAGAGTCCACGCGCTACGGCAAACAGGTGCTTTATCAGGTCCAGGCCAACTTCGAGTTCATTCGCCGTTACATGGAAAGCGGTCCGGATTCGCTGCCACCTGTGAAAAACTATCTGCCGCGCGGCCCCTCTCTTCGAGCTTCCATGAGCCTATGGTTCTACGGACTGCGCGACATTAGCGGCGTTAGCACGGGACTCCGCATTTTTTCCACCGTACTCAGTGTGCCAGTTTTTTTGCTGTCCGTGCTCCACTACATTGCCCAGCTAACCTGTCGTGAACCGATATGGCCGGAGGACGTCGAGGCAGCATGCGACAACGTCCGGGCAGCGGTTGTAGCGGAAGTGTGACTGGCGACGGACGCCGCCCTATGCAATGGCCTTAGAAGGCGCGAGCCGGTTTGGCCCGCGGACGTCGAGGTTGCCTGCTTCTAGACGATGTTGGCGATGTAAAACGGCGTCGCTGTTGAACAAAAACCAGAGGAAGGTGCAGCATCGCCATTGCGTAGCGCAGACGTCAAAGCGATGGCGCTCATCTCGCAGTGCGTCGTACGCGGCGTGTTACAGCCACGATGTCAGGGTTCGACTAGAGGACCGTGCCGAATTGCTGCTGGTCGAGAGAAATGGTTGCAATGATGGAATCGAACTCCGCCATCAAATCCGGATGACGTTGGGCAACGTATTGCCGTGCAGAATCGTTTTCGAGGAGCTTGGCGAGATACCCTTTCGCAAGCACTAAATTCAACACGTCTTGACCGTAAGTCTGTTCCACGAGCTTGTACTGACCCTGCAGATTGCTCATTTCCCGCTCCATTTTCGCCATCTGCTCCGGGCTAACGCCGGTCAGTTTACGTGGCTTCTTGCCTTCGACAAGACGCGCTGCAGGCGTTGCTACCAACAATGCCTCCGCGTAGGAGACAGACACGTTGTTCGCGGCCACCATCAGCTCAACGCATTCGACCTGCCGCGTGGGCTTCATTTTGCGGATAGCGCGAACAAGCTCCGGTGAGAACTGCCGGTCTCCGAGAAGTTCAGCCGCTTCTGGGCACACGCCATCGAGCAGAGACATCTTCTTTATAATCAGGGATACATCCACGGAAAGAGCTTTCGCCAATCGTTCGGGCGATACGCCTCGGTCAATTACACGCCGAATCATATAGTGCTCCTGGATTGTCGAGAGGCGATTGACCCGGTTGTTATAGGTGTAGCTCTCGTCATCGGTCGCGACAAGACAGGCAACCCGCTCGTGCCCCAAGTCCTGGATGGCAAGTAAACGTAGATGCCCATCTAGCAGAACATGTTCCCCGGAAGACTGGTCCGCTGGCGTTACGGAAAGCGGTTCGATGAGGCCTACCTCCTCAATTGAAGTTCTTATCTGCCTGAATTTGCGCGACTCGAGCACCGGCGCCGGTATTCTCCGCGATGGCAAGATGCAGGAGACCGGCACCGACAACGGCTCGGGGATGAATCCGAGAGTTACGCCAGTCATGTGGCACTCCCGGTTGGCCAAACGCGTTCGGCAAGATACTTCGGCAGGCTGGCCAGCCCCTCAGCGCGCAGCAGGTTGATGAAGTTCTCATCGGCAAACAGTTGCCTCAATGCGCCGACCACAAATAACAACCGCTGTTGCGTGAACTCGGCCTTTCTCACCATGGACTTCTGACGTTCGACCTCGTGCTCATACGTTCGCACGAGACTCGATGTGGTCACAGCGGCGGATTTACTCGTCATATTGTGCGCGGTGCTTCGCCCGAGTGCCTTTCTGCGCTCGATGACGCGACGAGCGCTCATCAGTTGCTTGCCCCGCAATTTTCCCGACTCATAGGCCTCCTGGAGCGCTGCCTGTATTTCGGCATCATCGTCGCCGGCGCCGACAATCATGAGGGCCGCATTCAGGGGGACGACGCCTTTCTCCACCGCAACGACAAGTCTCTCTTCTCCCTGGCGCAGCAGCATAAGGATGCCGTGAACGTAAGCCGGCGTTAGACCCGTCTTTTCGGCAATGACCTTCGGCGCATATCCCTGCTCCTGCAGTTGCCGAATGCCGGCGAGCCGTTCGAGCGGGCGACACTGTCTGCGCGCGATGTTTTCCGTCAGACTCATGACGAACGCGTCCTCATCGCTGACGCTCACCACGAGTGCGGGAATAGTTGCTTCCCCGAGCGTGCGGAACGCCTTCAATCGCCCCTCGCCGCACACGAGCAGGTATTTTTCTATGCCGCCGGCCGTTGCACGCGGCGTGACCACGATAGGCTTCTTGAGTCCGATGGCCTTGATGTTGTCGACGATTTCATTGAAAACCCGACCGTTGCGTTCTCGCGGATTGATGACTTCAATCTGGGAGATGGGGACCATCCGGATTTCTCCGGGCTGCTGCCGCGCGTTCACGCTACTCTCCTGAGACGCGCACGCTCGGCCATGCCATAGAGGTAGTCCAGCGTATCAAAGCGATAACTCTCAAACTCGACTGGATTCTGGTCGGCGAGGTGAATACGCGGTTGTCCAAAATCCAGACGTGGCAAAAGATAGTAGTCCAGCGTCGATGCATTCGTCTGGTCGAGTCGCACCGCGACTGTGATATCCGGCAGGAGGCTGGTATCGAAGCGCACCTTCCAATGATTCCGGCCATTGTCATGCGCCTGGCAGCGCGCGAGCACAATGCACGCCGTGAATTCGTCATTGACCGTCAGCAGGTCGGTTGCCGGGTCGCGTATCACCGTGCCGCCCAAATCCGCGATTTTCCTCTCCGTCTGCGCAATGATTTCCGGATGCAGTTGCCGCAGGAAGCGGTTGGTCTCAATGTATCGATAGTCTCTGCCAGGAGTAAAACCGACTGTCTGGTAGGCGCGAATCAAACTGCCGAATCGATAAACATAGACCGACGTAGAAGGCATGCCATCTGTTTCGTCAATCACTACGCCAGACAGGAACCCGCGACTGCGGTACAGGTTGCGCAATCGTTCGATTAACTCCTCATTCGAATAATGCCGCGCCCTCGCTCTCATAATGCCCTGAGCCGTGTAGAACGTTTCACTTGGCACAATTGCCTGAAATGCTCCCTCCTTTCGAATCCACATGTCCGGTGTGTTGGTCACCCGCATCTTTTTCAGCTTGAACGACACACGGTTATAGACGTTGTTGCCAATGTATTTCTCGTTGGTTAATACCTCCCGTACCGTGGCTCGAGTCCACTCCCGGTCAAGGTCGGTCCGCACGTGCATGCCGTTCAGGCGAGCTGCGATTTCGTATTCGTCGAGTGACTCGTCGATAAACCAGTTATAGATTAGATTGACAGTTCGCACCTCGCTTTCCGGCCCCGGCATGAGGATTACCCGGTCCGTCTGCAGGCTTTTATGTTCGCCCCGGCACAGCTCCGCCTTCATGAGACCGTGCTCATCGACCAATACGCGGCGCAGCCCGTAGCCGGCTGGGCCTCCTTGCCGGAAGCCCATCTCAATTAAACGGCACTGGCCCGCGAAAACCTTCGCAGACAATTCACGGCTGTACTCGCCAGCCATTGCCCGCTTTACCCCTTTCACGATGGTCGAGACAGGTGACCCGTCGTTCTCGAACTGCTCGGCGCAGTACGCAACCTGGATGCCGGCACGGCGGCAGATGTACTCGTAATACGCGCTCTCGTCGGCATCCTGGAATCGCCCCCAGCGACTCACGTCATAGACGAGGATTGCGCCGAAATCGGCTTTGCCATTGACCACATCGGAGATGAGATTCTGGAGTGCCCGGCGACCGTCGATTCGAAGACCGCTTTTACCCTCGTCGGCATATGTGCGGACGATTTCGAATCCGCGGCGGGTCGCGTAGTCCCGAATTCGGTCGCGCTGGTTCTCGGTCGAATACTGCTGGTGCTCGGTCGACATGCGGACGTACTCGGCTGCCCGTCCTGCCATGGAGCCGGCGACGACTGCTGGACCCGCGCTATTGATTGACATGCTCCGCTCCGCAACTCAGACACAGACACGCGGCAGGCACCGAGCGCAAGGGGAGCCCCAAAGTGCGAACGCCGCGGCTTCACATTAGGCGGTGGCGTTTGAAAGCGAACGGTGACAAGGCAAACATAGCAGGCCAGACGCCAATGTGTATCACGTCATCTCTTTGCAATCACATGGGCGGTGCTGGCGGCGCAGACAGCACGGCGATGTGGACGGTCCACGCGTCCATTTTTGCAGCGCTGGCATCATCCGCATGACACAGCACGTAGAAGCCAGAGCCCAGCGGCCGGGGCAGTTCGATGACATCCATCTTTGCAATAGGCTTGAAACTCCGTCGTGCATTGCGCATCCGCTGCATGCTGCTGTTACGCTCCCGGTACGCCGGATGTGCAGCTCGATATTCGCGCCAATAGTCGGAGTGGCCTGCGCGCCATCTCGCCTGGGCACGGGCCTGGTTGTCGCGATAGTCGCGGTCGATACGGAGCCGGTGGTTCTGCCAGTCGCGTCGACGGGCGCGCTGGCACGCTTCCAACGAGCAGTAACGCTGACGAGGAACATGCAGCAGCGGCACGAACGCGTTGCCACAGGCGAGACAGAGGCGGGGGGATTTCATGAGTGCCCTCGAGGTCGGGTTGCGACGGGCAGACGCCGACGCCTCGACCAGTCACCGAAACGGCTGGCCTGAGACGGAATAGAGAGAGGCTTAACTCGGTAGCTGCTTCGTTAAACAGCCATCGCTGTCTGCCTGGCGCGTGAGTAGGCCAGTCTCAGAAACTTGGACATTTCTTGACCGCCGGCGTGCATCGAGATGGGTCGCTCACGACGGCCCTATGGGCGATGGCGATGGGAGAGCTTCGCCAGGACGGTACCCCGTTGTCATGCCGGTTCAGCTGCGTGCAAAAAAATCTCACGCGATGCTTCCCCAAATCTCATCCGATGCGTCGCACAGTCCGCAGAGCCTTGTCTGACGGGCCCAAAAATCTCACGTTTTGAGTGTCGCTACAAGCTGTGCTTTGCAAGTGGATCGCGACTGACTCCAGCAAGCGCATCTACCTAGGGTACGTTCATCGACAACATTATGATCGCAGTCGGACGCCCTAGTCTCCGATTCGTCACTAAAATACACAGGCCCCTGATCCCCGGATCATGGGCCTTTTTCTTTTCGTAATTCAGGCCGCGGTCGGGTTCCTCACGCACGCAGCTCAGCCTCGCTAGGCTTGTGCACAAATTCGTGAGCAACTAATGTTCTCGCCAAACCTGCGGCCCGCTCTGACGCCGAGGGTTAGATTTCATACTCGACGCACGCGACATCGGACGATCCTGATGTTGCGGTAGAAGCACTGCGGTCGCAGCGGTCCTTGGAAGAACTTCCCGTGAAGAGCATGATTACCTTTTTGGAATCAAAGGTACGGGCGCAACTGCTTTATGATTGGCGTCAGCCATGATCAACTCCTACAGTGAGCTGGTTTGTGGTCAGCGGGTCGTGTGGGTGGCAGCCCATGCGTCCCGCGCTTCATCTCCTTCCTCGTTCTCCTTGATGCTCGGCTCGGCGCTTTCGCGTCCTCTTCTACTCTCCAGCGAGCCAATCGTTCACTGATGCTTTATAAACTTGATGCGTCGTGATCGTCGGCTATGTTGTTAGGCATCCAATGTATTTTCGCGTATTGTCGAAGGTTGTGCAACAGCGTCGAGCGCTCGATGAAGAACGAAACAGGGCACACATTTCATCTCTAGCTTTGAGACAGATTCGCCCTACAGACGTCGTATGAGATCGAGCATGTCGAAGCCCGACTGACGCTCCCGCATCGCTCGGCTTTCCTCCCTAAGCCGACCCAATCAAGCCTCAATAAAACCCACCAACAATGCCTAATGCATATTAGAGCGCCTATATAAGAGATATTTAACATTCTTCAATGATTCAATTTGCCTCGCGTTGTAAATGTTTTGTAAAAAATCACGCGACTAGCGTGGCGCGTGAAAAGCAAAGAAAAGTAAAAGAGGCAGCACATGGAAGCACGTCATATAAGCGGTAGCGTCAATGGCAGGCCAAGCCCAGCGCCTTACAACAAATGCATCAACCAAATAAATCGGCCGTTTAAATCCGAGCAGCAAATCCGTCAATAACGAAAAAAGCAAACTCAAAATAGAAAACCGCCAAAACCTGAGAGCGAAACAACCCATAACGACCACGCGACACCCAAAGAGACCACCGTGAATTCCGCCGACCTGTTGCGCGCCTTTGCCTCCCCGTCCCTGACGCAAACCAATCGCGCCTTCCGCCTGCACTGGGGCTCAGCCCAGTCGAGCCTTGAGCAAGTGCTGATCGCGCATCGCATCGACATCAGCGAGGGCCTGTGCTCAGGCATTGTGGGTCACTGACGTGTCTGTCGACGCGCGCGGACTTGCCGCTCAATGCGCTCATCGGCTTGCCGCTGTCGGCGCAGATGGTCACCGACCGTGGCGCCTTGCACCCGATCTGCGCGATCGTCACCGACGCGCACGCGGGTCAGTCGGACGGGTCGCTGGCGACCTACCAGTTGACCATGCGCGATGCGTTATCGGCGCTGGAGGGGCGAACCAATAGCGCATCTTCCGCACGCTGAGTGTGCCCGATGTGATTGAGAAGCTGCTGGGCGAATGGCAGAGAAAGAGTCCGGCGCTCGCGCGCGCGTTCGATTTCGACCGGTCGTCGCTGGATCGCGCGAAGTATCCGGTGTGCGAGACGCTGTTGCAGTTTCACGAGTCGGACGCGGATTTCATCCGGCGGCTGTGCCGTCGCGTGGGGCTGCGTGGGTCACGGCGGCGGGCAAGCGGGGAGCGGCCCCATCGGCCGACGGCGCCGGTGAGTCGCCGGTGCACACGCTGGTGCTTGGACCGCCCGATGAAACTGCCGAAGTCGTCGGTCGGCACGGTGCGCTATCACCGCGACGCGGCCACCGAAGCGCGCGACTCGATCACGCTGTGGTCGGCCTCGCGTCAGCTCGTGCCGGCGACGTGCAGCGCGCGAGCTGGGACTACAAGAGCGCGTCGGTGGCGCAGGCGTCGGAGACGAGCATCGTCGATCAGGGCGAATCCGGCAACGAGCTCGCGTAGCTGCTGCGCGATGCGGTCATCGACGTGCCGCACGCGGGCGATTCGTGGTCGGACTATGAGCGCGTCAGCAAGGCGCGCATGCTCGCCCATGAGTTGCGCTCGGCGAATGTGGATGGCGTGAGCGGGGTGCGGGATCTGGCTGTGGGCAGATGGTCCGAGTTGACCGGGCATTCAGTGGACACGGCTTGCTCTGCTCCCAGTTCAGATGCTATGTGCCGATAAATTCGCGCTTACACCGGGCCAACGTCCCATACCGCCAACCTTTCCATCAAGACAGACGCAACCGAGTCTCAATAAAACCTACCCGGTTCACCTAGAGTGTGTATCTAAGGACTATTTAACATTCTCCAACAATTTAATTTGCGCCATCTAGTATCCGCTTCGTAAAATCACCCGATTCCGCGAAGGCCGCGTGAAAAAGCAATTGCGCGTATCCAGTGCTGGTGAAGATCTCCCTAGTCGCGGCCGTGCAGAAAAGCGTCATCGCGAGTGACAGAGCCCGTATCACGATCGAGAACGCCGATGTGGAATTGCGCTGTCTGGGCAAGCCAACAACTAAAGCCGGACCGCATTATTTCGAAGAGCTCACAAGCCTCGATAACCCATTGCTGACAATGTCGCCAGGCGAATCGACAATCAACAACGCGTCCAACCAACCGCGCTAATTTTGATGATCATCAGCCCTCCCTTCCTGCCTACGTCTGGCAGGACGTCTAGCAACAGGACGTCGTCGATCCAATGATGGATGCCGTTGACCAATCCGTGTTGGCGCATGGGATTTACCCGATCGCATTTGATCGGCGCTGGCATACCGGTGTCCATCTGATGCCCGCGACACTAAACGAACGCGTGCGTGCAATTGCTGACGGCGAAGTCGTTGCGTACAGGTGTGCCAATCAGCCGTCGACGGTGGCGAAGGTAACCCGCCCGTGCAGAAAATCTTTTACCACTGCATGCCATTTCGCGATGCGTCGGCCGCTGTTAATTTGCCGAGCGCGGTCGGCAACCCCAACATGAATTTTAATGGCTATATCGCTCGCTGCGTGGCTTATACCCAACCGTTAGCGGTATTAGCGGATATTCTTTTCCCCGACGCGTCAGGCGGACTGCTGCTATTTCCAGAGGGCCGCACACCGCGGAGAACGTGAATATGAACTCTAAAAAAACCATTGCCGTTGCTTTGATCCTATTTGTTGTGGCTTTGAGCGGCTATGCTAACGTGAAGCTCAAAGCCGCGAGCGAAAGAAGTGAAATAGAAGTTCAAACTTGCAAAGTTTCCATCACGCCGAGTGCGCGCGGGGAAATTATGAAGCCGAGGGAGGAAAATAATTATAAGTTTGCAGGGTATAGCGAAGCCCTTATTTCTAACGGAGTCAGTCAACGTTTCGGGTTCTCGATTGGTTGTGTTGACCGAATTACGGATAGAAATGATGTGGCTAAAGAGTACGGTGGATACTTTGATCCAGGAAAAAAGACGTGGGTTGCATACTATCTTGATGAACAGGACAAGGACAGTCTTGCCCCTGCAACACACATCTACGCGATTCACACTTCCAATGCTAGCGGATTCGCACGGACGACCGATGACGTGATTGGGGATCCCCGTCAGCGCGCGCGTACATTGTCATACTGTCTGTTTTACGACGCGAAGGCGATTTGCGGAGAGGGGCAAGTTATGAACTTATCCGATCAAAAGGCAAACTTTCTCCCGACTGCACTGAAAATTTTGCGTAGCGTGGAGTTTGTCGATGTTCAGCCTCCCGAAGCAGGAATCAAGCAAAGCGGCAAATAACCCGCCAATTCACCGCATTTTTTGCGGAGAATAATTTGCCCTTGCGACAAATCCAGCCCCTAATTTCCGCATGAATCACGGAGATTGGCTCTGCATCTGGGAAGCACCTGACTGGCCCGCATGGCGCTATGACTTATCCCGCCTCGCAGCGCCGCTTGCGGCAGTCTCCTGAGCCCAGGCCTGCTGCTAGGGCGTTTTGCCGATGTCGGCCTGACGCTACGCGACAAGGCCAGTCTCGACGCGCTCACCGAAGACGTCATCAAAACCAGCGAAAATAGAAGGCGAACGACTCAACGTTGCGTCGGTACGCTCGTCAATAGCTACGATCAAACCGTCCAGCTTCAATCCCAAACAATCCGCTCAAAAATCGCCTTCAACTTTCCCCCCCGCACGCCATTCACCATCACAGCATGCGCGACCCTCCCGGCGAGATGCGCTCGAAAGTCGGCGTGACCATCACGATTCTGCGAAGCGGGCCCGCACCTAACGCAATTGGTCAGCACCGCCTTCAACGCGTCGAATGTCGGCCGCGCAAGATTCGGATGGCTGTTAACCACCACCCCCGCAAGATGCTGTCTCGCCCCACGACGCATCACGCGCGTCTTCCTCAGATTGACCGCAAACCCTTCCTCTATAGCAATCGCCGCCACCCGAATCGAAAGCCGCTCAGCCATCCGCGCGAGATCTTCGCCGCCGGAAAAAGCCAGATCGTCGGCATACCGCGTGTAGGTCGCACCGACGGTCCGCGCGAGCCCAGCAAGCCGAAGGTCCAGTCGAAAAGCACACAGATTCGCCAACGCGGGCGAAGTAGGCGCACCTTGCGGCAAATGCCTTGTCCGATAGCGCTGGCGTTCCTGCCAATCGATCCTGTCCCGCACATCGGGCGCCAGCAGGCGACCGCTCGGAACCCGATTGGTACACAGCGCAGTCACCGCACGCACAACTTCCCGAGGGTAGCCCAAAGTGCGGATCGCGGAGTAAACCCTTCCCGCATGAACAGACGCAAAGAAGTCAGTCAGATCAAAGCGGATCACTACCGCTTGTCCACCATGAGGCGCAGCAAACGTGACGATATTCCGCCCACGTCGAAAACCATGCGCGGCGTCGTGAGTTGGAATCCGATCGAGCAAACCGTGAAGCACTTTCCGCTGCAAGCTGCGCAAGCGCGATTTGGGAATCTCGATGATGCGACACCGTCCGTCGCGTTTCTCGATCGCCTTATAGGAATAGTGATGAAGCGGTGCCGTCGCATTCTGCGCCGGCACGCGCCAGCGATCCGCAAACCAGTCCAGTTCGGCGGCCTCGATCTCGAGCCACGCGGCCAGATCGCCGAGCGTGGGCAACTGGGGCAGCACGACTTCATGCAAACGCGGCGGGGGCGGGCGCTGTACCGGAGGCCTGATCAACACGCGGAGAATGGCGGGACGGTTTTCACTCTGCCACGCCGCGACAAAGCCCGGATGCTCAGCAACAATCCTCGACAGTTCCTTGCGATCGACGCTATCCCATCGCGAGCCAAATCGCTTCGCCACGCTGCGCGCCAATCGACTCATCCAGTCCGCGGGCGTGCCCAACGCAAGCGTCATTCGCTCGACCATCGCTGTGGGTTCAGCAGGCCCAGCAAGCATGGCATCGGCGATACCGAGGGTAACGAGTTGCAGCGAAGATAACGGCATAGAGCAAAGAGAGGGGCGGGACGGCCAGTCAACGCGTCTTGTGCTGCGTGAGCCGGCTTGCGCAACGCGCAAGTGACGCTCATGCGACGAACTGTGGAGGTCATTCTGATCCACGGGGTAGCCCCGTAGTGCCCGGAACGTATGCTTCCCGAACCTTGGCAAGCTTGACCAGCCGTCCCGCGAGGCGACGATAAACGACCGGCCTAGGACTTGTCAACGCCTTGGCAGTACGAAGCAATTTTGCGATAAACAACGCTCGCGCAGACAAACCCGATCAGCGTTGCGCTAAAGCCAGTTGCTGGATTCGGCATTCTTTGCTGCGACTATGCCGCCGTCAAAACCCTCAACTTATCCACATCCCCCTCTGGACAACTTTTGTACAACCCACCTGACACGTTGTGGGCGAAACCTTGATAAAACCGCAACCTCCCCAAACCGTTCAAAAGTTTTCCCTAGCTCCGCGCTCCTGTCCGCGCACGCTCCGCAGGGTTATCGATTCCGCAGTCCCTTGATCCGTCAGCGAAGTTTCAAGTTATCCACAACTAGGCGCGAGGCTTGTTAACTATTACTACGTATACATATACAAAGACTATAAAAACCAGAGAGGCGTACACGAAGCACGCTGCACAAGCGAGCACAGAGCAGGCAAAGCCGACAAATCATCAAACCAAAGGCAAACAAATCTCAGTCAGCAGATCGGCAGGCGCAGTTTCCTTCGGGCTATTCAAATACTCTTCGAACACCGGCGCATCCGCAGCTTCACGACCCGACTGCACGAGCCACGTCCCATACAACCACTCATAAGCCGCTCGCATATCGCTATACGGCCCCTTATGCCGCAACACCGCGTACTCGCCACCTTTCACATGCGTCACGGAAACCGGCGGACTCACCGTCACCGAAGCCTGAACCGGATGTGGCAACAACACCCCCGCCTTCGACCGCAACGCGTTCTCTTCCACGACACCCGGATCGTCGAAGTAAATCCCGATCATGCGCATCTGCCCCGCCAGCAAATTGTGTTTCGCCAGCCAGCCGAACAGCCCATCGAACGCCTTGCCGATCTGCATATACGGTCCCACGTGATCGACCGATAAAACATCCATCGGCTCCACGTTACGAAACACCACTTCATGCATCGTCATTTGATCACCTCCTGAAAGCGCCGGACGAAACCGGCTATGTGTGCCTCGCGTGCGATATTGCGCGGGCGGAATGCCGAACGCCGCGCGAAAGGTGCGAGAGAAAGATTGCAAACTGCTATAGCCCGAGCGCTCGGCAATTTCAGCGATCGGCATGACGCCGTTCGCGAGATATCCCGCCGCGCGGTGCAACCGCAAGCGGCGTACGGTCGTTGCTACCGTCTCGCCGTACATCGCCTGATAGATCCGGTGCCAGTGATACGGCGACAAACACGCGATTTCCGCCAGACGATCGATATCGAGTGGTTCGTCGAGATGATCGTAAATATGGTCCAACACGCGGCCAAGCCGAGTTTCGTAGCGTGCCCGATTGTCTGATTGGTTCATGAGTGAGTGGCCCACCAGGAAGATTACCGAATGGATGCAAACAAAAATACCACGTCCCCATTTACCAAATCCTGCGAACTTCATTTGCCGAACCTGAAAGGAGTTAAGCGCCCACTGACACAATCGCCTCAGAACTTTGCCGAATTTCGATAACACCTCGAATAATGGCTCACTACCATCGGCTGAAGCCTGTCCGCTCATGCACCGCAAAGCCTTGCGGCGTCGAGCAAGCGGCAACATCAGGAGCGCCCGATGAAGTCAGAGTCCAAAAGTCAGCACGTCGGTAAAGTCACGCATCACGAGTTGAAGCAGACGCTCGGCACGTGGCAACTGTGGGGGATCGCGGTCGGTCTGGTCATTTCCGGCGAGTACTTCGGCTGGAGCTACGGCTGGGCGAGCGCCGGCACGCTCGGTTTCGTCGTCACGGCGGTTTTTATCGCGGCGATGTACACGACCTTCATTTTCAGTTTCACCGAACTCACCACGTCGATTCCGCATGCGGGCGGTCCGTTCGCCTATGCGCGCCATGCTTTCGGCCCGACCGGCGGTTATCTGGCGGGCGCGGCGACCTTGGTCGAATTCGTCTTTGCGCCGCCTGCGATCGCGCTCGCAATCGGCGCATATCTGCACGTGCAGTTTCCGGGTCTCGAACCCAAACACGCGGCGATGGGCGCGTATCTGGTCTTCATGGCGTTGAATATCATCGGCGTGCAGATCGCCGCGGCCTTCGAGTTGTGTGTGACGCTGCTGGCGATTTTCGAATTGCTGGTCTTCATGGGCGTTGTGTCGCCCGGTTTCCAGTGGTCGAACTTCACGAAGGGCGGCTGGTCGGGCGCGGACACCTTCAGCATGGGCTCGTTCCACGGTATGTTCGCGGCGATTCCGTTCGCAATCTGGTTCTTCCTCGCGATCGAAGGCGTCGCAATGGCCGCTGAAGAAGCCAAAAATCCGAAGCGATCAATTCCGATCGCCTACGTCACAGGCATTCTGACGCTGGTGGTGCTCGCCATCGGCGTGATGGTGTTTGCAGGCGCCGCCGGCGACTGGACCAAGCTGTCGAATATCAACGATCCGCTGCCGCAAGCCATGAAATTCATCGTCGGTGAACATAGCGGCTGGATGCATATGCTCGTGTGGCTCGGCCTGTTCGGGCTCGTCGCGTCGTTTCACGGCATCATCCTCGGATACTCACGTCAGATCTTCGCGCTGGCTCGCGCGGGTTATCTGCCGGAGTGGCTCTCGAAGGTGCATCCGCGCTTCAAGACGCCGCATCGCGCGATCATTGCGGGTGGCGTGGTCGGCATCGCCGCGATCTACAGCGACGAGTTGATCCAGTTCGGCGGTCAGACGCTGACGGCGAACATCGTGACGATGTCCGTATTTGGCGCTATCGTGATGTATATCATCAGCATGTTGTCGCTGTTCAAGCTGCGCCGCTCGGACCCGAACATGGAGCGCCCGTTCCGCGCGCCGCTGTTTCCGTTCTTTCCCGCGTTCGCGCTGGTGGCCGCGGTGATTTGTCTGGCGACGATGGTCTACTTCAATTTCCTGGTGGCCATCGTATTCGCGATCTTCCTCGCGCTCGGCTACGTCTACTTCCTGTTGACGCGCCATCAACGCGAAGCGGCGCCGGCGGACGCTTTGCTCGAAGAATGACGGATCGAGCCGCTGTGCGAGCAGCGGCGATGGAGTCGTAAAGATGAGCTACACCGAGACAATCGGCAGCCGCACTTATCGCTTTGCCGACCTGAAAACGTTGATGGCGAAAGCCAGTCCGCTGCGTTCGGGCGACCAGCTCGCGGGCGTCGCGGCGGCGAGCGAAGAAGAGCGTGTGGCGGCCAAGATGGCGCTCGCGCAGGTGCCGCTGCGCACGTTCCTCAACGAAGCGTTGATCCCTTACGAAAGCGACGAGGTCACGCGCCTCGTGATCGACGATCACTCGCCGCAGGCCTTCGCCGAGATCGCGCATCTGACGGTCGGCGATTTCCGCAACTGGCTGTTGAGCAGCACGACCGATGCCGACGCGCTCACGCGTATCACCGCCGGTCTCACGCCGGAGATGGTGGCGGCGGTCTCGAAGCTGATGCGCAATCAGGATCTGATCGCGGCGGCGCGCAAACGTCCGGTGATCACGCGGTTTCGCAATACAGTCGGCTTACCGGGCCACATGTCGGTGCGTCTGCAACCGAATCATCCGACCGACGACGTCAAAGGCATCGCCGCGTCGATGCTCGACGGCCTGATGTACGGCTGCGGCGACGCGATGATCGGCATCAACCCCGCCAGCGACAATCTTGCCGCAATCACCAAGCTGCTGCTGATGATCGACGACTTCCGCCAACGCTATCAGGTGCCGACCCAATCGTGCGTGCTGACCCACGTCACGAACACGATCGCCGCGATCGAGAAAGGCGCACCGGTCGATCTGGTGTTTCAGTCGATTGCGGGTACGGAAAAAGCGAACGCGGGCTTCGGCATTTCACTTGCGCTGTTGCAGGAAGCGTATGAAGCGGGGCTGTCGCTGAAACGCGGCACCGTTGGCAATAACCTGATGTATTTCGAAACCGGGCAGGGCAGCGCGTTGTCGGCCGATGCACATCACGGTGTCGATCAACAAACATGCGAAGTGCGCGCCTACGCGGTGGCGCGCAAGTTCAATCCGTTTCTGGTCAACACGGTGGTCGGCTTCATCGGACCGGAGTATCTGTACGACGGCAAGCAGATCACGCGCGCCGGTCTTGAAGACCACTTCTGCGGCAAACTGCTCGGCGTGCCGATGGGTTGCGACATCTGCTACACGAATCACGCGGAAGCCGATCAGGACGACATGGATAACCTGCTCACGCTACTTGGCGTGGCGGGCATCAACTTCATCATGGGCATTCCGGGTGCGGACGATGTGATGCTCAACTATCAAAGCACTTCATTCCACGATGCACTGTATGTGCGTGACGTGCTCGGCCTGCGCCGTGCACCGGAATTCGAAGAATGGCTGGAGTCGATGCAGATCACCGACGCGCGCGGCGCATTGCTGAGTGCATCGACACAGCAACCGCTGCTGGAAGGCGCACGCGACTGGATGGGGATCGCATGAGCGACTTCCTCGAAAAAAATCCATGGAACGCGCTGCGGCAGTTCACCAATGCGCGCATCGCGTTGGGCCGCGCGGGGAACAGTTTGCCGACGGCACCGTTGCTCGCGTTCAACCTGTCGCATGCGCAAGCGCGCGACGCGGTGCATCATCCGCTCGATACTGACGTGCTGCACGAACAGTTGCGCGCGCAGAACTTCAGCACGCTGGATGTGCATAGTGCCGCGCCGGATCGCGAGCATTATTTGCGGCGTCCTGATCTCGGCAGGCGTTTAAGCGATGAGAGCCGCGCAGCGCTTGGGCAACTGAAGGTCGATTCACCGGAAGTGGTCTTCGTAATCGCCGACGGTCTCTCTGCATTCGCGGCGTCGAAGCAAGCGATTCCGCTTTTGCACGCCGTTATTCCGCGGTTGGCCGATTGGAAAATTGGCCCTGTAGTGGTCGCACGTCAGGCCCGCGTCGCACTCGGTGACGAGATCGGCGAGTTGCTGAACGCAAAGCTGGTGGTAATGCTGATCGGCGAACGGCCAGGTTTAAGTTCACCTGATAGCCTCGGCATCTATCTGACTTACGCGCCGAAAGTCGGCTGCAGCGATGCGCAACGCAATTGCATTTCGAACGTGCGTCCTGAAGGCTTGGACTATCCGTTGGCCGCGCACAAATTGCACTATCTGCTGACGCATGCGAGGCGCCTCGGTCTCTCGGGTGTTGGCTTGAAAGACGATAGCGATGCGCTACTGGCGAGTACACCCCCAACACCTGCAGTCAGCGACGATTCAAACGACGGCGCGATGTAGAAAACTAAGCATCCGCCCGTTCCACCGGGTGCGTTTCCAACCACGCGTTCTCGTCGTCCTCGAAGAGCCGCGAGCGCGTTAGGAAACGCAATCCGCTGGGCCGTTCCAAAGAAAACATCCCGCCATTTCCCGGCACCACATCGATGATCAACTGCGTGTGCTCCCAGTATTCGAACTGCGATTCGCTCATGTAAAACGGCACGCCGGCAATCGTGCCGAGTTTCACATCGGACGAGCCGACCATGAACTCGGCCTGAGGAAACATCATCGGTGCGCTGCCATCACAGCATCCGCCGGATTGGTGAAACAGCACGGCCCCGTGTTCGGCGCAGAGCTTGTCGATCAAGTCGACAGCAGCAGGTGTCGCGATCACGCGGGCCACTTTCTTCTCATCAGCCATCACATGCCCTCGCTGAAAAAGAGCGAGCCGCGCAATGCGGCCCGCTCGAACAGGATCGTTGCGCTTAGAAGAAACCGAGCGGTTTCTCGCTATAGCTGACGAGCAAGTTCTTGGTCTGCTGATAGTGATCGAGCATCATCTTGTGATTCTCGCGGCCGATGCCCGATTGCTTGTAGCCACCGAATGCAGCATGTGCCGGATACGCGTGATAGCAGTTGGTCCACACGCGGCCGGCCTGGATTTGCCGGCCGAAGCGATAAGCGCGCGTGCCGTCGCGCGTCCAGACACCGGCGCCCAGGCCGTAGAGCGTGTCGTTGGCGATCTCGAGCGCTTCTTCTTCGTTCTTGAACGTCGTCACGGAAACAACCGGTCCGAAGATTTCTTCCTGGAAGATGCGCATCTTGTTGTGACCGCGGAATACCGTCGGCTTCACGTAATAGCCCTTGCTCAGTTCGCCGCCGAGCGCGTTGCGTTCACCGCCGATCAGACATTCGGCGCCTTCCTGCTTGCCGAGATCGACGTACGAGAGGATTTTCTCCAGCTGTTCCTGCGAGGCCTGAGCGCCGATCATCGTCTTCGTGTCGAGCGGATGGCCTTGCGTGATTGCAGCGACGCGCTTCAACGCGCGCTCCATGAAACGGTCGTAAATCTTTTCGTCGATCAGCACACGCGACGGACACGTGCACACTTCGCCCTGATTCAGCGCGAACATCGTGAAGCCTTCGAGCGCCTTGTCGAAATAGCTGTCGTCTTCGCTCATCACGTCGGCGAAGAAGATGTTCGGGCTTTTGCCGCCGAGTTCGAGCGTGACCGGAATGATGTTCTGGCTCGCGTACTGCATGATGAGGCGGCCCGTTGTTGTCTCGCCGGTGAAAGCGATCTTGGCGATGCGCTTACTCGACGCGAGCGGTTTGCCGGCTTCGAGACCGAAACCGTTGACGATGTTCAGCACGCCCGCGGGCAACAGGTCGTGGATCAGTTCGGCCAGCACGAGAATCGACGCGGGCGTCTGTTCGGCCGGCTTCAGCACGACGCAATTGCCGGCAGCCAATGCAGGCGCGAGCTTCCACACCGCCATGAGAATCGGGAAATTCCACGGAATGATCTGGCCGACCACGCCGAGCGGTTCGTGAAAGTGATACGCGACGGTGTCGTCATCGATCTGGGAAAGCGAGCCTTCCTGCGCACGCACGGCGCCGGCGAAATAGCGGAAGTGATCAATCGCGAGCGGAATGTCGGCGGCCATGGTTTCGCGCAGCGGCTTGCCGTTGTCGATCGTTTCGGCCACGGCGAGCCGCTGCAGATTCGCTTCCATCCGGTCGGCGATGCGGTTGAGGATGTTCGCGCGATCGGTGGTCGAGGTCCTGCCCCATGCCGCCTTCGCACGATGAGCGGCGTCGAGCGCGAGTTCGATATCGGATTCGCGCGAGCGCGGAATCGACGTGAATGTCTCACCGGTGATCGGTGAGACATTATCGAAGTACTCGCCACCCACGGGCTTGACCCATTCGCCGCCGATAAAATTCGCATACTGTTTTTTGTATGGGAATTCGGTGGTCAGAAACTGCATCTCTGCGTGATTCATCTGTGTGCTCCTCACATGTTTGAATGGGCTATATTCGGCGCGATATTTCGCTTGGCCGCGTGAAGCTAGAGCCAGAAGTGTGCCAATGCACCGCGCTGGTGAGTCACGCACGCGCAGCAGGCACTCCTGCAAAGCATGGTGTGTGGGAGTGTTCAGTCTGCGAAGGGGTGAGCGTGTCGTTTATGATCAATGTGGGCAGCGTTGTTCACGAATTGAACAGGGCGTGAGCGCTTGCCGTCGCCATCCGGGCAACGTAAGCACCGAATCCGTTCGGCATGGGAATTGCCTTCTTTTCTCCTCGGTACTCCGTTTTCGCAGGTCCGGTATGACGATTGATTTCCTCAGCGACACCCAGACAGCACCCACGCATGCGCAACAGCCGAGCTTTTGCGTGCACACGTGCGTCGCCCACGATGCCGACGAGCAGGCGCGCAATCTCCACGGCTGGAACCAGACCTACGACCAGCTCACCGCTGGCTGCTTTGTCGGCCGCCTGACGGAGTTGTGTCTCGACCACATGCAGGTGTTCGTCGAAACGACCAGCCACACGCTTCGGCAGACCTGCGAGGTGCAGAAGGACGCCTACTGGTTCGGTATTCCAACGTGTCCCGAGGGGTCCGGACGTATCGATGCGCAGGTGATCGCCGGGAATGCGCTCGCGTTCCGTCCCGGCGGGATCGAATTCGAACTGCTGACCTCGGCGGGCTACGAGATTTTCGGTGTGGTGGTGAAGGGTGAAGTGCTGCGCCGGTACGCGGCCGACGTGGAGCGCGTCGGTCTCACCGACCCTTTGCCGAACACGGAAGTTGTGCAGATCGGCATGGATCGCAAGGCGCGGCTGTGCGCATCGCTGCGGCGGCTTCTTGAGGATGGTGCGGCGAACGGCGCGCCGCTGTCTTCGGTCGCACGCAACAATTTGCAGGCGTCGGTGCTGGCGTCGCTATTCGATGCGGGTGCGCTGCCTGCCACGGAGCAGGTTGCGATGCCTGCGCGTCCGCGTCGTCAGTCGATCGTGGCGGAAGCGCGCGAGTATGTGCTGGCCAATCGCGACCGCGCGGTCAACGTGCCGGAGTTGTGCGAGCGGCTGCATGTGAGCAGGCGCACACTGCAATACGGCTTTCAGGACGTGCTCGGCATGGCGCCCGCCACGTATCTGCGCACGATCCGGCTGAATGGCGCGCGGCGCGATCTGTGCAATGCCTCGCACGAATCACGCTCGGTGCAGGACGTGGCGGCGGCGTGGGGCTTCTGGCATCTGAGCCAGTTTGCCACCGATTACCGGAAGCTTTTCGGTGTGCGGCCGTCGGATACTTTGAAGGCCGCGATTGGCGCTCATCGGCTATCGGGTAATCGTTCGTTCGCTCACTAGGATCCCGCGGCCCGCGGTGCGTTGCTGGCAAAACGCCCAGACTTATTTGCGCAGCAACCGCAAACCATTCGCCACCACCAGCAGGCTCGCGCCCACATCGGCGAACACGGCCATCCACATCGTGCCCAGGCCGATCACCGTCAGCACGAGGAAGACGCTCTTGATGCCGAGCGCCAGCGTGATGTTCTGCACCAGCACCGAATGCGTCGCCTTCGACAAACGGATGAACAGCGGAATCTTGCGCAGATCGTCGTCCATCAAGGCGACGTCGGCGGTTTCGATCGCCGTGTCGGTGCCCATCGCGCCCATCGCAAAGCCGATGTCGGCGCGCGCCAACGCGGGGGCGTCGTTGATGCCGTCGCCGACCATGCCCACCGTCGCGCCGTCCTTCGACCACTGCGCCACCGCGTTCAGCTTGTCTTCGGGCAATTGATCGCCGCGCGCCTGGTCAATGCCGACTTGCTGCGCGATCGCGGCAGCCGTATGCGGGTTGTCGCCGGTGAGCATGGCCGTACGCACGCCGAGGCGCTGCAACTCGGCGATGGCGGCGCGGCTCGTGTCCTTCACCGTATCGGCGACGGCGAACAGCGCGAGCACGCGCTCGGCATCCACCAGCATCACGACGGTTTTGCCTTGCCGTTCGAGCGCGTCCAGCCGCGCTTCGAGCGACGCTGAACAACGGCCTAGCTCTTCGACCAGCCGATGATTGCCGAGCCAATACGGCACGCCGTCGATGTCGCCGCGCACGCCGCGTCCCGCCAGTGCTTCGAATGCCTCGACCGTGACGGCGGCAATGTTGTCGTGTTTGGCCACCGCCGCAATCGCCATCGACACCGGATGATCCGAGCGCCCCGCGAGACTCGCCGCGAGTGTCCGGCAACGGACGACATCGACATCGGCCCGCATCTCGAACTCGGTTTGCACCGGTTTGCCGTGCGTGATCGTGCCGGTTTTGTCGAGCGCGAGCCAACTCAGCTTGCGGCCCTGTTCGAGATAGGCGCCGCCTTTGATCAGAATGCCCTTGCGGGCGGCCGCGGCGAGGCCGCTGACGATCGTCACGGGCGTCGAGATCACCAGCGCGCAGGGGCAGGCGATCACCAGCATCACCAGCGCCTTGTAGATCCACGCGTGCCACAGGCCGCCGAACAGCAGCGGCGGCAGCACCGCCACGACCAGCGCGACCGCGAACACGATCGGCGTATAGACCCGCGCGAACTGATCGACGAAACGCTGCGTCGGCGCTTTGGTGCCTTGCGCTTCTTCGACCGCGTGAATGATGCGCGCGAGCGTCGTATTGCTGGCCGCGGCCGTGACGCGATAGTCGAACGAACCGGCCTGGTTGATCGTGCCGGCGAACACCGCGTCGCCCATGGCCTTGTCGACCGGCAGGCTTTCGCCGGTAATCGGCGCCTGATCGACGCTCGAACGGCCCGCGACGATTTCGCCGTCGAGCGCAATCCGTTCGCCCGGCTTCACGCGAACCACCGCGCCGAGCGCGATCGCTTTGAGGTCCATGAGCTGCCAGCTGCCGTTAGCTTGCTGCACGCTTGCCTGTTCGGGGGTGAGTTGCATTAACCCCTGGATGGCGTTGCGGGCGCGGTCGAGCGATTTCGCTTCGATCAGTTCGGCGATCGTGAAGAGCACCATCACCATCGCGGCTTCCGGCCACTGCTGCAAGACCAGCGCGCCGGTCACCGCAATGCTCATCAGCGCGTTGATGTTCAGGTTGGCGTTGCGAATCGCGAGCCAGCCCTTCTTGTAGGTTGTCAGGCCGCAGGAGGCGATCGCGAGGATTGCGAGACCCGCAGCCAGCCAGGCGGGGGCGCCGAGCCAACCGGCGGCCTCTGAGCCCGCCGCAGCGAGGCCTGCGAGCGCCAGCGGCCACCACGGCTTGGGCGGCGCGTGAGGGGCGGCGGCTGTCGCGTCCGGGTTCGCGTCCGCTAGTTCAGGCGTGAAGTCGAGCGAACGGAGCGCGGCGAGGATCGACGCGAGGGCGTCCGGTGCATGCACGACGGTCAACACGCGCTGCATCAGGTTGAAGTCCATGCTGCGCACGTACGGCATGCGGCTGAATTTCTTGCGGATCAGCGCCTCTTCGGTCGGGCAGTCCATCTGCATGATGCGGATCGCGGTGCGCACATCGGTGCCCACGCTTTCCGATTGCGGGAGCTTGACCGGCGCGGCCGCAGCGTGCGCCGTGCCGCAACAGCCAGCGTCGGCGTGGCTATGGCCGTGGTCATGGTTGTGCGCTTCGTGCCCATGGCCGCCGTTTTCGCCGGCTTTCTGGGCCTGATCCGGGTCATGGTCATGCCCTTTGTCGCCGTGATCGCAGGTTTCGCCGTCGTGGAGAACATGTTCATGATCGTGGTCGTGAACATGCCCTTCATGCCGGTGGGCACAGGCTTTGGCCTGTTCTTGGCGGTCGGCTTCGGCGGGGTTCGCGTGCGGCATGGGTGGCTTCCTGGTTCGATTTGTGGTCTAGTAAACACCTTGAAGCCACTACAAGGTCAAGGCCGCAATCCGGAGGGTCCATGAAAATTGGCGAACTGGCGAAAATCGCCCATTGCACGACCGAAACCATCCGTTTCTACGAAAAAGAGGGCCTGTTGCCCGAAGCGGAGCGCACCGAAGCCAATTACCGCAGCTATACGGTCAAGCACGTCGAACGGCTGCGCTTCATCCGCAATTGCCGTGCGCTCGATATGACCCACGACGAAATCCGTGCGTTGCTGCGTCTGACAGACGCACCGGCGGACGGCTGCGGCGGCATCAATGCCTTGATCGACGAGCACATCACGCACGTCGACACGCGCATCGACGAATTGAAGCAACTGAAAGTGCAACTGACCACGCTGCGTGAGCAATGTCACGGCGAACAGGCAGTAGAAGACTGCGGCATCGTCCAAGGTCTCACCGAAATGGACGTGAGCGCGACGCGTGCGCGGCATACGCATCTGGGTTGAAGCGCTTCGCCGAGCGTGAACGGCGACGAAGACCGCAGCAGTGACCCCATTCACGGCGCGGCCGCCCTGGCGGCCCGCCCAATAAGCAATCGAATCCAGTTGGAGAATCAACGTGTTTACCTGTAGAAACCAGCCCTGCGGCGAGCAGTGGGAACAGTCGGACGTCGTCATCAAGAATGAAGGGCAAGGGCTCCTGTTCCGCTGCCCGATGTGCGGCGCGCGCAATTACGTCGAGCGTTTCGACGGGGAAGATGGCTCGGTGCTGTACGAGCAGATCGAAGGTCGACCCGCCACCGGCCCCATGGCCGAATAACCCCTAGCCTTCAGCCTCTTCAGTCGATAGCGAGCCATCATCTCTATGAACAGTCCCACCTCAGCCGGCGCGCCGTTTAGCCAGCTACCGCTGCCGCCCGCGACGCTCGCCAATCTGACGCAGCTCGGCTACGTCGAAATGACGCCGATCCAGGCCGCGAGCCTGCCGATCGCGTTGGCCGGCCACGATCTGATCGCCCAGGCGAAAACCGGCAGCGGCAAGACCGCGGCGTTTTCGCTGGCGCTGCTCTCGCGTCTCGACGTGCGCAACTTCGCCGTGCAGGCGATGGTGCTGTGCCCGACGCGCGAACTTGCCGATCAGGTCACGCAGGAAATTCGCCGCCTCGCGCGCGCCGAAGAAAACATCAAGGTGCTGACGCTGTGCGGCGGCACGCCGATGCGTCCGCAAACCGCCAGCCTCGAACACGGCGCGCACATTGTCGTCGGCACGCCGGGCCGCATCATGGATCACCTCGAGCGCGGCAGCCTGCCGTTGCAGTCGCTCAACACGCTGGTGCTCGACGAGGCCGACCGCATGCTCGACATGGGTTTCTTCGACGATATCGCCACGGTCGTGAAGCAATGCCCGAAAGAGCGGCAAACGCTGCTGTTCTCCGCGACGTACCCGGATGGCATCGTCAAACTCAGCCAGCAATTCCTGCGTAATCCGAAGGAAGTGAAACTTGCCGAGCGGCACGACAACACCAAGATCCGTCAGCGCTTCTACGAAGTCACCGAAGACCAGCGTCTGCATGCCGTCGGTTTGTTGTTGAACCACTATCGTCCGGTGAGCACGCTTGCGTTCTGCAACACCAAGCAGCAATGCCGCGATCTGCTCGACGTGCTGCGCGCGCAAGGTTTTCATGCACTCGCGCTGCACGGTGAACTCGATCAGCGTGAACGCGATCAGGTGCTGATCCAGTTCGCGAATCGCAGTTGCTCGGTGCTGGTCGCCACCGACGTTGCCTCGCGCGGTCTGGACATCGCGGAGCTCGAAGCGGTGATTAACGTCGACGTGACGCCGGACCCGGAAGTGCACGTGCACCGTATCGGCCGCACAGGTCGCGCCGATCAGGAAGGTTGGGCGCTGAGCCTCGCCAGCATGAACGAGATGGGCCGCGTGGGCAGTCTCGAACAGGCGCAAAAACGTGAAGTCGAATGGCACAAGCTGGCCGAACTGAAGGCCGAAAGCAACGAGCGGCTGCTGCCGCCGATGGAAACGTTGCAGATTCTCGGCGGCCGCAAGGAAAAGATCCGTCCGGGCGATGTGCTCGGCGCGCTGACCGGCGAAGCGGGTTTCACCGGTTCGCAGATCGGCAAGATCAACGTGACGGAAATGTCGACCTATGTGGCGGTGGAGCGCAGCATCGCGCGCGAAGCGCTGCGCAAGCTCAGCGCCGGCAAGGTGAAGGGCAAGAAGGTCAAGGTCCGTTTGATGGACGAGATCTGATCGTCCATTAGTTGGCTTTTAACGGCTGCGACCACGTGGTCGCAGCCGGGTTGGTCTGGCTCACCGCTGCGCATCACATTACGTCATACCTCGGCGGTGTTCCGCGTTCCTCGCGCGGCTGTATTTCTCCCGCCAAACCCCCGGTTTCATTGCCTTATCCTGCGCCAACGCGGCATTGCGCGAGCCATGACGTAAACGCATGCCGCGCATGACAAAGTTTCGATTGTGACCGTTCTTTGGCTGATGCCTAATCATCGAACCGGACGGGACCGCCGCGCAGTTGGCAGTCCGCGAATCCGCTGCCGGATGGAGAAAGGGAGAAAGTCTTATGCAGAGCGCCATGCAAGCCCGCTCGAAACTGCCTGACGTAGGCACGACGATTTTTACCGTGATCGGTCAACTGGCCGCGCAATACGACGCGCTGAACCTGTCGCAAGGTGCGCCGAACTTTGCGCCCGACGCCAAACTGATCGACGGAGTCGCCCAAGCCATGCGCGCCGGGCACAACCAGTACGCGCCGATGGCCGGCATCGCCGCCTTGCGCGAAGCACTCGCCGACAAGGTCGAGACGCTGTATGGCGTGCGTTATGACCCGTCGAGCGAAGTCACCGTGATCGCCAGCGCCAGCGAAGGCCTGTATTCGACGATCAGCGCATTGGTGCACCCGGGCGACGAAGTCATCTACTTCGAGCCGTCGTTCGATAGCTACGGCCCGATCGTTCGCCTGCAAGGCGCGACGCCGGTTGCGATCAAACTGTCGCTGAGCGACTTCCGCGTGGACTGGGACGAGGTCGCCGCCGCGATTACGCCGAAGACACGCATGATCATTATCAACACGCCGCACAACCCGACCGCGACCGTGTTCAGCGAGGCGGATATCGCGCGTCTGAAAGCCTTGACGCGCAACACCGATATCGTGATTCTCTCCGACGAAGTCTACGAACACGTGGTGTTCGACGGCGCCAAGCATCAGAGCATGGCCTGCAACGCCGAACTCGCTGAGCGCAGCGTGATCGTGTCGTCGTTCGGCAAGTCCTATCACGTGACCGGCTGGCGCGTCGGCTATTGCCTCGCGCCTGCCGGGCTGATGGACGAGATTCGCAAAGTCCATCAGTTCATGGTGTTTTCCGCCGATACACCGATGCAGTACGCGTTCGTCGATGCATTGGCCCATCGCGAGAGCTACCTCGGCCTGTCCGCGTTCTATCAGAAGAAGCGCGATCTGCTTGCGCATGCGCTGCGCGATTCGCGCTTCGAGTTGTTGCCGAGCGAAGGCAGCTTTTTCATGCTCGCGCGTTTTCGCGGTTTCTCCGAGGAAAACGATAGCGATTTCGTGCTGCGCCTGATTCGCGATGCGCGTGTCGCGACGATTCCGCTGTCGGCGTTTTATACCGACGGCACGGATTCCGGCTTGATTCGCCTGAGCTTCTCGAAAGACGACGCGACCTTGATCGAAGGTGCGCGGCGTTTGTGCGAAATCTGATTGATCGGTTGGCACGCGGTTGCTCGGGACAGCAGCATTTTTGACCGCAGTATGATCGTCGCGCCGTTGCGCATCAGCGCGGTTGCAAGCCGGCGTTACAACACTCTCCAAGGGAAAGGAATCTGTTATGAAATTGCTCAAGCCTCTATTGGCGCTGGCCTGCGCGTTCACGTCGATTGCGGCCTCGTCCGCCGCGATTGCCGCCGACACGTCGACGCTGCGTTTCGGACTCGAAGCGCAGTATCCGCCGTTCGAATCGAAAGGGCCGAACGGTGAATTGCAGGGTCTCGACATCGACGTCGGCAAGGCCGTCTGCGCCGCCGCGCATATGACGTGCAAATGGGTCGAAACCTCGTTCGACGGGTTGATCCCCGCGCTGCAGGGCCGCAAGTTCGACGCGATCAATTCGGCGATGAACGCGACCGAGCAACGCCGTCAGGCAATCGATTTCACCACCGTTGTGTATCGCGTGCCGTCGCAACTGATCGCGAAGCGCGACAGCGGTCTGCTGCCGACACCGGCATCTTTGAAGGGCAAACGTGTCGGCGTATTGCAGGCATCGATTCAGGAAACCTTCGCGAAGGCGCACTGGGAACCGGCTGGTGTCACCGTCGTGCCGTATCAGGATCAGAACCAGGTCTATACGGATCTCGTGGCGGGCCGCCTCGACGCGACGCTCGTTCTGGCGCCGGCGGGACAGACGGGTTTTCTGTCGAAGCCTGACGGCAAGGATTACGCTTTCGTCGGCCAGCCGGTGCGCGACGACAAGATTCTCGGCAGCGGCATTGCGTACGGCATTCGCAAGGGCGACACCGCGTTGCGTGACCAGTTGAACGCGGCAATCGCGAAGGTCCAGGCCGACGGGACGGTGAAGACGCTGGCGGCGAAGTATCTCGGCAATATCGACGTCACGTCGAAGTAACGGTTTGCTGATGTGGGAGCGGCCGCCGGCGCGCGCATGGGCGCCGAGATAGATCCGCTCCTGTCGCGCACACAAATGTCAGCCGCAGTGGCGTGTCAGTGAAGCGTTGCCGCAGCGCCGCAGCACTTCTTGAACTTTTTGCCGCTACCGCAAGGGCACGGGTCGTTGCGGCCGATCTTCGATTCGGTGCGTTGCATCGACGTCGCGAGCGTCCGTTCGTGGACGGCCTGACGGTAGGGCAGCCAGTAACGGTAGATCGCTGCAACGCTGGTGGGAATCTCTTGAGTGAGGGCTTCACACTGTAGCGGAGTGTCGACCAACTCCTCCTCTTCCGGCGTCAGATCCAGTGCGCCCATCAGGCGTATCGGACGCAACCATTCCTCGCCTCGCTCGCTATCGAACAGCGCTTGCCAATCCGCCCGAACGAGCGTGAGACCTTGCATGAAGCCCAATGCCCACGCTTCACCGTCGATGTATTCGCGGTCACTGTCGTCAATGCGGCTGAAGCCGAAAACCGGTTCGAACCCATCCGGATCGTTCTCCAGACTGGCAATGATGCCGTTCATATGCCGCAAGATCAGCCCGAGAATGTGCTGCGCCTGATCTATTGTTTCGAATGCGGGAGCGTCCTCCTCGCTGGAGCCCCAGACGCCCGGCAGCCAGTAACTGGGCGGGACCGCATTCGGTCCGATGACCATTGCGGTCAGATAACCGTCCAGGCTCTCGACCGTTAGCGTCTCGTCCGACGTCAGGCCGGAAATCAGAAACTCGTCGAGTTCGTCGAACTCTTTTTCGGAGAGGGGGGTAGCCAGATCGCCCGGGCTGAATTTTGACTTGGACATGGTGGCTCCGGAACTTCGAATCGCGGGTCCCGCGATGGTATGTCGGGAGGAGGCTGAGTCGGTTGGCTCCCGTGCAGAGAGTGCCACAAAGCAAAAAGCCCAGTCGCAAGGACCGGGCTTTTTGTTGAATCTTTGGTGGGGCGTGAGTGACTCGAACACTCGACCTACGGATTAAGAGTCCGCTGCTCTACCAACTGAGCTAACGCCCCCAACAGAAGCGAAATTATGCCGAAACTTTCCGAGATTGCCAACCCCCTTTAGCAGATTCCCTAAAAAAATCTGGATGGGGCTGCCCGGCGCCTGTGCTGCCAAACGGACACCCGCCGGACACGCGCGCCGCTCACCGTCCCGGTATCATGTCGCGGACACATTGCCGCACGAAGCGTCGTGCGGCTTTCGACCGGGGACCGCCATGGATGAAAAAGAAATTATCGAACTGCTCGACCGCATCCTGGCGCCGTGGGTCCGCGCGCTCACGTTGACCCCAGTCAAGGTCGACGAAGAAAGCGCAACACTGCGCCTGCCGTTTTCCGGCGGCTTGCGCCATTCGGGTGGCGTGATCTGCGGTCAGGTCTTCATGGCGGCCGCCGACACCGCAATGATCGTCGCCATTTCCGCCGCGCTCGGCGGCTTCAAGCCGATGAGCACGGTCTCGCTCAACATCAATTTCATGCGCGCGGTCCGCAAGGGCGATGTGCTGATCACCGCGCGCGTGTTGCGCATGGGCCGCAATCTCGTGTTCGGCGAAGTTGAACTGTTCGACGAAGCCGGCAAAATGGCCGTCCACGCCACCACCACCTATGCGTTGCTCGACTGAAACCTGAAGCGTAAGACTGGCCCGCAAGCCGCATTAGAGGAAAAAGCCAAGATGTTCGATCAGGTCGTATTCGCCGGCGGCGGCAATCGCTGTTGGTGGCAGGCGGGATTCTGGGATGTCGTGCAGCCGGAGTTGAATATCCGCCCGCGCGTCATTGCCGGCATTTCGGCCGGCGCTGCCACCGCGTGCATGCTCTACACGCGCGATTCCGACTGGGTCATGCGCTATTACGAAGACGCGCTGCGCCACAACACCCGCAACGCGTACTGGGGCAATCTGCTGCGCGGCGAATCGGTGTTTCCGCATTACCGCATTTACCGGCAGGCGCTGCTCGACATTTACGGCGATAAGTTCTCGACGCTCGCGAACGCGCCGGAGATCCGCATCGGCGTATCGCATCTGCCGCGTTGGCTCGGCGCGCGCAGCGCGGTCGCCGCGGGCCTGATCGCATACAACATCGAAAAATACGTGCGCAAGACGCTGCATCCGACACTCGGTCAGACGCTCGGCTTTCATCCGGAATTCGTGCGCGCGCAGGATTGCGCGACGGTCGAGGACCTTGCGGATCTGATTCTGCAATCGTCGAGTACGCCGCCGTTCACGCCGGTTTTGCGACGCAATGGCCGGCCGGTGCTGGATGGCGGGATGGTCGACAACGTGCCGGTCGGCGCGCTCGACGCCGACGTGCCGGGTAACGTGCTGGTGATGGTCACGCGTCTTTATCCGCGTCCGCAGATGTTCGTCGTGCCGCATGGCGTGCAGCAACGGCTCTATGTACAGCCGTCGCGCAAGGTGCCGATCTCGAGTTGGGACTACACGAGTCCGTCGCAGATGGTGCACGCGTATAACCTTGGCCGCGCCGACGGGGAGACCCTCCTCGAACGCATACCGGATTTGCTGGAAGCCGGCGCGCACGAAGCGCGCTGAGGTGTGCAATGGCGGCGCGGTTTCTAAAAGCGCCGCCTGGCTCGCAGGCTGCGCGCCAACGGGATTGCCGCGCAGATTACAGCCCAAAAGCTACCGTGAGGGATTAACGCGGGTGCCTAACGCAAAGACTAGTGGCGCCGTAGCTTAACGTCGGCGGCCGCCCTGCAACGCTTCCGGGTTCGCCACGCTGGCCGTATCGCCGGCGTCGAAAGCCAGAATGTTCTGGAACGCCGCGGTGAAATACAACTCGTAGCTCTCGCGCTCCACATAGCCGATGTGCGGCGTGCAGATCACATTCTCCATGCGCAGCAGGCTGTAGCCTTGCAGAATTGGCTCGCTTTCGTAGACATCGATTGCGACCATCCCCGGACGGTTGTGCGACAGCGCATTCACCAACGCGTTTTCGTCGAGCAGTTCAGCCCGGCTCGTGTTCACGAGCAGCGCGGTCGGTTTCATCCGCATCAGGTCTTCCTGCTTGACGATGCCGCGCGTGTCGTCGTGCAGACGCAGATGCAGCGACAGCACGTCGCTTTGCTCGAAGAAGGCCTCACGGCTTTCGGCGACGCCATATCCGTCCGCGCGCGCCGCTTCGCGCGAATGCTCGCGGCCCCAGATCACGACGTTCATGCCGAACGCCTTGCCATATCCGGCAAGCAAACGGCCGATCTTGCCGTAGCCCCAAATCCCCAGCGTCTGACCGCGCAACACCTGGCCCAAACCGAAGTTCAGCGGCAGCGCCGAGGTCTTCAGGCCGGACTGCTGCCAGGCTCCTTGCTTAAGGTTTGCTACGTATTGCGGAATTCGCCGCTGCGCCGCCATGATGAGAGCCCAAGTCAGCTCGGCCGGCGCAGTCGGTGAGCCGCTGCCCTCCAGCACGGCGATGCCGCGCTCCGTGCAGGCTGCCAGATCGATATGGCTGGATACTTTGCCGGTTTGGCTGATCATGCGCAAATGCGGCAACTTGTCGAGCAGTTGCGAGCTGATGCGAGTGCGTTCGCGGATCAGAACCAAGGCGTCGACTTCGGAAAGACGACTCGCCAACTGGCCAAGACCGCGAACCGTGTTGTTGAAAACCTTGACCTCATGGTCGGCAAGCAGTTGAAAGCAGTCGAGCTTGCGGACGGCGTCCTGGTAATCGTCGAGGATGGCAATCTTCATGGTATGTGTCTTGCGGCGCACCATGGCGGTGCGCAACGGAGTGTTATGCTGACTGTCCCATCATGTGACCTAGGTCACATGCCGGTCTGGCTGGATGCCTTACCGTAGAAGCTGCCGCGAAGAACGGCAGCGCCACGGCAAGGCCGATTGACATCGTTTTTAACAGTTTGTTGCGTGTTGAGGCAAGCCGCTTTACAGACGGTTGCAGAAGGCCGTTTGGCGGACACCTCCACGCAACAGACCGTGTAGCCCATGATGACCTGCACATTGACGCGTCGGCTCGCAGGAACGCCGACGTGAAGAAATGAACGCCTCTCGCATGCAGCGTCTCAGGGCTCGTACCGTTTTTCTATTGCTTTCAAAACGGAGACAGGTCAATGAATCATCCCTCATTCGAAGGACAGCCCACCATCGAGGCACCCGCGTGGGTCACAAACCGGAAGCTGGTCGATTGGGTCCGGCGCGTGGCCGCCTTGACCAAGCCCGATCGAATCGTCTGGTGCGACGGTTCACAGGAAGAGTACGACCGCCTATGTGCCCAAATGGTCGAAGCCGGCACCCTCAAGAAACTCAATCCCGCCAAACGTCCTAACTCTTATCTGGCATGGTCCGATCCGGCAGACGTGGCGCGTGTCGAAGACCGTACCTTCATCTGCTCACAACGTCGTGAAGACGCTGGTCCGACCAACAACTGGATCGCCCCTGCCGACATGCGCTCGACGCTCGACGGCCTGTTCGACGGCGCCATGCGTGGCCGCACCATGTACGTGGTGCCGTTCTCGATGGGGCCGCTGGGTTCGCCGATCGCGCACATCGGCGTCGAGTTGAGCGACAGCCCATACGTGGCGACTAACATGCGCATCATGACGCGCATGGGTCGGAAGGTGTACGACGTGCTCGGCGAAGACGGCGAGTTCGTGCCGTGCGTGCATTCCGTCGGTGCGCCGCTCGGGGCCGGGGCGAAAGACGTGCCGTGGCCCTGCAACGACACCAAATACATTGTCCATTTCCCTGAGTCGCGCGAAATCTGGAGTTACGGCTCGGGATACGGCGGCAATGCGCTGCTCGGCAAGAAGTGTTTCGCGCTGCGCATTGCATCCACGATGGGCCGCAACGAAGGCTGGCTCGCCGAACACATGCTGGTTCTCGGGGTGACGTCACCGGAAGGGCGCAAGCATCATGTCGCGGCGGCGTTCCCGTCGGCTTGCGGCAAGACCAATTTCGCGATGCTGATCCCGCCGGAAGGCCTGAACGGCTGGAAAATCTCCACGATCGGCGACGATATTGCCTGGATCAAGCCCGGCAAGGACGGGCGCTTGTACGCGATCAACCCGGAAGCGGGCTATTTCGGCGTCGCGCCGGGCACGAGCGAAAAGACCAACTTCAACGCCATGGCCACGCTGAAGGAAAACGTCATCTTCACGAACGTCGCGCTGACGGACGACGGCGACGTCTGGTGGGAAGGCATGACCGAGGAACTGCCCGCGCATCTGATCGACTGGCAAGGCAAGGACTGGACGCCGGCGATCGCGAAGGAGGCCGGACGCAAGGCCGCACACCCGAACGCGCGCTTCACGGCGCCGGCCTCGCAATGTCCGTCGATCGATGCCGACTGGGAAAACCCGGCGGGCGTCGCGATCGACGCGTTCATTTTTGGCGGCCGCCGTTCCACCACCGTGCCGCTCGTCACCGAAGCGCGCACCTGGGTCGAGGGCGTCTACATGGCCGCGACCATGGGCTCGGAAACCACCGCGGCGGCGGCGGGGCAGCAGGGCGTGGTGCGACGGGACCCGTTCGCGATGCTGCCGTTCTGCGGCTACAACATGAGCGACTACTTCGGGCACTGGCTGAAAACCGGCGAGCGTCTCGAGAAAATGAACGCGAAGCTGCCGAAAATCTTCTGCGTGAACTGGTTCCGCAAGGGCGCGGACGGCAAGTTCGTCTGGCCGGGCTTCGGCGAGAACATGCGCGTGTTGACCTGGATGGTTGGCCGCATCGAAGGCAAGGCACAAGGCGAAGACCACGCGTTCGGCGTGTCGCCGCACTATGAAGACATCGACTGGAGCGGGCTGAATTTCAGCCGGGAGCAATTCCAGCAGGTGATCTCGGTCGACGACGCTGCCTGGCGCGAAGAACTCGCGTTGCATGCCAAGCTATTTGACACATTGCAACAAGGTCTGCCACCGGCTTTGACGCAGGCCAAGCTCGCGTTTGAGGGAAAACTCGCTGCCTGATCATGTGAGTATTCACTCCGCATAGAAGCCGCCTTCGGGCGGCTTTTCTTTTGTGGTCCGACCCGCATCGTGATTTTTTCTAATTCCACAAGACTTGGACAACCTTTACATCCGATCGAACAAAAAAGACTATGCAAGCTGCAGTGCAGCAAATTGTTGCTCATTTCGGCATAATCCAGATCCATGCCCCACATCGGGGAACACAGTCGCACGAATATCGACAATATTTCCGATTTCGCGGGCAACTTCTGCACGATTTTACGAGTCGTAGGAGGATTCCAAGTTCGCTTCACTGGTTTTCACCAATTGTCAGGAAGCGGTAACACGGCAGGAGTTGTCCTATGGATCATTTGCAGTCGATGCGAGTTTTCGTCAAAGTGGCGGATCTCGGCAGTTTTGCCCGCGCTGCGAGCGCGATGGATATTTCCAACGCAGTTGCCACCCGTCATGTTGCCGATCTCGAAGGCCGTCTTGGTACGCGGCTGCTCAATCGCACAACCCGCAGCTTGTCTCTGACCGAATCCGGTCAGGTCTATCTTGAGCGCGCGCGCCAGATTCTCGACGAACTGGAAGACGTCGAACAGATGGTGGTCGCGCGCAATCACGAACCCGTCGGTACGTTGCGAATAGTCGCGCCGGTCGTGTTCGGTTTGCATAACCTTGCACCCGTGCTGCAGACGTACGCGGAGCGTTATCCGAAAGTTATTCCCGACGTCACACTGGTCGACCGTCAGGTCGATCTGGTTGAAGAAGGCTTCGACGTGGGCGTGGTGATCGCACGGCAGATGCGCAGCGCGAGCATTGTCACGCGCCGCTTGACCACGGGCTGCATGACGGTGTGCGCAACGCCGGCCTATCTGGAGAAGCACGGCACGCCCACGCGTCCCGAGCATTTGCTGGAACATCCGTGCCTGAGCCTGCCGTCCGAGTACTGGGGCGACGAGCGCGTGTTCACGGGCCCGGAAGGCGAGGTGCGCGTGCGGCCGTCCAACGTGATCGTGGCGAACAACACGGAAATGCTGCGGCAGTTTGCACTGCTCGGCATGGGCCTCGCGATTCTGCCGAGCTATCTGATCGGCCGTGACATGACGCGCGGCAGGCTCGTGCGTCTGCTCGGCGATTACCGTTTGCCGCAGGTCGAGATCAACATTGCGTATCCGAGCCGTCGTCACTTGCCGGCAAAGGTGCGCACGTTCATCGATCATCTTGTCGAGCATTTCAGCCAGACGCCGAACAGTCTGCTCGGCGAGCAGTGGATCAAGGACGGCCTTGGGCGGCCTGCTACCGCCGCCGAACTCGATGCCATGGATCACATGCCGCCGGAGGCGTTCGATGGCGCCGAGCCGCTGTCACGGCTGCTGGATAGCGAGCTATCGCCGCTGCCGAAGACTTTGTCGAAGACAACGAATCGTCCGCGGCCCACCGTTCTGTCGCCGCTTTAAGCATTCGGGCGACGCTGTCGGCAGCGCTGGGGTAAGCGCGGTCTGGTGGCCAAATGAAAAGGCGCAGTCACGAAAGTGACTGCGCCTTTTTTCTGGGCAATTGCGAAACTGGCCGGAAGCTAAATACCCCCCGGCCACCTGCCCGAATTACGAGCCCGTCTTGCGCGCCACCGCTTTCCTGGCCGGCGCCTTCTTGGCTGCGGCGGTTTTGGTAGCAGGCGCCTTCTTGGCCGCTGCAGTTTTGGTAGCGGGTGTCTTCTTTGCCGCTGCCTTCTTTGCAGCGGGCGGGGTCTTCACCGCGACCACTGCATCTTCGTCATCGGACTCCGGCGCTGCCTTGGCTGCCGACTTAGCCGCTGCGGTCTTCGCAGCAGTCTTGGCCGACGGCTCCTTCTTTTCGAATTCGAAGCCGATCTTGCCGTCGTTCTGCTTGACGAGGAACGCCTTGAAGTTGCGGCCGGTACGCGACGACTTGAAGTTCGTCAGCAGATCGGTGCGACCTTCTTCGAGCAGCTTGGCCATCTGCTCACGGGCAATTTCCTGCTGCAAGATCACCTTGCCCGAGCGGAAGTCGCAAGTCTTCGGATTCGCGACCGAGTTCTCGCAGACATAGCTCATGCCGTGCTCGAACACGCGGCCCTTGCACTTCGGACACGCACCTACCGATTGTTGATCGGAGAAGTCAGGCGGTTCGCCGTCTTCACCGCCAGAGTCCTGACCGAAGTCGAACTCGAGCTTGTAATTCTTGATCTCGTCGTCGAGCGAGAGCTTCAGGATCGCCGAGAACGGACGGCCCATCTTGCTGCGGAAACCCGACAGCGGTCCGATCGTCTTGTTCTGCAACAGATCTTCAACTTCCGGAATTTCGAACTGGCGTCCGCCCGGAATCTTCGAGATCGAGAACTCGCACTTCGAACACGCAAAGCGCCGGTAATTTTCCTTCACCTGACCGCCGCAATGCGGACACGGCGTCTGCAACGTCGCGTAATCGCCCGGGATCGTGTCGGAATCGTATTCCTTCGCGCGCTTGACGATGGTTTGCGTCATGCGGGCGATCTCCTGCATGAACGCGTCGCGCGGCAGGTTGCCCCGCTCCATCTGCGAGAGTTTGTATTCCCACTCGCCGGTCAATTCCGGAGCGGTCAATTCCTTCACGCCGAGCCCGCGCAACAGCGTCATCAGCTGGAACGCCTTGGCGGTCGGAATCAGATCGCGGCCTTCGCGGATCAGATACTTTTCGCCGAGTAGCCCTTCGATGATGGCGGCGCGGGTGGCCGGCGTGCCGAGACCCTTGGCGGCCATGGCCTCGCGCAACTCGTCGTCTTCGACCAGTTTGCCCGCGCCTTCCATGGCCGACAGCAAGGTCGCTTCGTTGTAGCGTGCGGGCGGTTTCGTCACCAGTTGCTGCGCGGCGATCTTGTCCGTCTTGACCTTCTCATCCTTTTGCACCGGCACGAGGTTCGCGTCTTCGCCGCTGATTTCGCGGCCATAGATCTGCAACCAGCCCGGTTCGACCAGCACCTTGCCTTCCGTCTTGAAGTGATGGCCGACCACTTCCGTGATCCGCGTCGTCACCCGGAATTCGGCGGCCGGGAAGAACACCGACAGGAAGCGTTTCACGACGAGGTCGTAAAGCTTCTGTTCCGGCTCGGACAGATTCTTCGGCGCTTGCGCCGTCGGGATGATTGCGAAGTGGTCGCTGATCTTCGAATTGTCGAAGATGCGCTTGTTCGGCTTCACCCAGCCCTTGTCGAGCACCTGCTTGGCATACGGGAGATAGTTGTTGCTCTCCTTGAGCATGCCCAGCGTTTCCTTGACCGTATCCATATAGTCTTCCGGCAACGCGCGCGCGTCGGTCCGGGGATAGGTCAGCACCTTGTGCTTTTCGTACAGCGCCTGAGCGAGGCCGAGCGTGTTTTTCGCCGAGAAGCCGAAGCGGCCGTTGGCCTCACGCTGCAAGCTGGTCAGGTCGAACAGCGCCGGCGACAGTTGCGTGGACGGCTTCGATTCTTCCGTCACCGTGCCGATCTGGCCACGGCAGGCGGCGACGATCGTTTCGGCCGCGGGCAGCGCCCACAGACGCGAATCGCGTTTTTCCGGATCGAACTCGTCGCGCTTGAATTTCGGATCGAACCAGCGGCCTTCGTAGAAGCCGCCCGCGCAGACGAAGTCCGCCTTCACTTCCCAGTAATCGCGCGGCACGAAGCGACGAATCTTCTCTTCACGCTCGACGACGATCGACAGCGTCGGCGTCTGCACGCGCCCGACCGTGGTCAGGAAGAAGCCGCCACCCTTGCTGTTGAACGCGGTCATGGCCCGCGTGCCGTTGATGCCGACCAGCCAGTCCGCTTCCGAGCGGCAGCGCGCGGCATCGGCGAGCGGCTGCATTTCTTCGTCGCTACGCAGACGGGCAAAGCCGTCGCGGATCGAACCGGCTGTCATGGACTGGAGCCACAGGCGCTGTACCGGTTGCTTCGCTTTCGCATGTTGCGCGATCAGGCGGAAAATCAGTTCGCCCTCGCGCCCCGCGTCACATGCGTTGATGAGCCGTTCGATGTCTTTACGCTTGAGCAGCTTGGTCAGCACCTTCAGGCGCGACTCGCTCTTGGCGATCGGATTCAGATCGAAATGCGGCGGAATGACGGGCAGATTGGCGAAACTCCACTTGCCGCGTTTGACTTCATATTCTTCGGGTGCGGCAATTTCCAGCAAGTGGCCGACTGCCGAGGAAAGGACGTAGTCGTCGCTTTCGTAGTATTCGTCATGCTTGGTAAAGCCGCCCAAAGCGCGCGCGATGTCGTTCGCGACGGAAGGCTTTTCGGCGATGATCAGTGCTTTGGACATGACTCGATGTGAGGTTGGTAGATCCGGGTTGATGGTCTTGAGTACGCGAAATTAGCGCGCGACCCTCGTTTGCGACCTTTGCGACCCAATAACGACCGCTTTATAGCACACGGCGCGAAAGCGGCGTGTCAAGTGCCATAAAAAGCGCGCCGTCATCATTGCGCGCTCAGTAATCGAACGGACTGCTGCAGTTGCGTTATGCACCGCTCGCAACGCCCGCGCCGCAAGGCTCGGCGGCTGGCGCCCACGTTCACGCGGCCGTCAGCGCGGGCCGCAGTTTGGGCGCGCCGCTGACGCCGGGCACGGCCGTCAGGTCGGACAACATCCGCTCCACAATCGCCGCCTGCGGTAAAACGGTGCCGAAAAAACGTGTCGTTACCGAGTCTTCGATCAGGATCGTCGGGAAATTTTCGACGTCCAGATCTTCGAAGCGGTCCGCATGGGTTTCGATGTCGATCCAGGCGAAACAGATTTCCGGATGCTTATCCGCCAGGCGGTCGAAGGCGTCCCGATACTCACGACAGGTCCCGCACCACTCTGCGCACAGGCAAGCCACGAACAGTGTGTCGGGTTCGTTGACGCGCTCGGCGATCCGGTCTTGGTCGGTGTCGAGATTCAGCGCGGGCATGGTGGTTCCTTACGTACTTTTGTCAGGTGCTTTGGCGCGAATGTAGCATGGCCGATCACGAATCGTGGTCAACCCCGGTCAATGCGGGGTCAGCGGTGGGTCGCCCGCGTAAAGCGGCCGCCGGGCAGCGCGGTCACCTGGCCGGCGAGTTCGAGTTGCAGCAGCGTGGTTTGTAATGCCGCATCCTCCATCTCGGTGCGAGTGGCAAGAATTTCAAGCGTGGCGGGGGCATGGCCGAGCGCGTCGAGGAGTCGCTGCGCTTCGGCGCCCATGGCCAGCGGGGCAGCTGGTGAGGTGGGCGCCGCTGTCAATTCGGGCTGGACCGCTGCCGATGCATGCGGCGCCGAGCCCGTGCCATCCCAAAGGACCGTCGGCTTGCTGGCGGCCTTCGCAGTCACGGGCCTGGCGAAGCCCAGTTCCTCCAGCACCTCATCGGGCGTTTCCACCAGCTTGGCGCCTTGCTTGATGATCCGATGACAACCGCGCGACAACGGCGCATGGATCGAGCCCGGCAACGCGAAGATATCGCGCCCCATTTCATTGGCAAGCCGAGCCGTAATCAGCGAACCCGAGCGCATGGCGGCCTCGACGATCACAACGCCGCTGACGAGGCCGGCGATCAGACGGTTGCGTTGCGGAAAATTGGCGGCGCGCGCAGGCGTGCCGAGCGGCCATTCCGAAAGGATCGCGCCTTGCGCCGCGATCTGCCGCGCCAGTGCGTGATGCGCGGCCGGGTACACGAGGTCCGCGCCGGTGCCGATCACGGCCACCGTGCCGCCAACGCCGGTCAGGGCGCCTCGATGCGCCGCACCGTCGATACCCAGCGCCAGCCCCGACACGATGGTGACGCCGGCCTGCGAAAGCTCACGCGCGAAGCGCTCCGCGTCTTCAGCGCCCTGTGGTGTCGCGCTGCGGCTGCCCACCAGGGCAACCGCCCGTGTGTGCAGCAGATTCAACCGGCCCTTTATATATAGCAGCGGCGGTGGATCAGGCATGGTCAGCAGCGCGGGTGGGTAGGCGGGGTCGTCGAGCGTCACCGCCTGGTTGCCGGGCAACGCGCGCCACGCGATCACCGCGTCGAGTTGCGTGTCGAAGTCTGGGCTCGGCGGTGCCAGCACGGTACGCGCCGTAGCCTCGCCGACGATCTCGGCAAGCGTCTCCGGCGATTGCTTGAAAATCGCTTCCGGCAGTCCAAAAGCGCTCAGCAGCAAGCGCAACGCAGCCGGTTTCAGCCCCGGCGCGAGCGAAAGCCGCAGCCAGGCGGCGAGTTCAATATCGGTTGCGGGCAAGGTATGCATGGAAAGTCGATCCTCCTACAGGGCCAGCGGGCAGGCGGGCGCCATGCTAAAATTTTCATCATCCGAAATAACTGCAGCGCCGCGCCCACCCGCGCGGGCTCGTCGTATAGCGCACGGGGCGCGTTGAATCGAACCGGTTCGACACCATCTATCCTCTGCGTAACGCGATGCGCCCACAACCTGGCCGAATGGCCAACGCTAGCCTTCCACCGGTCAGCGGCGCCTAAAAACACACTCAAGATCATGGCTTTACTGAACATCCTCAATTACCCGGACAAACGGCTGCACAAGATCGCGAAGCCGGTCGACGTGGTCAACGATCGCATCCGCCGGCTCGTCGCCGACATGGCCGAGACGATGTACGCCGCGCCCGGCGTCGGCCTTGCGGCGACCCAGGTCGACGTGCATGAGCGCGTGATCGTGATCGACGTGTCGGACTCGCACGACGAACTGCTCGCCTTCATCAACCCGGAAATCATCTGGTCGAGCGAGGAGAAAAAGCTGTCGGAAGAGGGCTGCCTCTCGGTGCCGGGCATTTACGACAATGTCGAGCGCGCGGAGCACGTGCGTGTGCGGGCGTTGAACCAGAAGGGCGAAACCTTCGAGATGGATTGCGAAGGGCTGCTCGCGGTCTGCATCCAGCACGAAATGGATCACCTGATGGGCCGCGTGTTCGTCGAGTACCTGTCGTCGCTGAAGCAGACGCGCATCAAGAACAAGATGAAGAAGCTCGCCCACGCGATGTAATGCGCGTCCACCCCGCCTACTTCCCCCGTTCATGAGCCATTCGTTGCGCGTCATCTTTGCCGGTACGCCGGAGTTCGCCGCGGCCGCGCTGGCCGCGATCCACAGCGCCGGTTTTCCGGTGCCGCTCGTGCTGACCCAGCCCGACCGGCCTGCAGGACGCGGAATGAAATTGCAGGCGAGCCCGGTCAAGCGGTACGCGCAGGAGCATGGGCTTGCTGTCGCGCAGCCGCCTTCACTGCGCCCCACCGGCAAATATCCCGCTGAAGCCGCAGCCGCGATCGATCAATTGCGCGCCACGCCTCACGACGTCATGGTGGTGGCCGCCTACGGTCTGATCCTGCCGCAGGAAGTGCTCGATATTCCGCCGCTTGGCTGTATCAACATTCATGCATCGTTGTTGCCGCGCTGGCGCGGTGCCGCGCCGATCCATCGCGCGATCGAAGCGGGCGACGCGGAAACCGGCATCACGCTGATGCAGATGGACGTCGGCCTCGACACCGGTGCGATGATCTCCGAAGCACGCACGCCGGTTTCCAACGACGACACCACGGCCATCTTGCACGACCGGCTCGCGCGCGACGGCGCGAAGCTGATCGTCGAGGCGTTGATCGAACTCGAACGTAGCGGCAAGCTGGCGGCAACGGCGCAGCCTGCGGAGGGCGTGACTTACGCGGAAAAGATCGGCAAGCACGAAGCCGCCCTCGACTGGCGCCGCCCGGCCGCAGTCCTCGAGCGCCAGGTGCGCGCCTTCGATCCGTTCCCCGGCGGCGTCGGCACGCTGGAAGACGGCACGTCGATCAAGATATGGGCGGCAGTCCCGGTCGAGGCGCAAAGCGACAAAGCACCTGGCACCATTGCCGATATCTCGCCCGAAGGCGTCGTAGTGGCTTGTGGCGAAGGCGCACTGCGTCTCACGCAATTGCAAAAACCCGGCGGCAAGCGCTTGCCGGTGCGCGAATTCCTGGCCGGCACGACGCTGGCCGTGGGGCAGCGTTTCCAGCTTCCCGAAGCAAAATAACAGCCTCGCGGGTACCTTGAACATCGTCCGTTCAGCCGATGTTCAAGGTCCTGTCCGTTCGCGCGCGGCGCGTTAGAATTCTCCATGCAACGGCCCAGCTTTCGAGGATTCCCATGTTCGGCATCACCCATTTCGAGTTCTTCGTCGTCGCGGTCTTTTTGTTGAATGTGACGCCCGGTCCCGATACGGCTTATATCGTCGGGCGCAGCGTCGCTCAGGGCCGTGGCGCCGGGCTGATGTCCGCGCTCGGTATCTCCGCCGGTTGCTGCGTTCACTCGCTCGCGTGCGCATTTGGCCTGACAGCGCTGCTGGCCGCGTCGGCCACCGCGTTTACCGTTATCAAATTCGTCGGCGCTATTTATCTGATCTATCTAGGCGTGCGCCTGATTTTCGCCAAGCCGGCCGTGGATCAGGCGGCGGGTGAAGCACGTGCGGCCGGCGCGCCGAAGTCGTTGCGTCAGTTGTTCCTGCAAGGCTTCTGGACCAATGTGTTGAACCCCAAGGTCGTACTGTTCTTTGTGTCGTTCTTCCCGCAGTTCGTAACCACCGGCAGTGACCACAAGGCGCTCGCCTTCCTCACGCTCGGCGTCGTGTTCGTCGTGATGAGCATGGTCTGGAACAGCTTTGTCGCGTGGATCGCCGGCAGCGTGACGCGGCGTTTCTCCGGCAAGCCGTCGGTGAAGAAGTGGCTCGATCGCGGCGTTGGCAGTGCATTTGTCGGCTTGGGGATCAAGCTCGCCACGGCATCAAGGTGATTGAATTTTCCTCGCGTGCCCATATCTAACATTTCGCTTACAATCGGCGGCCGCGATAGTGCGGCGTAGATATGAACCCGCGTCAGGGCAAGGAGTGACAGACATGTTCAATTGGGTCAAAACCGCGATGTTGATGGCCGCGATCACGGCCCTTTTCATCGTGATCGGCGGGATGATCGGCGGGTCGCGCGGCATGATGATCGCGCTCGTGATCGCCCTTGGGATGAATTTCTTTTCATACTGGTTCTCGGACAAGATGGTCCTGCGCATGTACAACGCGCAGGAAGTCGACGAAAACAGTGCACCGCAGTTCTACCGCATGGTCCGCGAACTCTCCACGCGCGCCGGCCTGCCGATGCCGCGCGTCTACCTGATCAATGAAGACGCGCCCAACGCGTTCGCGACCGGCCGCAATCCGGAGCATGCGGCGGTCGCCGCCACCACCGGCATCTTGCGCGTGCTGTCCGAGCGCGAAATGCGCGGCGTGATGGCGCACGAACTGGCGCACGTGAAGCACCGCGACATCCTGATCTCCACCGTTTCGGCGACGATGGCGGGCGCCATTTCCGCGTTGGCGAACTTCGCAATGTTCTTTGGCAGCCGCGACGAAAATGGTCGTTCGACGAATCCGATTGCAGGCATCGCCGTTGCGTTGCTCGCACCGATCGCCGGGGCGCTGATCCAGATGGCGATTTCGCGCGCGCGTGAATTCGAAGCGGACCGCGGCGGCGCGCAGATTTCCGGCGACCCGCAGGCGCTTGCCTCGGCGCTCGACAAGATCCATCGCTACGCGAGCGGCGTGCCTTTCCCCACGGCCGAGCAGCATCCGGCCACCGCGCAGATGATGATCATGAATCCGCTCTCGGGTGGCGGCATCGCGAATCTGTTCTCGACGCACCCGGCAACCGAGGAACGCATCGCGCGCCTGATGGAAATGGCGCGCACGGGGCGCTTCGAATAAAGGCGTACGACGCTCACGTGTCGTGACGAAAGGCGAGTCCGCGGGCTCGCCTTTTTTTCGAGCAGCGAAGATTGCCCGCAAGTGGCGGCGTTGCCGGATATGAGCAGTGTGAAAACGTTTCGCGCCGGCCGCCGGGTCGGGCCAAATCGTTCCAGTGCGGGTCGACGTGGCCAGGCTACCCGGCCGCGGCGGTCACCACCCCGCGCCACGCTACAATGTGTGCTGTTTGCGTCGCGCGCACCGCGCGGCCTGCCTTTGCCTCTTTCATGACTCCAAAGCCTTCTTCGCGTTCTGCTTCCTCATCGGCGCGTCCGCGCGAATCCCGTTTGTCGATGCTGCATCTCGCGCCCGAATCGCTCGGTTTCGCGCTCGACTGCGCGGGCCAGGCCGTTGGCGCCGTACGCCTTGGCGCGGCGTTGCCGGCCGCGCTGCAATCCGTATTTGTGTCCGCGCCTGAAGGCAGCGCTGCCGCTGCGCGCGGCGCGGTGCAGGACATCGCGTACCGCACCATGCGGCGTCTCGCGACCGTCGAGTGGCTGATCGCGAAGCTGGTGAAGAAGGCGCCCCCGCCGCATGTCGGTCATGTGCTGGCCTGCGCGCTCGCGTTGCTCGTCGACGATGAAGCGAACGCCGCCTATGCGCCATTCACGGTCGTCGATCAGGCAGTGAGTGCAATCGCCGGGCGTCGTGAGTTCGCATTCGCAAAGGGCCTCGTCAACGCCGTGCTGCGCAATTTCCTGCGCGAGCGCGAGACGCTGCTGGGCGCGGCGCAAGCCGACGAAGTCGCGCGCTGGAATTACCCGGCGTGGTGGATCGACGCGGTCAGAGGCGCATGGCCCGACGCATGGCAAGCGGTGCTCGCTGCCGGTAATACCCAAGGTCCGTTGACGCTGCGCGTCAACGCGCGCCGTTCGACCGTCGATGCCTATCTTCAAGTGCTGCAAGACCATCACATCCCGGCGAGCCGAGCCGGCGAGCATGCCGTCAAACTCACCACGCCGATGCCGGTCGACCGCATCCCCGGCTTCAACGACGGCGTCGTCTCGGTGCAGGACGCCGGCGCGCAGCTCGCCGCGCAACTGCTCGGTGCGCGCGACGGCATGCGGGTGCTCGACGCGTGCGCGGCGCCTGGCGGCAAGACCGGCCACCTGCTCGAACTGGCCAATCTGCAACTCGTCGCGCTTGAAAGCGATGCGGCGCGCGCGCGTCGCATCGACGAAAACTTGCAGCGCCTCAAGCTCGAAGCGGAAGTGCGCATTGGCGACGCGGGCGCGCCCGCAAAATGGCACGACGACATCGATCAGCCGTTCGATCGCATTCTGGCCGACGTGCCGTGTTCGGCGTCGGGCATCGTGCGGCGTCATCCGGATATCCGCTGGCTGCGTCGCGCATCAGATATTCCCGCGCTGGTGGCCGAACAGCGCCGCATTCTCGATGCACTGTGGCCGCTCGTGAAGCCAGGCGGCGAGTTGCTCTACGTTACGTGTTCGATCTTCCCCGAAGAAGGCGAGTTGCAGGCGCAGTGGTTTGGAAACAAGTATCAGGATGCGGTACGATTGGACGCGCCGGGGCAACTGCTACCCTCAGTTGCCCGCGCGCCCGCCGACCCATCGGCCGGTTCCCATGCCGGACACGACGCTGATGACAGCGCCGGCTCGAACTCAGACCACGACGGATTTTTCTACGCGCGCTTCCAGAAACGGTGACCATCAAACGCTTCTTCCCGCTTCGGCTCGCTGCCGTGCTCTGGATTGCGCTGGCCGTATGGCTGGCTGCACCGGGCATGGCGCACGCCGACCCGATCGCGGTGCAGCGTGCATCGCTGCAATCGGACAACACTGGCTGGAGCCTCGACGCGCGTTTCGACTTCGATCTGAACAGCAATCTCGAAGACGCGGTCAATAAAGGCATTCCGCTTTACTTTACGACCGACTTCGAACTGAGCCGGCCGCGCTGGTACTGGTTCGACGAACAGCCGGTGAGCGTGTCGCAGAGCATCCGCCTGTCGTTCCAGCCGCTCACGCGCGAGTACCGCGTGTCGAGCGTGTCGTCGGGCGGGTTGCAGCTCGGCTTCGGTACGTTGAAAGATGCGCTCGCAGTGATCAAGCACATCACGTCGTGGCATGTGATCGACCGTAATCAGGTGCATGTCGGGGAGACGTATAACGCGTCGGTGCGCATGCAACTCGACATCGCACTGATGCCCAAGCCGTTCCAGATCGACGCGGTGAACAACCGCGACTGGAGCCTGTCGTCCGATTGGAAGCGCTTTACCTTCACGGTGACCGAACGTGCTAAATAGAGTGCGCCGATCCACCAGTGTCAGCAGCATCGTCGTGCGCGTGCTGGTGTCCACGGTCGCCGTGACGGCCGTCCTGCTGCTCGTGCTGCTCGCAGCCGCGAGCGCGAATACCGAATTCTTCGACCGCTATTACCAGTGGCTGTACGCGGCCAACCTCGCGGTCGCGATGATCTTTTTGCTGGTGGTGGCAACGCTCGTCATCATCATCATTTCGCGGCTTCGAAAAGGTAAGTTTGGCACGCGGCTGTTAGCGAAACTCGCATTCTTCATGGCGCTGGTCGGCGTGGTGCCGGGCGGCATCATTTACGTCGTCTCGTATCAGTTCGTGTCGCGCAGTATCGAGTCGTGGTTCGACGTGAATGTCGAAACCGCGCTGACCTCGGGCCTGAATCTCGGCCGCGGCATGCTCGACGCCTCGCTGTCCGATCTGCAGACCAAGGGTCGCTTGATGTCCGAGCAGCTGGCGAGCGCGGATGCCGCCGGCACTACGCTCACGCTCTTACGTCTGCGCGATCAGTTCGGCGTGCAGGACGCGACGATCGTCGAGCCCACGCGCAGCATGTCGGGCGCGACGCCGGATATGCACGTGGTCGCCCAGGCGTCCGGCAACTACGCAACGCTCGTGCCGAGCGACTTGCCCACGCCGATGATGGTGGACCAGGCGCGGGGCCGAGGCTATGCGGCGATCGAAGGCGAAGTCGACGGCGATCCGCACGCGCATGGCAGCAAGGGCGTGCTGAGACTGCGTGTCGTGCAGCGGATTCCGGATTCGAACGCGGCGCTATTGCAGCCCACCGAACGCTTCCTGCAACTCACGCAGCCGGTCCCGCCGTCGCTCGCCCGCAATGCCGACGCGGTTCAGCGTGCCTATCGCGAATATCAGGAGAAAGCGCTAGGTCGCACTGGCTTGCGCAAGATGTACATCGGCACGCTGACGCTTGCGCTGTTCCTCGCCACCTTCATCGCGATGATGCTGGCGCTCGCGCTCGGCAATCAGCTGGCGCGGCCGTTGTTCCTCCTGGCCCAAGGCACCAAGGAAGTGACCGAGGGCGACTACACGCCGAAGCGCGAAATCAAGTCGCGCGACGAACTGGGCTTTCTCACGCAGTCGTTCAACGCGATGACGCGGCAGTTGTCCGAGGCGCGCGCCGCGGTCGAGAACAACCGCATCGCGCTCGAGCATTCCAAGGCCTATCTGGAAAGCATTCTCGCGAATCTGACCGCAGGCGTGTTCGTATTCGACCGGCAGTTCCGCCTCACCACCGCGAATCGTGGCGCCGAGCGCATCTTCCGTCAGCAGTTCCAGGAGGTGCTGGGTTTGGCGCTCGAGCAGATCGGCGCGTCGAGCGAATTTGGGGGGATGGTGCGCAAGGCCTTTGCCGATCGCGAAGCGGCAAGCGGCGACGGTCACGACGACCGCGGCCACTGGCAACAGCAGTTTTCGGTGCCGGTGCCGGGCGAAACCGAGCCGCTTACCTTGCTCGTGCGCGGCGCGCGTCTGGTGTCCGCCGCCGACCGCGATGCTGACGACATGCAGACCTCCGGCTACGTTGTCGTGTTCGACGATATTTCGGACGTGATCTCCGCGCAGCGTTCCATCGCCTGGGGCGAAGTCGCGCGGCGCCTCGCGCACGAGATCAAGAATCCGCTCACGCCGATCCAGCTCTCCGCCGAGCGCTTGCAGATGAAGCTCGCCGACAAGCTGTCACCGTCGGATGCCGATGTGTTGAAGCGTGGCGCGACCACCATCGTCAACCAGGTCGCGGCGATGAAGCAGATGGTCGACAATTTCCGCGACTATGCGCGCACGCCCCCGGCGGTCCTCGCGCATCTGCAACTGAACGAACTGGTCAGCGAAGTGCTCACACTGTACGGTATCGAGGAAGGCAAAGGCGCGATTCAAGTGGAACTCGCGGACCTGCCGGCGATTCGCGGCGACGCGACGCAATTGCGTCAGGTGATTCACAACCTGCTGCAAAACGCGCAGGATGCAGTGGCCGACATCGAGCAACCGCATGTGTTGCTCGAGACGAGGACAGTAGAATACGGAGACCCCGACGCGGAAGGCAAAGTACGCGTTGCGGTGCGTCTGACGGTGTCGGATAACGGACCGGGCTTTTCCGCGCGTATCCTCACACGTGCATTCGAACCTTACGTGACGACCAAGGCCAAAGGTACGGGTCTCGGTCTTGCGATGGTCAAGAAGATCGTCGACGAACACGGCGCGCGGATCGACATTCGCAACCGCATGAAAGCGGGCGATGTGATCGAAGGCGCGCAGATCTCGATCCTCTTCCTTCAATTGGCAGACGATGCCGCGGCACCTGAAGCAGGGCCGCGAGCGGCGCACGGTAGTGCGTCGCAGGGAACGACAAAAGCAACAGTGCAGACAAAGGCAGCGTAAATGGCAACCATCCTGGTGGTAGATGATGAAATGGGCATCCGGGAATTGCTCTCGGAGATCCTGAGCGACGAGGGGCATGTCGTGGAAGCCGCGGAAAACGCGCAGGAAGCGCGCGAATTCCGCCTGCGTCAGGCGCCGGACCTGGTGCTGCTCGACATCTGGATGCCCGACACCGACGGCGTGACGTTGCTCAAGGAATGGGCCGCGCAAGGGCAGCTGACCATGCCGGTGATCATGATGTCCGGGCACGCAACCATCGATACAGCGGTCGAAGCGACCAAGATCGGCGCACTCAATTTCCTCGAGAAGCCGATTGCGTTGCAGAAGCTGCTAAAGGCCGTCGAGCAAGGCCTCGCTCGCGGCAACGCCGTGGCGGCGCCCGGTGGCGCGGCAGCCAAGCCGGTGCTGCCGGTCAGCACGTCGACTGTGGCATCGGCGGCTGCGTTGCCGATGCTGTCGTCGGATGGCATGGGCAGCGGCGCGTTGGCCGCGCAAACGGCGTCGATCTCGTTCGATATCCCGTTGCGCGACGCCCGCGATGCGTTCGAGCGTGCGTACTTCGAATATCACCTCGCACGTGAGAATGGCAGCATGACGCGCGTCGCCGAAAAGACGGGCCTGGAGCGCACGCACCTGTATCGCAAGCTCAAGCAACTCGGTGTCGATCTCGGCAAGAACAAAGGGGAGTGAACCGTCACGCAATGCACGCGGGTCCGCCCTCGGCGGATTTTTTCGAGAAGGGGCTTGTCGTGCTGCTGACCCTTTGATATCATTTCGTTCTTCGTTGGCCCGGTAGCTCAGTTGGTAGAGCAGCGGATTGAAAATCCGCGTGTCGATGGTTCGATTCCGTCCCAGGCCACCAGGATTCAGCCCCAGGAAATCGCAAGATTCCTGGGGCTTTTCCTTTTTTGCCCCTTTATTGACGGGCATTCGTTTCGGCAGGGCTGGCTTGCCGCTGCGGTGGGCCGATGCTCGGCGGCGTCGGGCGTCGCGTGATAAAATCGCGACAGTTCAAGGACTTGCATGCGCGATATGCCGCTGGCGCGCCAGCACACCGGACACGTCTTCGTATCCTGACGCCGGGCGCTCGTGCGCACGCTGCCGCAACACGGCAACGCAGCAACAGACGCCAAACCCTTCGCCCGACGATTAACGGTATAAGTGCCCAGCGACTCTGCATGCGGAAGGCGCGGCCTATACTGCTTTGGGCCGGCAGCATTGCCGGCACGCGTCGCGCCGCGTTGCTTGCATGGCGCACCTCGCGCAGCGCGACGTGGCACTCATTATTCACGGAGTTTCACGGTGATCCGCAAAGACGCTAAACGTAGCGCGCTGGTGCTGTTTTCCGGCGGCCAGGATTCCGCCACGTGCCTCGCCTGGGCGCTCGAACGTTATGAAACGGTCGAGACGCTCGGCTTCGATTATGGTCAGCGGCACCGCGTCGAGCTCGAATGCCGCGAAGGGTTTCGTAGCGCCGTAGTACGTGCATTTCCGGCATGGGCCGACCGCCTCGGCGACGACCATATGATCGATCTGTCGGTGCTTGGCTCGATCAGCGATACCGCGATGACACGCGAGATCGAAATCGAAGCCACTGCCAATGGTTTGCCGAACACGTTCGTGCCGGGCCGCAATCTCATGTTTATGACGATTGCGGCTGCCATCGCGTATCGGCGTGGTTTGCAGGTGCTGGTCGGCGGGATGTGCGAGACGGACTTCTCGGGCTACCCCGATTGCCGCGACGACACGATGAAAGCGTTGCAGGTTGCGCTGAACCTCGGCATGGATACGCGCTTCCTGCTCGAAACGCCGCTGATGTGGCTCGACAAGGCCGACACGTGGCGTCTCGCGCACGAATTGGGCGGCGATGAACTGGTCGAACTGGTGCGCGTCGAAACGCACACCTGCTATGTTGGCGAGCGCGCCGAATTGCACGCATGGGGCTTTGGTTGTGGCGAATGCCCGGCGTGCCGCTTGCGCAAGCGGGGCTACGAAGCGTATCTGGCCGGCGAAAAGGTCACCGAGCCGGTCTGACGGTCTGACGCTGGCGCAACGTGCGAACGGGCGCGGCGCAGGCAATCATTTTCAGGAACACAAGGCAGATAGCAGCATGACTTACGCGGTCAAGGAAATCTTCTACACATTGCAGGGCGAGGGCGCGAATGCCGGGCGTCCGGCCGTATTCTGCCGGTTCGCCGGCTGCAATCTGTGGTCGGGCCGCGAAGAAGATCGTGCGGAGGCCGTGTGCCGCTTCTGCGATACGGATTTCGTCGGCACTGACGGCGAGAACGGCGGCAAGTACCGCACCGCCGAAGAACTGGTGCAGATGATCGCGTCGCAGTGGCCGGAAGGCGAGGGCGAGCGCTTCGTGGTCTGCACCGGCGGCGAACCGATGCTGCAGATCGACCAGCCATTCGTCGACGCCCTGCATGCCGCCGGCTTCGAAATCGCCATTGAAACCAACGGCTCGCTGCCGGTGCTGGAAACGATCGACTGGATCTGCGTGAGCCCGAAAGCCGACGCGCCGCTCGTCGTCACGAAAGGCAACGAACTGAAGGTCGTGATTCCGCAGGACAACCAGCGTTTGTCCGACTATGCGAAGCTCGACTTCGAGTATTTCCTCGTCCAGCCGATGGACGGCCCGTCGCGCGACCTCAACACCAGGCTCGCGATCGACTGGTGCAAACGCCATCCGCAATGGCGCCTGTCGATGCAGACCCACAAGTATCTGAACATTCCCTGATTTGCCGTGCTGACGATTACACGAAAACTCGAATTCGACGCGGGCCACCGCATCCCCGATCACCGCAGCCAGTGCCGTAATCTGCATGGTCATCGCTATGTGCTCGAAATCACGCTGCAAGGCGACCTGGTCGACACCGAAGGCGCGCCGGATCGTGGCATGGTGATGGACTTCGCCGACGTGAAGTCGCTCGCGGTCGAGCATCTGGTCGACAAGTGGGACCATGCGTTTCTCGTCTACGAAGGCGACACGCAGGTGCGCGGCTTTCTGGACACCATGGCCGGCCACAAGACGGTCGTGCTCGATCGCATCCCGACCGTTGAAAATCTTGCCGCCGTCGCGTTCGACATTCTCGCGAACGTCTACGACGCGCATTACGGCGTGAATCTGCGCCTGCACAAGGTGCGCCTGTTCGAGACGCCGAACTGCTGGGCCGACGTGGTCCGCGACTAAACACACGGCCGCGCGGCTCAAGCTGCCGCGATCCCACCCCCGCGTTTTTGTCACGGTATGATCGTTCCGATAACCACACGGAGCGAGACATGCCGGTCACCGCATTGCGTCGCAGCAGGCATTCAGGCCGTCACGGCCTTGGCGTGGGTCTGTTCCACCACGCCAGCATCCTTAGCCTCATTTCGGACCCTGTGCCCCATCGTCAGGGGGCGCGGCAATGAGTACCTTCACGAATCCCCTCAAGCAACGCCTGAAAGAAGCCGATTCGCTGTTCGGCCTATGGCTGTCCCTCGGTAGCGATGCCGCAGCCGAGGCGCTCGCGCACGCGGGCTTCGACTGGCTGTTGATCGATATGGAGCACGCACCGAACGATAGCGGCGACGTCACGTCGCAATTGCGCGCGATCGCCGCCGCGCATCTGCCGAGCGAGCCGGTCGTTCGCGTGCCCGCCAGCGAGGCGTGGCTCGTCAAGCGCGTGCTGGACGCTGGCGCGCGCACGCTGATGTTCCCGAATATCGAATCCGCCGAGGAGGCGGCACACGCCGTGCGTCTAACGCAATATCCGACCGCCGAGGTGCTCGGCGGTCTGCGCGGCGTAGCGGGTGCAGTGCGTGCGGCTTCCTACGGCATGCGGCGTGATTACGTGCAGACCGCGAACGCGCAGATCGCGAACATCGTGCAGATCGAGTCAGCGCGCGGCTTGCAGGAAGTGGAGAAAATCGCGGCGATCCCTGGCGTCGATTGCCTGTTCGTCGGACCGGCCGATCTGGCCGCGAGCCTCGGCCACCTTGGCGATTCGAAGCATGCCGACGTGCAGGCGGCGATCGCGCGCATTGTCAGCGCCGCTGATAAGGCCGGTATCGCCACTGGCATTTTTGCTATGGATGTCGCGAGCGCAAAGCAGTATCGCGACGCTGGTTTTCGTTTTATCGCCTTGGCCGCCGACGTCATGTGGATGTTGCGCGCGACCCGCCAGGCGCTGCAGGAGGTGAGGACATGAAGGGGATGGTGCAGTGCGTCGTCGTTCGTCTGGCGGTCGCAGCGGCGTTGATAGCGAATGTGACGGCGTATGCGCAGGATCGGGTCGCGAAGTCGAATGATCCGCAGACGCAAACCGCGGTCGCCGACTACAACGCCGGCAATCTGAGCGCGGCGCTAGCCGAGTTCCATAAAGCGGCGGAGCGCGGCAGCCGGCTCGCCGAGTTCAACTACGCGATGATGCTGCTCAACGGCGAAGGCACCACAGCCAACGTCGACGAAGGCAAGAAGTGGCTGCGCAAGGCCGCCGACGCCAACATGTCGCACGCGCAGTACGTGTACGGCAAGATGTACGACGACGGCGAGTTCGTCGGGCGTGATCCGGTCGAGGCGCATCGGTGGTTCCTGAAGGCCGCGCAGCAGGGGCACGTGCAGGCGGAGCTCGCGCTGGCCAACCAGTTTCTCGATGGCCGGGGCACTCCCCGCGATAACCAGCAGGCCTTCGTCTGGTACAAAAAGGCGGCGCAAGGTGGCGACATGACCGCGCAATACGTGACCGGCTCGTTCTATGAGCGCGGCGGCGACGGTGTCGACAAGAACCTGAACGTGGCCCGCGCGTATTACGCGGCGGCGGCGGCGCAGGGCGATCCCGCGGCGAAACTCAAGTATCAGCAACTCAGCGCGCAGTTGCGCGATCAGAAGGAAGTGAAACCGCAGTGAATGAACAAAGGGGCGCTCCTTGCGGGGCGCCCCTTTGTCTGTTGAGCCTTCCCTCGACCGTTTTGAGTCGGCGCTTTTTTGGCTCTGCGGCCTTAGCTCCGCCGCTTTAACTCTGCATCAATCGCTTCTGCCGCGCGACGCTCATGATGAGACCGATCGCGACACCCAGCGTAGTCAGCGCGGTGCCCCCATAACTCATAAACGGCAACGGCACGCCCACCACCGGCAAGATCCCGCTCACCATCCCGATGTTGACGAACGCGTAGGTGAAGAACGCCATCGTGAGCGATCCCGCCAGCAGCCGTCCAAACAGCGTCGCCCCATTGGCCGCGATATACAGACCGCGCGCGATCAAAAGCATATAAAGCGTGAGCAGCACGATCCCGCCCGCCAGCCCGAATTCCTCCGAAAACACCGCGAAGATGAAATCGGTGTGCTTTTCAGGGATGAACTCCAGATGCGCCTGTGTGCCCTTCAGCCAGCCCTTGCCGAGCGGGCCGCCCGAGCCGATTGCGATCACCGCCTGGATGGTGTGAAAGCCCTTGCCGAGCGGATCGGAAGTCGGATCAAGCAGCGTGCAGATGCGATGCTTCTGATAATCGTGCATCAGCGGCCACTGCACTTCCGGCTGACAGATCTTGTCCTGGAACGCCGCGATGGAAGCGACCGCGATCACACCGGCAATCAGCACCGGCACGATCAGCTTGAAACTCAGCCCCGCGAAGTAAATCACGAAGAAGCCGGCCGCGAACACCAGCACGGCGGTCCCAAGGTCAGGCTGCTTGGCGATCAAACCGACCGGGACAATCAGGATCAGGAAGCCGACCAGAAAGTCATACCAGCGCATCACGCCTTCGCGGCGCTGGTAGTACCAGGCGAGCATCAGCGGTGTGGCGATCTTCAGAATCTCCGACGGCTGGATCACCACGCCGACGTTGATCCAACGCTTCGCACCTTTGCGCGTGAGGCCGAACAGTGCGACCGCGACCAGTAACGCGATTCCGAACGTATAAAGCGGGACCGCGAAGCGCATCAACGTGGTGGGCGGCACATTGGCCAGTGCCCACATCAGCACGAACGTCAGCATGATGTTGCGCAGTTGGTCTTCCACCCGGCCGGGCATGTCCAGCGTCGCGCTGTACAGCGTGACGATGCCGACGCACAGCAGCAGGAACACGATCAGTGCGAGCGGGCGGTCAAAGCCCGCGAACATCCGCTTGATGCGGTCGAGCCAGGCGCGCTTGTCGAATTGCATGCCTTTCTCCTTACTCGTCGATGCCGCCGGAAACCGGCTGGCGTGGCGACGTGGACTGAATGACGTCATCGCGCGACGGGGCTGCGGCGCTCGGCGCCGGCTCGTTGCTCGGGCGGGGTTTGTGCGGGACACTGGATTTACGCGGCGGCGGGTTCCTGGCAGCGGTGGACGCAGACGCGGCAACGGCCGCCGACGCGCCGGACGCGGCAGCCGCATCTGTCGGCGCCGACGTCGCAACTGGTGCCGATGCGGCCGCCGCCGCGGAAGCCGCCGCTGCGGCCGAAGCCGAAACCGGCATAGGCAATGCGGTAAAGCCTGCCGCGACCTTGACCGGCAGCGCGCCGTCCTGCGTGGGGGCATCGCCCACTTGCGGCGCGGATGCATCCTGAGTCGCCGAGGCCGCTGCAGCGATAGCCGCCGCTTCCGCGCCGGGCTTGTTCTTGCCGACCAGGTAGTAATCGAGCACCCGCCGCGCGATCGGGCCCGCCGATTCCGCACCCCAGCCGCCGTTTTCGACGATCAGCGCGAGTGCGATTTTCGGTTGCTCGGCCGGCGCGAAGGCGATGAACAGCGCGTGGTCGCGCAGATGCTCGGCGACCGCATGGCCCTTGTAGTTCGCGCCTTGCAGCGAGTAGACCTGCGCGGTACCCGTCTTGCCCGCTGCCTGATAGGGCGCGCCGATGAACAGTTTCGACGCCGTGCCGTTCGTCACGACACCTACCATTGCCCGCTTGATGATGTCGATGTCCGATTGCTTCACAGCGATCTTGTAGCTGGGATCGCGTACGACTGCGCGCGTTTCTTTCGTGATCGGATTCTCGATGTCGCGCACCAGGTGCGGCTTCATCACGATGCCGTTGTTGGCGAGCGTGGCCGTGGCGTGCGCGAGTTGAAGAATGGTGAACGAGTTATAGCCCTGGCCGATGCCCAGACTGATCGTTTCGCCTTCATACCAGCGCTGCTGCTCGGGCTTGCGGTACGCCTTGCGCTTCCATTCCGTCGACGGCAGGATGCCGCGCGCTTCGCCCGAAATGTCGATGCCGGTGATCTGCCCGAAGCCCCACGGTTTCATGAAGTTGGCGATCGCGTTGACGCCGAGATCGTGCGCGAGCATGTAGAAATACGTGTCGTTCGACACCACGATCGCGCGGTTCATGTCGACCCAGCCCTGGCCCGAGCGCACGTCGTTGCGGAACGTGTGGCCGCCGAATGTGTACGAGCCCGGATCCTGGAACCCCCAGCTCGGCGTGCGCTTATGCAGCGTCAGCGCGGCGAGCGCCATGAACGGCTTATAGGTCGAGCCCGGCGGATAGGTGCCGTGCAGCGGGCGATTCAGGAGCGGATGGTCCGGCGAATTGTTGAGCTCGTCCCAGGTCTGCTGATCGATGCCGTCGACGAACGAATTCGGATCGAAACTCGGCGCCGACACGAACGCGAGTACGTCGCCCGTTGCCGGTTCGATGGCGACCAGCGCCCCGCGGCGGCCTGCAAACGCCTGCTCGGCGACCTCCTGCAGGCCAATATCGAGCGAGAGTTCGAGGTTGTTGCCGGGCGTTGCCTGGGTGCGTGACAGCGTGCGCACGGGCCGCCCGCCGGCGGTCACTTCGACTTCCTCGAAACCGGTCTGGCCGTGGAGTTCCGTCTCGTAGCTCTGCTCGACGCCGATCTTGCCGATGTAGTCGGTACCCTTGTAGTTGTTCGCGTCCAGACGCGGATCGTAGTGATCCGGATCGCTGTCGTTCTGATCGCTGGCGTCGTCGATCCGCTCCTGATCGCGCTGCGAAATCCGGCCGATGTAGCCGATCACGTGGGCGGCCGTCGCCCCGAGCGGGTATTGGCGGAACAGGCGCGCGCGCACTTCCACGCCCGGAAAGCGGAAGCGTTGCGCGGTAAAGCGCGCGACTTCGTCGTCGGTCAGGCGGGTGCGGATCGGCAGGCTCTCGAAGTTCTTCGAGTCTTCCTGCAGCTTCTTGAAGCGGCGGCGGTCGCGTGCATCGATCGAAACAACCGTGGCCAGGTTGTCGATCACGTTTTCGAGCGTGTCGTTCAGCTTCGACGGCGTGATTTCGAGCGTGTACGCCGAGTAGTTCTTGGCGAGCACCACCCCGTTGCGATCGGTGATGATGCCGCGGTTCGGCACGATCGGCGCGACTGAGATGCGGTTTTCGTCGGCTTGCAGCGAGTACTTGCTGTAGTGCCAGACTTGCAGGAACAGGAAACGGAAGCCGATCAGCCCGAAGCAGACGAACACGAACACGCCCGCCGCCGCGACCCGCAGGCGGAACTTCGAGAGCTGTTGCTGAGTGTCCTTGAATTCGGTCATGCGATTCTGCAAAAGGCCGCGTGACGGCCGTCATGAGTGTGCGCCCAAACCGGCCGGAACCGGGAGGCATGAATAGCGATGCGCGTCGAGCAGGCCGGGAGCGTGGGTGCCATCACACAGGCCGGTGCGCTCGATGCATGACTAAATCGGCCGCGTATCGTCCGGGTCGGCCGGACGACGCTGCGGCATCAGGAGCAGCATGCTGGCAATCGGCCACAGCGCGGCTTCGACAAAACCGTCGATCAGGTAACTCCAGCCCGGAAATGCCGCACCCGTCAGCAGACGGATCACGAACGGCACCAGTTGCGCGACGACTAGCAGCGGCATGACCGCGAAGGTCTGCACGCCGAGCGACATCCACAGCACCCGGCGATGGATCGTAATCGCACCGTACGACAACAGCGTATACGCCAGCGCGTGTTCGCCAAGCAGGCTGGCGTTGTGCACGTCCATCAGCAAACCGAGAAAGAAGGCGATGCCCATGCCGACCTTGCGCGGCTGGTGCACGTTCCAGAACAGCAGCACGAGCGCGACGAAGTCCGGCACGCCGGCGAGGCGCCCCCACGGCATCAGGTTCAGCAAGAATGCCGCGGCGAGGCTAAACGCGATGAAGTACGGATTGACCGGCTGCAGAATGTATTGCGGACGGTTCATGGCTTGGTCCCCGGCGTGGCTTGCGGCTTCGCGCTCTTGTCAGCGGCCGGCTTCCTTTCGTTGGTGGTCTTCTTCTCCGCGGCGGCGGGTTTGCTCGACGGGGCTTTCTCAGCGGCCTTGGCGGCGGGTTTTTCAGCCGGCTTCGCCGCGGACTTATCCGTCGTGACCTTGCTGTCCGCGGGTTTGCCGCCCTTCTTTGCTTTCGCGTCCTTCGCGGCGGTAACCGCATCGGGCTCTTCCGCCGGACGCGGCGGCACGTTGTTTACATAGTGCAGCACCAGCAACTGGCGCGCGCCACGTACCGGCGCGACCGGCAAGCAGATCACGCGCGCGAACGCCGTGTCGGCCTGTTTGTCGACCCGCACCACCTTGGCGACCGGCAGCCCCGGCGGATAAACGCCGTCGAGCCCGCTAGTGACGAGTTCGTCGCCGGTTTGCACGTCGGCGCTGATCGGTACGAAGCGCAGGTCGAGCGTATCGCCCTTCGGCGTGCCGTAAATCACGCTGCGCAAGCCGGTGCGCACGATCTGCACGGGCACTGCCTGATCCTTGTCGGTGAGCAGCGTCACTTCGGCTTGCAGCGGGAACACGCGCGTTACCTGACCGATCACGCCGTCTTCGTTGACGACCGGCGAACCGTCCTGGACGCCTTGCTGGGCACCGCGGCCGATCACGACCTTCTGCGTGAACGGATCGCGCGTGTCGTACTGGATCTCAGCAGGCAGCGATTGTGTGGTCGAGCGCTGGGAGAGTTGCAGCAGCGCGCGCAAATGGGCGTTTTCGGCGGCCAGTTCGGCGGCCGTATTGGCTTGCTGCGAGAGCTGAAGATCTTTGGCGCGCAGCGTGTCGTTTTCGTGGCGCAATGTGGCGCTGGTCACGGCCAGGTCGGCGGCGCCCATGAAGATGTCGCGCGGCACGAGGGCTGCGCGTTGCAACGGATAAAGACCCGCGCCGAGCACGCCGCGAACGATTTCGAGCGTTTTGAAGCGTGCGTCGGAGATCAGCAGGGCGAGCGCCAGCACGACGAAAAAAACCAGCCGTGCGAGGGCGGAAGGGCCTTGCTTGAACAGGGGCGGCGGACTGTATTCCATGGTCGGCGCCGGGGACGTGGGCGGTTGGGTGAGACGGCGGCGCGCGAGGAACGCGCGTTCAGCGCGCGGAGGCTGGCAGGCCCAGCCAACGGCAAACCGGCCCGCAAGGGGCCGTTTGCCTGATCCGCGCTGCTGACATGGAGACGGGCTCGCTTACTCGTACGAGAAGATGCTGCCCAGCTTGTCCATGCGTTCGAGCGCCATGCCCGAGCCGCGCACAACGCAGGTCAGCGGGTCTTCGGCGACGAGCACCGGCAGGCCGGTTTCTTCGGCCAGCAGGCGGTCCAGATCGCGCAGCAGCGCGCCACCGCCCGTCAGCATCATGCCGCGCTCGGCGATGTCGGCGCCCAGTTCCGGCGGCGTCTGTTCGAGCGCGATCTTTACCGACGACACGATCTGATTCAGCGGATCGGTGAGGGCTTCGAGAATTTCGTTGCTGGAGATGGTGAAGCTGCGCGGAATGCCTTCCGACAGATTGCGGCCCTTCACTTCCATTTCCTTGACTTCGGAACCCGGGAACGCGGAGCCGATTTCTTTCTTGATGGCTTCAGCGGTCTGCTCGCCGATCAGCATGCCGTAGTTGCGGCGGATGTAGTTGACGATGGCTTCGTCGAACTTGTCGCCGCCGACGCGCACCGAGCCCTTGTACACGATGCCGCCGAGCGAGATCACGCCGACTTCGGTCGTGCCGCCGCCGATGTCCACGACCATCGAGCCGGTTGCTTCCGACACCGGCAGGCCCGCGCCGATTGCCGCTGCCATGGGTTCTTCAATGAGGTAGACCTGCGAAGCACCCGCACCGTGCGCGGCTTCCTTGATGGCGCGACGCTCGACCTGGGTCGAACCGCACGGCACGCAAATGATGATGCGCGGCGACGGCGAGAACATGCGCGATTCGTGAGCCGTTTTGATGAACTGCTTGATCATCTGCTCGGTAACGGTGAAGTCGGCGATCACGCCGTCTTTCATCGGGCGGATCGCCTCGATGTTGCCCGGTACCTTGCCGAGCATCTGCTTGGCTTCCTTACCGACTGCCTGAATGGTTTTCTTACCGTTGGGACCGCCTTCCTGGCGGATCGAGACCACCGACGGTTCATCAAGAACGATACCCTTGCCACGCATGTAGATAAGCGTGTTGGCAGTGCCGAGGTCAATCGCCAGATCGTTGGAGAAGTAGCTGCGCAGAAAACCGAACATTCAAAATCCTGTCTCGCTTGGGGCCGGCCCTCGCAACGTATGCGCAGGGCGGCAGCGGAAAAAATAACAGCTTCAACCGGGCGGAAGCGGCGCCACAGGAACTTGAAGCTGCGAGGGAGTCTACCGGAGGCCGGTACAAAGCCTGGTCAGAAAAATCCGAACTATCTTTGGGAATTGTTCAGAAAGGCCTTGGTAAGTCGGTCCGGGTTTGGGTCGAACGCGTAATGATACCTTATAATTTTGGATGTTTTGAAGGAAACGGACGGCACTTTTTGCCACCGCTGACCCCTTTACCGAGGTCTTCCTCCAGCGTCGTAACCCGCTGTCGCAGCATCGTTTTCCCGCGCTGCGGCGGTCCACCACATTTTCCGGTGACAGCATGGCTCTGACCCTGACCGATGTAAAACGCATCGCGCACCTCGCGCGGCTTGAACTGGCCGACGCCGACGCTGAGCACACGCTCGCCCAGCTCAATGATTTTTTCGGCCTCGTCGAGCAAATGCAGGCGGTCGATACCACCGGCATCGCCCCGCTTGCCCACCCGATCGAGCAGATCGAAGACGTCGCGCTGCGTCTGCGTGACGACGCGGTAACCGAAACGGTCGACCGCGAAGCTTTCCAGCGCCCGGCGCCGGCTGTGCAAGACGGCCTGTACCTGGTGCCGAAGGTGATCGAGTAAGACCCGCGAATAAAGCCCAGGATAAACGCAATGCATGAAAAAAGCTTGACCGAACTGCGCGCCGCACTGGCGGCCAGGGAATGCTCCGCAGTCGAACTGGCGCAGCTGTATCTGAAGCGGATCGACGCGGCCAACAGCCTGAACGCCTTCATTCAGGTCGACCCCGATCTCACGCTCGTGCAGGCGAAAGCCGCCGACGCGCTGCTTCACACCGGCCACGCCGGTCCGCTGGTCGGCCTGCCGATCGCGCACAAGGACGTGTTCGTCACCAAGGGCTGGCGCTCCACCGCCGGCTCGAAGATGCTGTCGAACTACGAGAGTCCGTTCGATGCGACGGTGGTCGCGCGCCTGCAGAACGCCGGCATGGTGTGTGTGGGCAAGACCAATATGGACGAGTTCGCGATGGGCTCGTCCAACGAGAATTCGTACTTTGGCCCCGTGCAGAATCCGTGGGATCGTAAGGCTGTGCCGGGTGGTTCGTCGGGTGGCTCGGCGGCTGCAGTCGCGGCGCGCCTCGCACCCGCTGCAACCGGCACGGATACGGGCGGCTCGATTCGTCAGCCGGCTTCGTTCTCCGGCATCACCGGCATCAAGCCGACGTACGGCCGTGTGTCGCGTTACGGGATGATCGCGTTCGCGTCGTCGCTGGATCAGGGCGGCCCGATGGCGCAGACCGCCGCGGATTGCGCGACGCTGCTCAACGCCATGGCCGGTTTCGACGAGCGCGATTCGACCAGCCTCACGCGCGACGACGAAGACTTCACGCGCTACATCGGTAAGACGTGGAAGGAAGATGGCGCGGACAAGCCGCTCGCCGGTCTGCGCATCGGTCTGCCGAAGGAATACTTCGGCGCAGGCCTTGCCGACGACGTGCGCGCTTCGATCGACGCCGCCTTGAAGCAATACGAAGCGCTTGGCGCCACGCTGGTGGAAGTCTCTCTGCCGAAAACCGAGCTCTCGATCCCGGTGTACTACGTGATCGCGCCGGCGGAAGCCTCGTCGAACCTGTCGCGTTTCGACGGCGTGCGCTTCGGCCATCGCGCCGCGGAGTACCGCGATCTGCTCGACATGTACAAGAAGTCGCGTGCCGAAGGCTTCGGTCCGGAAGTGAAGCGCCGCATCCTGGTGGGCGCCTATGTGCTGTCGCATGGCTACTACGACGCGTACTACCTGCAAGCCCAAAAGATTCGCCGCATCATCGCGCAGGACTTCCAGGAAGCGTTCAGGCAGTGCGACGTGATCATGGGGCCGGTCGCGCCGTCGGTGGCGTGGGACCTCGGCGCGAAGGGCGACGATCCGGTGCAGATGTATCTGGCCGACATCTACACGCTGTCGGTGAGTCTCGCCGGTTTGCCGGGCATGAGCGTGCCGTGCGGCTTCGGCGCGGGCGCGAATGCGCAGCGTCCGGTGGGTCTGCAGATCATCGGCAACTATTTCAATGAAGCCCGGATGCTGCAAGTAGCCGACGCGTTCCAGCGCGCGACCGACTGGCATCGCAAAGCACCGGCAGGAGTGTGAGCACCATGACCAAGCAATGGGAAGTCGTGATCGGTCTGGAGACCCACGCGCAACTGTCGACCCAATCGAAGATTTTTTCGGGCGCCCCCACGCAATTCGGCGCTGCGCCCAACACGCAAGCGTGCCCCGTCGATCTCGCGTTGCCGGGCTCCTTGCCGGTGATGAATCGCGGCGCCGTTGAGCGTGCGATTCAGTTCGGCCTCGCGATCGGCTCCACAATCGCGCCGCGCAGCATCTTCGCGCGTAAGAATTATTTCTACCCCGATCTGCCGAAGGGTTATCAGATCAGCCAGTACGAAATTCCCGTGGTGCAGGGCGGCCAGGTGACGATCCAGGTCCCGGCCAACGAAAAGGCGGGCAAGGAAGCGTACGAGAAGGTCGTCAACCTGACGCGCGCTCACCTCGAAGAAGACGCGGGCAAATCGCTGCACGAAGACTTCGCGGGCATGACCGGCATCGATCTGAATCGTGCCGGCACGCCGCTGCTCGAAATCGTCACCGAGCCGGAAATGCGCAGCGCGGCGGAAGCGGTTGCGTATGCGAAGACGCTGCACACGCTGGTCACGTGGCTCGGCATCTGCGACGGCAACATGCAGGAAGGCTCGTTCCGTTGCGATGCGAACGTGTCGGTGCGGCCGGTCGGTCAGGCGGAATTCGGCACGCGTGCCGAGATCAAGAACCTGAACTCGTTTCGCTTCCTCGAAGAAGCCATCCAGTACGAAGTGCGCCGTCAGATCGAATTGATCGAAGACGGTGGCACGGTGGTGCAGGAAACGCGTCTGTACGACCCGGACAAGCGCGAAACGCGCTCCATGCGCAGCAAGGAAGACGCGCACGATTACCGCTATTTCCCCGATCCCGATCTGATGCCGCTGGTAATCGACGCGGCATGGGTCGAGCGCGTGAAGAGCGAGATGCCGGAACTGCCGGAAGCGATTCAACGGCGCTTCGTGTCGCAATACGGCCTGACGCCGTACGACGCCAACGTACTGACGTCGAGCAAGGCCATGGCTGCGTACTACGAAGCGGTTGTGCTCAAGGTCGGCCCGGCGCAGGCGAAGGTCGCGGCTAACTGGCTGATGGGCGAAGTGTCGTCGCAACTGAATCGCGAAGGCGTCGATTTCGCCGATAGCCCGGTGTCCTCCGCGCAACTCGCGCTGCTGTTGCAACGTATCGCCGACGGCACGATTTCCAACAAGATCGCCAAGGAAATTTTCCTCGCGATCTGGGAAGAGAAGGCCACCGACGAAGCCGCTGCCGATCGCATCATCGAGGCGAAGGGTTTGAAGCAGATTTCGGACACCGGCGAGCTGGAAGCGATCATCGACGAAGTACTCGCCGCGAACCAGAAGTCGGTTGAGGAATTCCGCGCCGGCAAGGAAAAGGCGTTCAACGCGCTGATCGGCCAGGCGATGAAAGCGACCAAGGGCAAGGCGAATCCGGCGCAGGTGAACGAACTGCTGAAGAAGAAGCTCTCCTGAGTTGAAGCCAAGCTGAAGCGCAGTTGAAAAAACACGGTTGAAGCGCGAGCTTCAGTCATCACGGGCTGTTGCCGGAAACGAAAGTGGGGCAACGGCCCGTTTCATTTTGCGGGTACGTTTAAACGCAGATCACGGAGTGTGTGAATGGCGAAGCAACCCGGCCTCGACGATTTCCGCGTACCGTATTTCGACGAAGGCAAAAAGAACAGCAAATTCTCGCTCGACGCTTTCGATCCGGGCGCCAAGCCTTTTTCGACGGGCTCGAAAGATTCCGACCGCGCGAGATTGTCGGAAATCGGCGCGAGGCTCGATACGTTGCAGGAGTGCCTGCACGCGCAGCAGAAGCGTCGGGTGTTGCTGGTGCTGCAAGGCATGGACACCAGCGGCAAGGACGGTACGATCCGCGCCGTGTTTCATGAAGTCGATCCGCTTGGTTTGCGTATCGTGCCGTTCAAGGCGCCGACGCCTGTCGAATTGGCCCATGATTTTTTGTGGCGCGTGCATGCGCAAGCGCCCGCAGCCGGCGAACTGACGATCTTCAACCGCAGTCACTACGAAGATCTGCTGGTGCCACGCGTGCTCGGCAACCTGGATGCCGAAGCATTCGAGCGGCGCTGCTGCCATATTCGCCAGTTCGAAGCGCTGCTGGCCTGCTGTGGTACGACCGTCGTCAAATGCATGCTGCACATTTCGAAAGACGAGCAGCGCGCGCGTTTGCAAGCGCGTATCGACGATCCGAGCAAGCACTGGAAATTCGACGTCGCCGATCTCGAAGCCCGCAAGCAGTGGGACAAATATCAGGCAGCGTATCGCGACGCGCTGGCCGCGACTTCGACGGATTACGCGCCGTGGTATGTGATTCCGGCCGATTCGAAGACCCATCGAAATGTGATGGTCGCCGAGTTGCTGCTGCGCACGTTCGACGCGCTGAAGCTCGAATATCCTCCGGCTAAAGAATCGCTGAAGGGCATCAAGGTCGAGTGACCCTTTGCCTTCGCTCTTTGCTCTCACAACGAATCGAACATAAAAGGAACGACATGTTGCGTGTGATTACCGCCAACCTGAACGGCATCCGCTCAGCGGCGAAGAAGGGCTTTTTCGAATGGTTCGGCGAACAGAAAGCCGACGTGTTGTGCGTGCAGGAAATCAAATGCTCGCAGGACGATATGACGCCCGAATTCATGGCGCCGCACGATTACACCGGGTATTTCCAGCATGCGGTGAAGAAGGGCTATAGCGGCGCGGGCGTGTATACCCGTCATGAGCCTGATGAAGTGGTGATCGGCTTCGGCAGCGAGGAATTCGATCCGGAAGGGCGCTATGTCGAACTGCGTTTCGGCAAACTGTCGGTCATCTCGGTCTACGTGCCGTCGGGGTCGAGCGGCGAAGAACGCCAGCAGGCCAAGTTCCGTTTCATGGACGAGTTCATGCCGCATCTTGCGGAACTGTCCCAGGAGCGCGAAGTGATCGTGTGCGGCGACGTGAACATCGTCCACAAAGAGATCGACATCAAGAACTGGAAGAGCAACCAGAAGAACTCAGGTTGTCTGCCGGAAGAGCGCGAATGGCTGACCAGACTGTTCGACGAAGTGGGCTACGTCGACGTGTTTCGCACGCTCGATCAGCGGCCGGAACAGTACACGTGGTGGAGCAATCGCGGTCAGGCGTATGCCAAGAACGTGGGGTGGCGGATCGATTATCAGATCGCGACGCAGGGTATCGCGAGCAAGGCGAAACGCACCGACGTGTTCCGCGATATCAAGTTCAGCGACCATGCGCCGCTGACGGTCGATTACGACCACAGCGTGGTGAGCTAGCAATACAGGTACACCGGGACGAAAAGTGCGCAGGCGATGCCGTGCTTGCCCGATGTACCGATAGCGGCCTTTCCTCGCAGTTCCTCCGGGCCCTGTTTATGCGCTCGCCGCGGCGCCGCTATCAACGTCCGGCGAGTGTGCATAGTACTTTTGCCCGTCGCAGTACACGCCACGTGGGTCATGCAGTGCGCACGGCCAGGAGGTGAAGGCGGCGACCGAGTCGTGTACGTACTCGGCCAGCAGGCTATCGACTGCGGGAGGAATTTCACTCGAATCGTCCCACGACGAGAGGATCAATTTCTCGTAATCGGTCAACGGGCGTGGCCGTGGTGGTGGCCAATCGCGATCAGCGTGACGAGGTTCGATTGGATTGCGCAGAAATGCGATCCGCTGCACGAGTCGCCGTTGTTCGCCCAGTAACTGTTTTGCTTGCGCCTCGGGCTGGGCAGGCACGTCGTACACCCATGTGTTGGGTTGGCAGGGCGGATGGTCCTGATCCGTAGCAGGCGGCACGCTTGCGCAGACGGTCCGGCTGACTTTGTTGTAGAGCTGGCCAAGCACGCGTAGATCGGAACGCTGCCGTGCAAGCGTGCCGCGCCAGCGGAAATTCAGGCGGCGGTGGGCGTGAATCAAGGATTCGAGGTCGTCGCCGGTCGCTTCCGGCAAGGCGGCCATGTAGTTCTGGTATAGGCTCAATACCGGGTTGTCGTCATCGAGTGCGTAGTCAGTGCGCATATCCAGGTCCAACTGCCGTGGCAACTGCATCGGCACACCGGCACGCAGGGCATCGGCCAGCATATGACGCAACGGAATGCGTGCTAGGTCACTACTACGGCCCTGTTCGTCGGGCGCATAGCCACCGCCAACGTCCGAATGCACGCCCGGGTACACCACCTCCTCGCAGTTGGCGGGGTACTTGCGTCCCACGCGCACCGAATCGAGCGGAAATGCCTGGCGTACTTCGTGCGCCGAGACGTAATGCACGCACCGTTCCACCTCAGGCGGAATCGCCAGCTCTGATGCCCAGTCGAGATGCAGGGCGGGGCCGCCGACTGATGCAACCGTATCGAACAGGCCCATGAAATTGATGCGCAGTGGCACGCGCTCGCCGTTCGGGGCGAGCCAGATCAGGCCGCTGTCCGTGCGTTCGCTCTTCATGTCGATCAACCGGCGCACGAAGGCGCGTGCTTCTGTCGCGCCGCGCGAGAACCCGAAGATGGCGACCTTGATGAACTGCATGCACTTCCATGCAGCCGCGCCCCATTCGCGTTCGAGAATGCGGGAAAACTCGGCAAGCGCGAACTTGATGCGCAGGTCGCCACCTGCGCCCAGTCCGAGTCCTCGCACGCCTCCCGGGTCGTCTTCGAGGGTGTCGGTATAGCCGGCTACTTTTTTGATTCGGAAGGGCGTCCCGACGCCGGAGATGTACGTTGGCGAAGACCCAAGCCGTTGTCGGTCATCGACGGCTGCACCGAAGAGCTTGGCAATGTTCGAATGTCTGTTGAGCGGTAGATCGCGCTCCAGATTGTTGTTGGTCCCGTCAAAGAAGAACGACAGCTTAGGATATAGGCGGCACTTGGCGTCCATATACGTGTACGGTCCGTCCTTGTTGGACGACGCGAACAGTTCCTTGAGGCGCTTTTCTGCGCCTTGAATGGCAGCGCTGTCAATTTCTTTGTCGGTGATTGGCGCACTGGCCAGGCGAACAGTCATCAGTTTTCCTGTGGAAGTGAGTTATCTATCGGCACAGCCCGATCTGGAAGGCGAAAACGCCAGTTCGGCCGTATTGAGGTCGCGCAGAATCACGCAGACGTAGGCGTCGTCCCTGTTTGGATCGGGGTCGCTGTGTGGGCCACCTGCTGGGAAGCGGGCTACAACAGTGCGCTGTTCGCGAGGTTTCGTGATGGCTTTGGTCTCTGGATTTTCTTCTGTGCCCCATGTCCATGTGACTGCCACCGGCTGGCTCCAGTCGGCAAGGCCGGGATAACAGCAGGCGGCCGCTCCTCCTCCAGCATGTCTGGTCACATTTCCCGCCCAATACTTGTCGATGAAGATGTTCATTGCGTAGCGGTCCGTATGATTGATGGGCACCATCGCCATGGCGCTTCCGCCAGATGCAAACGGATCATCCGGCAGTGCGGCGGACCCGGCACATGCCGAGAGCGTGACCACCGCGCACGCAGCGAGGCTTGTCAAACGGAACGAGGTCGGTTTCATGCAGCCTGTTCTCCTGAAGTGAGTTATCTATCGGCACAGCCCGATCTGGAAGGCGAAAACGCCAGTTCGGCCGTGTTGAGGTCGCGCAGAATCACGCAGACGTAGGCGTCGTCCCTGTTCGGGTCGGGGTCGCTGTGTGGGCCATCTGCGGGGAAGTGAGCCACGACGGTATGTTTTTCGTCGGGCTTCGTAACGGCCTTTGTTTGGGGGTCCTCTTCCCAACCCCAAATCCATGTGACTGTTACCGGCTGGCTCCAGTTAGCAAGGCCGGGATAACAGCAGGCGGCCGCGCCTCCTCCGGCGTGTCTGGTCACATTGCCCGCCCAGTATTTGTCGACGAAGATGTCGGCGGCATAGCGGTCCGTATGATTGATGGGCACCATCGCCATGGCGCTTCCGCCAGATGCAAACGGATCATCCGGCAGTGCGGCGGACCCGGCACATGCCGAGAGCGTGGCCACCGCGCACGCAGCGAGGCTTGTCAAACGGAAAGAGGTCGGTTTCATGCAGGCTTTTCTCCTGAAGTGAGTTATTTATCGGCACAGCCCGAAGCGGACGGCGAAAACGCCAGTTCGGCCGTGTTGAGATCGCGCAGAATCACGCAGACGTAGGCGTCATCCCTGTTCGGATCGGGGTCGCTGTGCGGGCCATCTGCGGGGAAGTGAGCCACGACGGTATGTTTTTCGTCGGGCTTCGTAACGGCCTTTGTTTGGGGGTCCTCTTCCCAACCCCAAATCCATGTGACTGTTACCGGCTGGCTCCAGTTAGCAAGGCCGGGATAACAGCAGGCGGCCGCGCCTCCTCCGGCGTGTCTGGTCACATTGCCCGCCCAGTATTTGTCGACGAAGATGTCGGCGGCATAGCGGTCCGTATGATTGATGGGCACCATCGCCATGGCGCTTCCGCCAGATGCAAACGGATCATCCGGCAGTGCGGCGGACCCGGCACATGCCGAGAGCGTGGCCACCGCGCACGCAGCGAGGCTTGTCAAACGGAAAGAGGTCGGTTTCATGCAGGCTTTTCTCCTGAAGTGAGTTATTTATCGGCACAGCCCGAAGCGGACGGCGAAAACGCCAGTTCGGCCGTGTTGAGATCGCGCAGAATCACGCAGACGTAGGCGTCGTCCCTGTTTGGATCGGGGTCGCTGGGTGGGCCACCTGCTGGGAAGCGGGCTACAACAGTGCGCTGTTCGCGAGGTTTCGTGATAGCTTTGGTCTCTGGATTTTCTGCTGTGCCCCATGTCCATGTGACTGCCACCGGCTGGCTCCAGTTAGCAAGGCCGGGATAACAGCAGGCGGCCGCGCCTCCTCCGGCATGTCTGGTCACATTGCCCGCCCAATACTTGTCGATGAAGATGTTCATTGCGTAGCGGTCCGTATGATTAACGGGCACCATCGCCATGGCGCTTCCGCCAGATGCAAACGGATCATCCGGCAGTGCGGCGGACCCCGCACACGCCGACAGCGTGACCAGTGCGCACGCAGCGAGGCTTGTCAAACGGAAAGAAGTCGGTTTCATGCCGGCTGTTCCTGTTGTAGTCGAAGCGGACGGTCTCCGAGCGTTTGCCTGCTGTGGCAACCGTGCAGGCAACAAGGATCCGCTGTGCGCGGAGAGAGGGTCTCTTCGCGCTACCTTTGTCGGCAGGAATTTAAGCCGTTTTCAATATCGGCTATCTTATTAAGCTGATGAACCACGTCAGCGTGATAGCGAATGCGGGATAGGGATGAGGGGAACGCGCGAGAATCCAGGGCGGACTCGCGATGAAGCCAGCTATTGCCGTCAATTTCGCGACGTGGTGCGGCGCGGGCGCCCCATGCCGGCATAGTCCGGCAGCGCATCCACCGTTTTGCCGATGGCCTTCGCATAGAGCGGCAGCATATCCGGCAGGCGCTTGATGATGTCCTCGCGGCGTGCCGGCGTGTACGGATGCACGTAGATGAAGCCTTGGTCGCGATCGCTGCGCGTCGCCGACGCCAGCTTGTCCCACAGCGTGACCGCCGCGCGCGGATCGAAGCCGGCGCGTGAGGCAATATCGCTGCCGATCACGTCGGCTTCGGTTTCGTCGGTGTTCTCGTACTTCATTTCCAGCAACCGCGAACCGATGCCGAGCGGCGCTGCGCCGAGATCGGCGAGACCGAAGAGCTGCGGGATCGTGCCGGATGAGTCGAGCTGGCTAGCCTGTAGCTCGCCGAGCCGCTCGCGCGCATGCTCACGCAGCGCGTGCGCGATCTCATGACCGATCAGCATGCCGAGTTCGTTGTCGTTCAGGCGCGCGCGGTCGAGCAGGCCGCCATACACGACGATCTTGCCGCCCGGCAGGCAGTAAATGCGGACATGGGGCGAGCGCACCACGGCCACATCCCATTTCCAGCCTTTGGCCCGCTCGTTCCACTTCAACGAGTACGGGATCAGCTTGTCGACGATCGAACGCACGCGTGTGACGTGGGCGTCGGTATCGCCGTAAAGGCGGTTCGCGTGCTCCGCGCCGTACGCGATCTGGTTGAACTCTTCGGCGGCTTGGGCCTCGAGCATCGGCGATGGGATCAGGTTGCGGAACACCAGATAGCCGCCGTAGCGCAGCTGCGTGTTCGGACTACTGTAAGACGGGGAGGCCAGCGCGGCGGTGGTTGCGGTGGGCGTTGAGGTCGCTGCAGGTGCTTTTGCGGCGGCGGCCGGAGTCGAGGTAGGCGCGGGCGTTTTGGCTGTGACCGGCTGCGCTGGCGAGGCAGGCGGCGTGAGAGCCGCAGGCGCGCTGCCGGGGCTTGTTGCGCTGTTCGCGCCGGGCGCCGCCGATGTCGCGTTCTCGGGGCTTGCCGCGCCCGGTGCCGACCTGGCCGCCGGCGCCGTGACGGGCGCAGGCGCGGGCGCCGCTGCATTGGTGCCGACCGCCGGCATAGCCGTCGCGGACGCGCGCAACGGCGCTGTCAACGTCAGGCTCGCGCAACCGAGCGCCAACGCTGCACGCAGCACCGCGCGGCTGGCCTTGAGCGGCGCAATCCGGCAGGCATCCGGATTCGGGCGCATCACGCGCTTTGACTGAAGCGCCGTCACGGCCGGGTTCTCCAAGGCGCGATGCGCAGCAGAAGCAGCATGCCGGGCAGCCCCAACGCGGTACATGCGAGGAAGTAGTCGAACCAGCCGATTCGCGCGACCACATAGCCGCTCGCCGCCGACGCCAACGTGCGCGGCACCGAAGCGAGGCTCGTGAAAAGCGCGAACTGCGTGGCGGTGTAGCGCGGGTCTGTCGTGCTGGCGATATACGCGGTGAAGGCCGCCATCGTCAGACCGGTCGCGAAGGTTTCCAGGCCGTAGACCAACGCCAGCGCGACCGAGCGCGGATCGAGCTGCACGGTCCAATCGACGCCGATCAGCGCCAGCAGCGTTGATGTGCCCTGGCTCAGCCAGACGGCGATGTCGTAAATCACGGCAAGTCCAGGCGAAGCCGGACCAAGATGCGCAAGCCACGCAAAGCCGAGCGTCGAGACCATCTGCAGGATGCCGAAGATCCACAGCCCGCGACCAATGCCGACCTTCATCAGCCAGATGCCGCCGACAATTCCGCCCGCCAGACTCGCGCCGAATGCGGTGGTCTTGGCGATCACGCCGATCTGCGTGCGCGAAAAGCCGATGTCGAGAAAGAACGACGTGGACAGCGTGGTCGCCATCGTGTCGCCGAGCTTGTACAGGAAGATGAAGCCGAGCACGAACAGCGCACCGCGCCAGCCATCGCGTTGAATGAACTCTGTGAACGGCTGGACGATGGCTTCGCGCAGATTCTTCGGCGGCGTGCCGTGCACCGCGGGTTCGCTCACCACCAGCGTCATGATCATGCCCGGCAGCATGAATGCGGCGGTGACGATAAAAACAGTGGTCCACGGCAGATGGTCGGACAGAATCAGCGCGAGCGACCCCGGCACCAGCGCGGCGATCTTGTACGCGTTCACATGCACTGCATTGCCGAGACCTTGTTGCGTATCGCTCAACAACTCACGCCGGTAGGCGTCGATCACGATGTCCTGGCTCGCGCCGAAGAACGCGACCAGCGCTGTCAAAGCCGCCACCGTCCAGATTGACTCGCGCGGCGACACAAAGCCTAACGTCGCGATCGCGCCCGCCACCAGAATCTGCGTGACCAGCATCCACCCGCGCCGTCTGCCCGGACGCCAGCCCGGAAAACGCGGCACGTAGCGATCCATCAGCGGCGCCCAGATGAATTTCCAGGTGTACGGGAACTGAATCAGCGCAAAGAGGCCGATTTCCTTCAGATTGACGCCTTCGGAGCGTAGCCACGCCTGCACCAGATAGACGAGCGTGAACAGCGGCAGTCCCGACGTAAAGCCGAGAAAGACGCAGATCAGCATGCGCGTATTCAGAAACGCGCGCCAGCCGGGATGTTCTTCGTGAGCGGAAAGTGCAGGCGCCTCGTGCGGCGGGTTCGACATGTGGATAAGTGGGGTTAGCTTTTCTTGACGCGATAGACCGCAAGACTACCACGCCAGTTCACGCCCCACCGCACCACCTGGCCGTCGTGCAGCACCACGCGGTCGAGAATTTCAATGCCGACTTCCGGCGCCAGCGCCTCGAAATCCTTGATGGTCAGCACCCGCACGTTCGGCGTGTTGTGCCACTGATAAGGCAGCGACTTCGACACCGGCATGCGACCCTGCAGCACGGAAAGCCGGTGCGCCCAGTAGCCGAAATTCGGGAACGATACGATGCATTCCTTGCCCACTCGTACCGTTTCGCGCAGGATCGCGGCGGTCTGATGGATGGTTTGCAGTGTTTGCGACAGAACCGCGAAGTCGAAGCTGCCGTCCTCGAAAAGACGCAGGCCGTCTTCCAGATTCTGCTGGATCACGTTGACGCCGTTTTGCGTCGACGCCAGCACGCCGGCGTCGTTGATTTCGATGCCGTAGCCCTGCACGTCCAGTTCTTCGGTCAACAGCGACAGCAGCGACCCGTCGCCGCAGCCGAGGTCGAGCACGGTGGCGCGCGGTTCGACCCAGCGGGCGATCGCGCGGAAGTCAGGGCGCAGCGCCAGGTAATCGAGTGCTCGCTGGTTCATGCGTTCACCTCGTTCGCAATACGTTCGTAATAGGCGCGCATCAGGTTGTGATAGCGCGCGTCGTCGAGAAGGAAGGCGTCATGGCCGTGCGGCGCGTCGATTTCCGCGTAAGTCACCGTGCGCTTGTGGTCGAGCAGCGCTTTCACCAGTTCGCGTGAGCGGGCCGGCGCGAAACGCCAGTCGGTCGAGAAGCTGGCGATCAGATATTTCGCCGTGGTGTGCGCGAGGGCGGCGGTCAGATCGCCGTCGAAGGCTTTGGCCGGATCGAAATAGTCGAGCGCGCGGGTGATCAGCAGATACGTGTTCGCGTCGAAATAATCGGCGAATTTGTCGCCCTGGTAGCGCAGATACGACTCCACCTCGAATTCCACGTCGAAGTTGAAGTTGTACGCGTCCAACGCGCCTTCCGCGCGGCGCAACGAACGGCCGAATTTCTCGGCCATGTCGTCGTCCGACAGATACGTGATGTGGCCGATCATGCGTGCCACGCGCAAGCCGCGCTTCGGCTTTACGTTGTGCGCGTAGTAGTTGCCGCCGTGGAAGTCGGGGTCCGACAGGATCGCCGAGCGCGCCACCTCGTTAAATGCGATGTTCTGCGCCGAGAGCTTTGGCGTGGACGCGACCACGATGCAATGGCCGACCCGCTCCGGATACATCATGCTCCACGCGAGCGCCTGCATGCCGCCGAGGCTGCCGCCCATCACCGCGGCGAAACGCGTGATGCCGAACTCATCGGCGACGCGCGCCTGAGCGTTGACCCAGTCTTCGACCGTCACGACAGGAAAGGTCGCGCCGTATGGGTTGCCCGTTGACGGATCAATGCTCATCGGCCCGGTCGAGCCGAAGCACGAGCCCAGGTTGTTCACGCCGATCACGAAGAACGTGTTGGTGTCGAGCGGTTTGCCCGGACCGACCATGTTGTCCCACCAGCCGACGTCCTTGGGGTTGTCCGCGTACATACCCGCCACGTGGTGTGAGGCGTTGAGCGCGTGACACACCAGCACGGCATTGCTGCGCGCGGCGTTCAGCGCGCCGTAGGTCTCGACCATCAGGTCGTAACCGGCCAGCGAGCTGCCGTTCTGCAGCTGCAGCGGCGCGGTGAAATGCATTTTTTGGGGAGCGACGATACCGATCGATTCCATTCATTCCGCCATTTAACAAATACAGGGCGGCTAGATGGCGTCGGCGAGGCACGGAGGAGAAACAGTGTGCGCAGCTGACGACCTCTTTAGCCGCATTTATAGTGAACCGCGGGAAACGTTCCCGGTAGTTCGCGCGCCCGCAATCGAGTCAGCAAATCGGCGCGTGGAGGTGTTCTGGAGAGCGGCCTTCAGTGCATCTGGGGGCTGCAGTCAGGCGCAAAGTATAGCGGAAAATTTCACGCGGCAGCGTCGTGGACGCCTCTGCGCGCTCGTGGACCGCGCGGACTACTGAAGGATCAGCAGCAGTTGTGCGTCGGCGTGTTCGGCGGGCGGTCGCGCAAAGCCGCTGCGCACATACCTGTGCCAGCGGCCGATGATGTAGCTCAGTAAGAGGCTCGCGCGAATCGCGGGATCGTAACCGATGGGTAGCGTCATGGCCGCGTGGGCGTTTGTGTTGTCGGTAGCGTTCGCGTCCATTTGAGCGAGCCGCAAACACTGTTTCAACGACGCCTCGACCCGCTCCAGCATCTGATTGACGCGTTCGGTCAGACGTTCATGCTCGCCGACCAGCGCCTCGCACGTCAGAACGCGCGTCATGCCGGGATTTTTCGCGGGGAAGTTAAGCAGCATCAGCGCGATCGCGCGGGCCTGCAGCACGCCGTTGCTTTCCTTGTCGGCGATCTGGTTGATCAGGCCAAAGATGGTTTGCTCGATGAACTCAATTAGCCCTTCGAACATTTGCGCCTTGCTGGCGAAATGCCGGTACAACGCGGCTTCCGATACGCCAAGCCTGGCGGCAAGCGCCGCAGTGGTGATTTTCTCGCTCTTCGGCGCCTCCAGCATCGTGGCGAGCGTCTGCAGGATGTGCACGCGGCGCTCGCCCGGCTTCAGGCGCGTCGCACGCGGAGCGGGTTCGTGTTCGGCTACGGCTTCGTCAGGCTTGTCGATCGGCTGCATGGCTGTTGCCCCGTCTGCTGTCCCTTCAATCGAACCGAGCGGGTGCCCAGTCGTAGCGATTTTAACGAACGAATGCTTCGATCGACATAGTGCGGCCTGCCGGTGCCCGGCAACCGCGTCGGCACGCCGTCCGCGTGCGGTTTGCGCGGCAGATGGCCGGTGATCCACACGGTGCGGATGCCGAGCCGCCGGTAGTTCTTCAGATGCGAGCGTGTGTCTTCGACGAGGATCACGTCTTTGAGCGATACGTGCGCGTCGCGCATCGCCCGGCGCAACATCGCGTGATCGGGTTTGGCGCGCCAGCGGCGGCGATCGCGCATGTGCTCGATCGCAATCACCTGCTCGAACAGGCGTTCGATGCCCAGCTCCGCGAGCACCGCGCGCGCGTAAGCCTCGGGCGCATTGGTCAGCACGATTTTGCGGCCCGGCAGCGCCGCGACGAGGCGCGCGACGCCGCGCTCGTGGCGGATCATCGAGCCAAGATCGGGAAACGTGTGCACGACTTTCAGGAAGTCGTTCCCGTCGAGCGGATGGTGGCGCGTCAGACCGAGCAGTGCCGCGCCGTAGCGTTGCGTGTAGCCGGTGCGCAGACGGTTGGCCTCGGCGATTTCGACGCCCAGCGTGTCGATGATGTACTGCGTCATCCCCTGATTGATCGCCGGGAAGATCGCGTGCGAGGCGTGATGCAGCGTGTTGTCGAGATCGAACAGCCAGACCGGACGGCCACCAGCGATGTGTGGACGACGGCGTCGGGAAGTGGGGGTACGCATGATGGAGGACGCCGTTCAGGCGCGAGCCGTCGCTTCACGCAGCAAACGCGGACGGTTCGCGGCGCACGCGGCGGCGGCAATAGAGGGGAGAACGTGTTTGCGCCAGAGGGTGGCGCGCCGCGGGCCGTTAGAGATACCGGCAGCGCGTCTGCACGGCACACCAGGCACGCCGGGTTGGCGTACCGTGCGTGCCGGGTTTGGGGCAGGGATCAATGCGAGCGGATCATCGTGCCGAACGGTTGTTCGGTGAGAATCTCCAGCAGCACCGAGTGCTCGATGCGGCCGTCGATGATGTGCACCGAACGCACGCCGCTCTTCGCTGCATCCAGCGCCGACGAGATTTTCGGCAGCATGCCGCCGGAGATCGTGCCGTCTGCGAACAGGCCGTCGATTTCGCGCGCCGACAGATCGGTCAGCAGGTTGCCTTCTTTGTCCATCACGCCGGGGATATTGGTCATCATCACGAGCTTTTCGGCGTTCAGCACGACCGCCAGTTTGCCCGCCACCAGATCCGCGTTGATGTTGTATGACAGCCCGTCTTCACCGAAACCGATCGGCGAGATCACCGGAATGAACGCGTCGTCCTGCAGTGCCTTCACGACCGCCGGATTGATTGCCTCGACTTCGCCCACCTGGCCGATATCGACGTACTGGCCCGGATTGTCGCGGTCCGGCATCAGCATCTTGCGCGCGTGGATCAGACCGCCGTCTTTGCCGGTCAGGCCGACCGCGTGGCCGCCGAAATGGTTGATCAGCGTGACGATGTCCTGCTGCACCTCGCCGCCGAGCACCCATTCGACGACTTCCATCGTTTCTTCGTCGGTGACGCGCATGCCCTGAATGAACGTGCCCTGCTTGCCGATTTTCTTCAGCGCCTGGTCGATCTGCGGACCGCCGCCGTGCACGATGACCGGATTGATGCCGACCAGCTTCAGCAGAATCACGTCGCGCGCGAAGCCCTGCTTCAGGCGCTCTTCCGTCATGGCGTTGCCGCCGTATTTGATGACCACGGTCTTACCGTGATATTGACGAATGTAAGGCAGCGCCTCGGCCAGGATTTCAGCCTTCAGGGTGGGCGCGATCTGCGAAAGGTCGGGAAGCTCGGACATGGCGGCAGGCTCAGGCACGGAACGGTTAAAACAGGGCGAATTGTACAGGACTGGCGCGGTGCAACAGGGTTTTCGACACCGGCGCCGACGGCGGGCGGCGCGCGCTTTGCGCACTGCGCAATGAACGGCCGCAAGGGGCGACCGACAATCAAGCGTACCGGCATTGGGTCGTGCCCGTGAATTGGCCGAACGGACGACTCACCGAGGCTCGCCAGACGTGGCATCATTTCCTGATCCAGGCTGAAGCGAGATCATTCTGCCCGTCATGAAACCGTCCGCCTCCCGCTCCCGGAGCAGCGCGCTTTGCCCGCGCTGTGGCCATGCATTCGATTGCGCCATGCATGGAGTGCCATTCGACTGCTGGTGCCGGGAGATGCCGGCAATGCCGGCAGACAGGCTCGACCCGGCTGGCCGCTGCCTGTGTCCTGAATGTCTCGCCGCGGAAATCGCACGAGCGGCACACGCGAGGCCGGGCGGCGGTTCACCTTGAATGCCGGGCGCGCCGTGTTGGTGATCTATGCCGCGCGGTGCTGGACCGCAAGCGAGCCCAGATCACGTGCAACAGCTTCCAGCGCCGAATCCCATTGGCCGAACCGTGGCTGCCGGTATAGCGTCGCGCTCGGGTACCAAGGGCTGTCGCGCCGGTCGAGCAGCCAGACCCAATGCGGATTGACGTCGAGCATCACCCATGTGCGCTGGCCGAGCGCACCACTCAGATGCGCCGCGGACGTGCAAACCGTGATGACCAGATCGAGCGCGCTGACAAACGCGGCCGTGTCGTCGAAAGTGGCGAACCCGGCCGTGTAGTCGGTCATCGGCAGGCGGGCTGCACGCGCGGCTGTAACGTCCGCCTCTGCGCCCGGCTGTAGCGAATAGAACGCCACGTCTTGCATACCGCCGAAATGCGTCGCGTAGCGTTCCCAACCCACCCGCCGGAATGGATTGCGTTGATGGCCGGGGCTGCCGGTCCATGTCAATCCGACTTTGAGCCTCGTTTCTCCGGCCAGCCTCTGTTGCCATGACTCAATGGCTGCGGCGTCCGCATGCAAATAGGGCGTCGTAGCGGGGATCGTCTCTTCGCGCGTGTCGAAGATCAAAGGCAGGCTCAGTAGCGGAATCTCGTAGTCGAACGGCGGCAGGGATTCGACGCCGCCCCCGGCCGAATAATTGTCGACATGATCGCCAAGGCTGCGAGCGAGCAGCGCGCCCATCTGCGGAAATGAATTCCAGACGAGACGGCCGTCCTCGCGATGAACGCGCTCGGCCAGCAGCGGGATATAGCGGCTGAACTGCAAGACATCGCCCATGCCTTGTTCGCCCCACACAAGCAGCGTTTTGCCGGCGAGCGGTTCACCTCGCCAGGTGGGCGCCGGCATTGCCGGGCGGTTGCCGCCCAGTTCTAAAGAACCTTCCCAGCGCGCTTCATGGGCGTGCCAGCCGTGCGCGTAATCGCCTCGCATGAGCTGCAGCATGGCGAGATTGGAGCGCATGGTCGCGTCGTTGGGCGCCAGTGCAACGGCTGTTTGCGCGGCTTGCTCTGCCTCGTCCCAGCGTTGCGTTTCACGCAACGCCAGCGCATAGTTGTTATGCGCCAGCGAGCTATGCGGTGCGCATTGCATGGCTTGGGCGCCGGCTTCGAGCGCGCGCGGCAGATTCAAATTGACGCGGCTTGCATGGGCGAGATTGATCCACGCGTCGCCTTGGCCGGGTTCGTCATGAATCGCGCTTTCCAATAGTGCGAGCTGTTCGTTCAGGTCGCCGCCGGTGATCGTGAGCGCTCCAGCGAGATTGTTGCGCAACCGCGGCAGTTTCGGATCGATTGCAAGTGCGCGACGATATGGCGCGATTGCCTCGCTATGTCGGTTTGCCATCTGCAACGCGTAGCCGAACCGGAAGTGTGCAAGAGCGCGGCGGGGCGCGAGTTGGGCAATAATTGCGGCGAGTTCGATCGCGTCGTCGTGACGATGCTGTTCGAGCAAAGTAGTAAAGAGCGATTCGATCGAGTCGTCGTCGAGTGGATGGACTTGTGCAGCGGCATCGAGCCAGCTAGCCTCGGCGTCCGTGCCGTTTTGCCGGGCTGCGGCGGCATGTCGCAGAAAGTTCAGGAAAGCTGACGAGGCGGGCGTCTCGTTGTCAGAGGTAGGCAGCATGGATGAGTTGGGGCGGCGCAATAACCGATTCTGATTGATCGGCCCGAGCGACGCTGTCGCAAAAATGCCATGTTACCGGCACGCGGTCTCAAGGTAAGTCGGACTAGTCCGAACAGTTAAACTAAAGTCATGCATCGTATAACCAACACCGGCCGGGTCAACCTCGGTCATCTGTTCTGGCTACGCAGCCTCGCCATCATCGGCCAGTTGATGACGATCGCGTTCGTGCAGACCTTCATCGGCGTGCACTTGCCGTTGCCGGCAATACTGCTTGTGATCGCGCTCGAAGTGATCTTCAACGGACTTACGTGGTGGCGTGTCTCCCAGCAGCGGCCCGAGTCCAATCTCGAACTGTTCGGCCAACTCTGGGTCGATCTCGGCGCGTTGTCGGCGCTGTTGTTCCTCTCCGGTGGCACCACCAATCCATTTGTTTCGCTGTACCTTCCATCGCTCGCCATCGCCGCAGCCGTGTTGCCGTGGCATCTGATGGCGTGGCTCGCCGCGTTCGCGGTGGCCTGCTACGCCGTGCTCGGGTTCGATTCGGTGCCGCTGAATCTCGACAATCCGGCCAGTCTGTTCGAATACTATCGCGCCGGCATGTGGGTGAACTTCATGGTCAGCGTCGGCTTGATTGCGTGGTTCGTCGCGCGCATGTCACGCGCGCTGCGGCTACGTGACACAGCGCTCGGAGACGCGCAGCAGCGCTTGCTTCACGATGAACGTGCCGTCGCACTCGGTGTGCAGGCCGCGACTGTCGCGCACGAAATTGGCACGCCGCTGTCTACAATTGCAATGTTGTCCGAAGAATTGCGTGACGCGGCACGAACCGATAAGGGGCTCGCGCCCTACAGCGCCGATCTGGAGTTGCTTGAACAGCAAATGACGCTATGTACTTCGGCGCTTGCGCGACTGCGCAGCCGTGCATCGACGACCACCAACCGGCAGAAGGTCAGTGAATGGCTCGAGTCGTTCGGCGAGCAGTGGCGCTTGCGTCATCCGCATGTGAAGTTCAAGCAGATCGATGTGCCGCCCGCGGATGTGAGTCTTGACGATACGGTTGCCGTCAGTCAGATCCTCACGATTCTGCTCGACAACGCCGCGCGTGCGAGTCGCGATCACGTAACGTTGTCCTGCGTGCTCACCGCTCGCGGCGACCAGATCGTATTCGAAGTGTGCGACGCGGGTCCCGGTATTCCGGCCGCGTTACGCGGGTCGCTCGGCACGATGCCGGTCGACAGCACCCAGGGCGGACACGGCGTGGGCCTGTATCTGGCATTTTCGGCCGCGGCACGTCTGAAGGGATCGATCGAGTTGACCGATGTCAGTGAGATCAAACCGCGTGGCACGCGCGCAGTGCTGGGACTGCCGCTTGCGGCGCGCAAATTATCCGGCGCGGGCCGTCAAGGCACCGCGCCGTCCAACACGGAGAAACAGGCATGAGCGATATGAATTTTCTGGTGATTGACGACGATGAGGTGTTCTCCGGCATCCTCGCCCGCGGGCTGACGCGGCGCGGTTATACGGTGGCCGAAGCGCACAACGCTGACGAGGCGATCAAGTTGGCGAATCAGCAGAAGTTCAGCCAGATCACGGTGGACCTGCATCTCGGCAACGACTCCGGCCTTACGCTCGTCGCGCCGCTGCGCGATCTGCAGCCTGACGCGCGCATGCTGGTGTTGACCGGCTATGCAAGTATCGCCACGGCGGTGCAGGCGGTGAAAGACGGGGCGGATAACTACCTGGCGAAGCCCGCTAATGTCGAAACGATCTTGTCGGCGCTGCAAAGCGAAGCGAGCGCGCTGCAAGCCGAAGAGGCGATCGAGCATCCCATGCCGTTGTCGGTTGCGCGTCTGGAGTGGGAGCATATTCAACGCGTCCTCGCGGAGCACGGCGGCAATATTTCAGCGACTGCGCGTGCGTTGAACATGCATCGTCGAACGCTGCAGCGCAAGTTGGCGAAGCGGCCGGTCAAGCAGTAAGCGCTGCGTCCTGCATGGGTCCTGCTTGCGCTTGCGGGCCGGAAAGCAAAACGGGCTGTCTTTCTCAAGACAGCCCGTTTTTTTACGCCTCACGCATGATCGGCACCTGGCGAGACGCGTTTTTTTAACGCGACATCAACGTCGGCATCGAGATCACAGCACGTAGCGCGATAGATCCTCGTCGTCCGCCACTTCGTTCAGCGCGCGATCGACATACGCCGCGTCGATCTGCACCGTCGTGCCCGAATGATTGCCCGCTGCGAACGAGACATCTTCGAGCAGTTTTTCGATCACTGTGTAAAGGCGGCGTGCGCCGATGTTTTCGGTCTTCTCGTTGACCGAGTACGCGATTTCAGCCATGCGGCGAATGCCGTCGTCGGCGAATTCGAGGTGGACGTCTTCGGTGGCCAGCAGTGCCTGGTATTGCTTGACGAGGCTCGCGTCGGTCGATACCAGGATCGATTCGAAATCGCCCACCGACAGTGAATCCAGCTCGACCCGAATCGGGAAACGGCCTTGCAGCTCCGGAATCAGATCGCTTGGCTTGGCCAGGTGAAATGCGCCGCTCGCGATAAACAGAATGTGGTCGGTCTTCACCATGCCGTACTTGGTGTTGATCGTGGTGCCTTCGACGAGCGGCAGCAGATCGCGCTGCACGCCCTGACGCGACACTTCCCCACCGCCTGCTTCGTTGCGCGATGCGATCTTGTCGATTTCGTCGAGAAACACGATGCCGTTCTGCTCGACGTTCTGCACCGCCTTGGCTTTCACCTCTTCGTCGTTGAGCATCTTGCCGGCTTCTTCGTCCGTGAGGACTTTCAGCGCTTCCTTCACCTTCAGCTTGCGGCGCGTTTTCTTGCCACCGCCGATGTTCGCGAACATTGAACGGATCTGCTCGGTCATGTCTTCCATGCCCGGCGGCCCCATGATGTCCATACCGGCTTGCGGTTGTTCGACGTCGAGTTCGATTTCCTTGTCGTCGAGCAGGCCTTCGCGCAGACGTTTGCGGAAAGTCTGACGCGTGGTGCTGCCTTCGTCGACGGTGTCCGCGGCGCTGGAGCTCGCGCCGAAGCCGACCGGCCGTGCGCTCGGCAGCAGGATGTCGAGGATGCGGTCTTCGGCCTGATCTTCGGCCTTGGTTCGCACTTTGCGCATTTCCGTTTCGCGCGTTTGCTTGACCGAGATTTCGATCAGATCGCGCACGATGCTGTCGACGTCGCGGCCCACGTAACCAACCTCAGTGAACTTGGTGGCTTCGATCTTGATGAACGGCGCGTCGGCCAGTTTCGCCAGACGCCGCGCGATTTCGGTTTTGCCGACGCCGGTCGGTCCGATCATCAGAATGTTCTTCGGCGTGATTTCCTGGCGCAGCGGATCTTCGACCTGCTGACGTCGCCAGCGATTGCGCAGCGCCACGGCAACCGCTTTCTTTGCGCGGCCTTGGCCGATGATGTGCTTGTCGAGTTCCGAGACGATCTCGGCAGGGGTCATGGTGCTCATCGTGGGTCCTTACTCGATCGTCTCGATGACGCGGTTATGGTTCGTATAGATGCACATGTCGCCGGCAATCTCCAACGACTTCTCCACGATCTCGCGGGGCGACATCTCGGTGTTGTCGGCGAGCGCCTTCGCGGCGGCCTGCGCATAGGCGCCGCCCGAACCGATCGCGCAGATGCCGCCTTCCGGATCGAGCACGTCGCCGTTACCGGTAATGACGAGAGTCGTGGTGGCGTCCGCGGCGATCAGCATCGCTTCGAGACGACGCAGCATGCGGTCGGTACGCCAGTCTTTAGCGAGTTCGACCGCGGCGCGCGTCAGGTTGCCCTGATGTTTTTCCAGCTTTGCTTCGAAGCGGTCGAGCAGCGAGAAGGCGTCGGCCGTGCCGCCGGCGAAGCCGACCAGCACCTTGCCGTTATAGATGCGCCGGACTTTCTTCGCACCGCCTTTCATGACGATGTTGCCCAGCGTTACCTGGCCGTCGCCGCCGAGCGCGACCTTGTCGCCCCGACGTACGGAGACGATCGTCGTGCCGTGAAATTGCTCCATATGCGTTCCTCTTTGCAAAACGGGTAGGACGCGGTGGCGCAGCGCCACCGCATGAATCCTGCAAGCGGACGGCGCGCAACGCTGAAACGATCAACCGGTCGGCGCGCGCTCGTGCAACGCATGTTCGACTTATTTTAGGGCGTGCGCGGTCATATCAAGAGCCGGCAAATGGCATAAGACGAAAACACGGTATTCGCGGCGCAGCCCAAAAAGCGTCGCGCAAAAGAAAAAAGGCGCACAGATCACCGTGCGCCTCTCGACGAAGCAGCGTAAAAGGGCGCGGAGCCGAAGCCGCGCCGCAGGCGTTCAGTCGCCGAACAGCTTCTGGCGCAGTTCGCGGCGTTCCTGCGCTTCGAGCGACAGGGTGGCCGTGGGCCGTGCGAGCAGACGCGGAATGCCGATCGGCTCGCCGGTTTCTTCGCACCAGCCATAATCGCCCGAATCGATGCGCGCGATCGATTGCTGCACCTTCTTCAGCAGCTTGCGCTCGCGGTCGCGCGTGCGCAGTTCCAGCGCATGCTCTTCCTCGATCGTTGCACGGTCGGCCGGGTCCGGCACGATTACGGTTTCGCGCAGGTTCTCGGTCGTCTGGCCGGCATTGCGGAGAATGTCCGCCTGCAGCTGTTCGAGCTTGTTCTTGAAGAAAGCGAGCTGATCCGCATTCATGTAATCCTTGTCGCTCATCTTCAGGATTTCGGCTTCAGTCAAGAGTCGTTTCGTCGTCATCTGGCTTGCTTCTTCAATGTGAGGCAAAACTCTTACATAGTGCCCGCACTTTCGTGTTGCCCGCAGAAGCGCCACGAGGACGCTGAGCGCCAAGGCGTGCACGGACGATGGACTGTCGTGACGCCGAAGCGCCTTGCGCCCACGCGCCGGGCGTTGTTACGCCAATGCGGGGCCGAACTCCTCTGGAAACCGATTCTCAAATGCTCCTGAGGCATTGCTTGCCGGCAGCGCCTTGTCAGCTGTGCCAGCCGGCATTGTCGGCGTGTCTCCGGACAAGATTTTCCGGCGCCGTTTCAGGCCCGGCGCGGAATACGCGCTGACCGGGCAATTCGTTGTCATTCTCCAGTGGGCACGTATTGTAACTGAATCACAATCCGGCACCGCAACTGGTGAAAATCCCCCTGCGGCGCATCGATATCCCGAAAATATAACGCGCGCACGATCAAAAAGCGATGGTCGTGCACGCTTTAATACAGCAGGGTTTTCACGCGTTTTTCATACGCCGGACTTTTCAGCGACCTTGCGGTCGCATCCCGGCGTATTCGGCAGATGATTGCGTCGGCGCTCTCAATGCGTCAGTGCGCGCGCCTGCGGTGTGATCGCTCAAGCACGGGGCGTGCCGCACCCTGCTACCGCGCGACATGGCACTACGCTTACACCAGGCAGGCGTCCAGTCCGTCGGTGATCAGGTCTTGCGGCAGTTCGATGCCGATGAACACCATCTTGTTGGTCTTCTTTTCGATTGGCTGCCATTTCGCGGCCAGATCGCTGCCCATCATCTGGTGCACGCCCTGGAACACCACCTTGCGGTCGACGCCCTTCATATAGAGCACACCCTTGTAGCGCAGCAGGCGCTCGCCGTAGATCTGCAGAATGCCGCCGAGGAAGTCCTCGAGCTTGTTCGGATCAAACGGACGGTCGCTGCGGTAGACGAACGATTTGATCTTGTCGTCGTGATGCGCGTGGTGGTGATGCGCGTGATCGTGGCCTTCGTGGTCGCACTTGCCGTGGTCGTGATCGCAGTTTTCGTGATCGTGGCCGGCGTGCTCGTCGTGCGTGTGACCGTGCTCGTCATGCGCGTGAGCGTGGCTGTGTGCGTGTTCGTCTTCAGCGAGGAAGTCCGGATCGATTTCGAGCTTCGAATTCAGGTTGAAGCCACGCAGGTCGAAGATTTCCTTGATGTCCGCTTCACCGAAATTGACGATCTTGATCGCCGCCCTCGGATTCATGTGCAGCAGGCGGTGGCGCAGATCGTCCATGTGCTGTTCGTCCACCAGATCGGCCTTGGTGATGAACAGGCGATCGGCGAAGCCGACCTGGCGCTGCACCACTTCGTGCTCATCCAGCTGATGGTTCGCGTGCTTCGCGTCAACCAACGTGATGATCGCGTCGAGCAGGAATTCGTCGGCGATCTGGTTATCCATGAAGAAGGTTTGCGCGACCGGGCCTGGATTCGCGAGGCCGGTGGTTTCGATCACGACGCGGTCGAAATCCACTTCGCCGGACTGCTTCTTCGCAGCCAGATCGCCCAGCACGCGGGCGAGGTCACCGCGGATCGTGCAGCAGATGCAGCCATTGCTCATCTGGATGATCTGTTCGCTCGTGTCCTGCACGAGGATTTCGTTATCGATGTTCTCTTCGCCGAACTCGTTCTCGATCACGGCGATCTTCATCCCGTGCTTTTCGTTCAGGATGCGCTTGAGCAGGGTGGTTTTGCCGCTGCCGAGAAAGCCGGTCAGGATGGTGACTGGGATCATATGGGTCGCCTTGTACGTGAGTCTGTGCGGAATCGTGATGTGCAGCGAATGCGTCTGTTAATCCGGGTTGCCGGGTGCAGCAGCCTGACGGCGCGCGGCCCGATCTGGCCAGATATTGAAACATATCTGTCAAGCCGGCGCTGGCGGCGGGGCCGATCCCCTCCACAGCGCGCGGGAAATAGCCCTGAAACTATGGGCGATCAGGCAATTTGCAACAGCAGGCCCTTCAGATATTCGCCTTCCGGGAAGGCGGTGAGCAACGGGTGGTCGACCCCGGCGCCGAGGCGCTTGAGAATCCGCGCGTCGACGCGGGCGTCGGCCGCCGCGCCGGAAACGATCTTCTGGAACAGTTCGGAATCGATCGCGCCGGAGCACGAATACGTGAACAGCAGGCCGCCTGGGCGCAGCAGCTTCAGGCCGGTCAGATTGATATCCTTGTAAGCCCGCGCCGCGCGGTCCACGTGTTCACGCGATGGCGCGAATTTCGGCGGATCGAGCACGATCAGGTCGAAGCGCTCGCCTTCGTCGTAAAGGCGGCGCAGGGTTTTGAACGCGTCCGCGTCGAGCCAGGTGGCGCGCTCGGCGTCGAAACCATTGGCTGCCACGTTCTGCTGCGCGAGCGCCAAAGCCTCGCCCGATGAATCGATCGACACCACGCGTTTAGCGCCACCTTTCAAGGCCGCAAGCGAGAAGCCGCCGGTGTAGCAGAAGCAGTTCAGCACGTCGCGATCCTGCGCAAGCTGCTGTACCAGCAAGCGGTTGTCGCGCTGATCGACGTAAAAGCCCGTTTTGTGGCCATTGCGCACGTCGACGTGATAGCGCACGCCATTTTCGCTCGCGATCAGCGCCTCCGACGGCGCGTCGCCCGCCAGTACGCCCGTGATCTGCTCGAGCCCTTCCTTCTGACGAATCGACACGTCCGAGCGTTCGTAGACGTTCGGGCAGCCGGTCGCGCCGACCAGCGCGGCCACGATCGCTTCCTTCCACGCTTCCACGCCCGCCGCCATGAACTGGCACACGAGCTGGCTGCGCTGCCCTTCGTCCTCGGCGACGTAGTGATCGACGATCAGTCCGGGTAGTCCGTCCGCTTCGCCGAAAATCAGCCGCACGGCGCCGGTGTTGTGGACCATCGTTTGACGATGCGCCAGCGCGCGCTGCACGCGGCGCTTGAAGAACGCGTGATCGATCGGCTCGGTTTCGTCGAAGCTCCACACGCGCGCGCGAATCTGCGAATGCGGGCTGTAGGCCGCGCGCGCGAGGAAGCGGCCGTCGTGCGCGCGCACCAGCACGGTGACGCCGGGGGTGGGATTGCCGTCGACGCGATCGATCGCATTGGCATAGACCCACGGATGGCGGCGCAGCAGCGATTTTTCTTTCGACGGTTTGAGCGTAACGGTATTCATCAGGTGTCAGCAGAGCAATAGGCCGCGTGGGCAGACGCACGCAGCGGGTGAAGCGAAGGCGGAGACCGCAAAACCGCCCAATGCAAACAGCGGAATCAGTCGCGTTTTTTGGCGCGCGGATGCGCCTGATCGTAGACGTGCGCGAGATGCTGGAAATCGAGCGCGGTGTAGACCTGCGTCGCCGTGATGCTGGCGTGGCCGAGCAGTTCCTGCACGGCCCGCAGATCGCCGCTCGACTGCAACACATGCGTGGCGAACGAATGTCTCAGCACGTGCGGATGCACATTGGCGGGAATGCCGGCGACCAGCGCCGAGCGTTTCACACGATCACGCACCACATTCGGCGACAGCCGGTTGCCGCGCGCCGACAGAAACAGCGGATGCGGATCGTGCTTCACCATCTGGTCGCGCACCGCGAGCCACGCGCGCAATGCGTCGAGCGCTTTGCTGCCCACCGGCACGATGCGGCGACGGTCGCCTTTGCCGAGGACTTCGACTTCGGCGGAGTCGAGCTTCAGCCAGCCTGCGGAGCGGTAGCCGCCGGCATCGGCGAAACGGGCGTCGAGGCCGACCAGCTCCGACAGGCGCAAGCCCGACGAATAGAACAGTTCGAGCATCGCGTGGTCGCGCAAACCCTCGGGCGTCGCGGCGGGCGGACTTTCCATCAGGCGCGTGGCGTCGTCCACGGATAGCGCTTTGGGAAGCGCTTTGGGCTGCTTCGGCGCGCGTACCGAGGCGACCGGATTGGCCGGCAGATCGACGCGGCCCGCGAACCAGCGGTAAAACGCGCGCCAGGACGACAGCCGATGGCTGATCGAGCGCGCCGTCAGGCCGCAGGCGTGCGCTCGGGAAACCGCGCCGCGAATGTCGACGGCGGTGAGGCTTTCGAGCGGCCGGTCTTTGGCCAGCAGTTTCAGTTCCTCAAGCTCGTGGGTGTAGCCGCGCAGCGTATGCGTCGATAGTCGCCGCTCATGTTCGAGATTCGACAGATAGGCGGTGATCGGATCGGCTTCGGTCACGATGGTTCTAGCAGGTCAGCGCGGCAGCAGACGGCTCAGCGCCGCGCTTGCCAATGCGCCGATCTGCGTCAGAAAATCGGTCGCCATGCCCTCATGGAAGCGGCGTGCGTCGGCCGAACCCATCACCAGCAGGCCGAAGGTGGGCGCTTCTTCCTTGCCTTCGGGGTCGCGCAGCGCGAGCAACGCAATCGATTCGGTGGCGTGCGCGGACTCGGTCGTGCTGCCTGCCGCTGCGTCGTCGCTCACGGCCGACACTGCAGGAACCAGCCACTGTGCCGCTTCAAAACCGGTGTTCGCGCCGCAGTACGGCGTGGTGAGGCTATTCGCGAAGATCCGCACTTCCTCGCCGACATGACGTGCGAACTCGGCCTGTGCGTACGGCTCGGCGACGTCCCACACGCGCAACGCGGCTTGCGGCACATCGAAAATATCGCGCAAACCGGTGGCGATCGTGCGCGGCAGCGCGTACGGATCGCGCTCGGCCATCACGCGGATAGTCCAGCGATTGAATTTCGACGCGATGCTGTCGTTCTCGTGACCGTAGCGCAGCAGCTCGGCCAGACGGCGTTCGAGATGCTTGTTCTTGTCGCGCAGCATTTCCATCTGCCGCTCCTGCAGCGACGCCGCGGCTTTGCCGTGCGGGTTCGCAAGCCGGATCGTCGCGAGCATTTCCGCGTGTTCGGCGAAGAATTCGGGGTTGGCAAGCAGATATTCGGCGACTTCGCGATCGTTCATGGTTTCGGCTTAAGGACTACGGGACGACGCCTTCGGGCGGCGCATCGGTCATGAGTTCAGTTCGGTAACGCGTGGGGCATTGCACCGGCCATTCAATCGGCCAGTTCGATCTCGCCTTCAAAGACGGTTGCAGCAGGGCCGGCCATCAGTAGCGGCGCATCTTCTTGCGTGCTGTCCCACGTGATCGTCAGCTTGCCGCCGTGCGTGTGCACGAGCACCGGCGCATCCAGCAGCCCGCGACGAATGCCTGCGGCGACCGCCGCGCATGCGCCCGTGCCGCACGCCAGCGTCTCGCCGGCGCCGCGCTCGTAGACGCGCAGCTTGATCTCGCTACGGCCGACGATCTGCATGAAGCCTGCGTTCACGCGCTGCGGGAAGCGGGCATGCCGCTCGATCACCGGGCCTTCGACGAGTACCGGGAAATCTTCGACGTTGTCGACGACTTGCACGGCGTGCGGATTGCCCATCGACACCACGGAAATCCAGCGTGTCGCACCGTTCACGTCGAGCGGCCAAAGCGTGTCCGCGCCTTCGCGGCGGCCGTCGAGGCCTTTGATGGCGAACGGCACGCGCTCCGGTTCAAACACGGGCGCGCCCATGTCGACCAGGACTTCACCGTCTTCCTGCATGGTCAGCAGGATGGTGCCGTTCTGCACCTGCACGCGCACGCTGCGCTTGTCGGTCAGGCCGCTGTCGCGCACGAACTTGACGAAGCAGCGCGCGCCGTTGCCGCAATGCTCGACCTCGCCGCCGTCGCAATTGAAGATGCGGTATCTGAAATCGACGCCGTCCACCGTGGGCTTTTCGACCAGCAGCAACTGGTCGGCGCCGACGCCGAAATGCCGGTCCGCGAGCGCGCGCACTTGCGCCGGCGTCAGATCGACCGGGTGGGTGTAGCCGTCGAGCACGACGAAGTCGTTGCCCGCGCCGTGCATTTTGGTGAATTTCAGTTTCATCGCGCTATTGTAAGTGACGCGCCTGCCGGTGCGCCGCGCGCCGCATTATTTCCGCGTTCCGGCGCTTTTCCGCGTGAGCGGGTCAATACACGCTCGGCTCGCCTGGCGGCCGGGTTTTGAAGCGCTTATGCACCCAGTAATACTGCTCGGGAATCAGCGGAATCTGCTCTTCGAGGAAGGCATTCATGCGACGCGCGTCGATCTCGTCGTTGCCAGAAGGGTAGTTGTCCCACGGCTTGAATACCTTCAGGCGGTAGCCTCGGTAATTCGGCAGCACTTCGCCGATGAACGGCACCACCTGCGCATGGCCGACCTTGGCGAGCCGTCCAACGGCTGTCAGCGTGCACGCCGGAACGCCGAAGAACGGCACGAACGTCGAGTTGCGCATGCCGTAGTCCATGTCGGCGCCGAGCATGACGGGCTTGCGGTCGCGTAACCAGCGCAGCACAATGCGCGCGCTGTCCGCGCGGCTTGCCATATCCGCGCCAAAGCGGCCGCGTGCGGCCTTCGCCACCTCGTCGAGCACCGAGTTCGACATCGGCTGGTAGAGTGCGCCGCACTGCCGCTGCAGCGCGTGATTGATAAACACGGAGCCTGCCTCGATACCGACGAAATGCGCGCCGAGCAGGAGGGTGGGCGGCATGTCGGGATTCAGCAGGTCGATTTCGCTATCCACCTGCACGAGCTTTTCGAGCTTCTTCGCCGAGCCGAACCACTGAACGCTGCGTTCCACGTAACTGCGAATGGCGTGGCGGAAGTGTTTCTGAGCGATCTCTTCGCAATGCTCCGCGCTCCACTCCGGGAAACACAAGCGCAGGTTGATGTGGACGATGCGCTTACGGTTGCTGGGAACCTGATAAAGCAGCCAGCCCAGCCCGTCGCCCAGTCGCGCAACGAAACCGTACGGCAACAACGCCAGAAATTTCAGCAGTCCAATGGACAGGTAGGCGCCAAGACGACTCAACATGCCGTCCCTCCGTGTAGGGCGTCGAGCGACGCTTTGCTCAAGAAACCTGGAAACGGGTCGAAATACAGCACGGGTGAACACTCTGTGACAATCAAAGGAAGTCGCTATAATAAGGGCTTCGCCGAGTTAATAGACAACTTGCGGGGCGAAGCTGGCGGGTGCGATCCACTGGATAGGCGCCAGCCGGTAAGGTAATCCGCTAAAGCGTCGCCGCTTCAAGGCTCCCGAAGCTGGCTACGTGAAACTCAACCGTAACCACTCAACAGGAGTCTGCAACGTGGCAAACGACTATCTCTTCACTTCCGAATCCGTTTCCGAAGGCCATCCCGACAAAGTCGCGGATCAGATCTCGGACGCCATTCTCGACGCCATCCTGACCCAGGACAAATACTCGCGTGTCGCAGCCGAAACGCTGTGCAACACGGGTCTCGTAGTGCTGGCCGGTGAAATCACCACCACCGCGAACGTCGATTACATTCAGGTCGCGCGCAACACGATCAAGCGTATCGGCTACGACAACACCGACTACGGTATCGACTACCGCGGCTGCGCGGTGCTCGTGGCTTACGACAAGCAATCGCCGGACATCGCCCAGGGCGTGGATCGCGCGCACGACAACAACCTCGATCAAGGCGCCGGCGACCAGGGCCTGATGTTCGGTTACGCATGCGAAGAAACGCCGGAACTGATGCCGCTGCCGATCCACCTGTCGCACCGTCTGGTGGAACGTCAGGCGAATCTGCGCCGCGATGGACGCCTGCCCTGGCTGCGTCCGGATGCGAAGTCGCAAGTCACCGTGCGTTACGTCGACGGCAAGCCGCATGCAATTGACACGGTGGTGCTGTCCACGCAGCATTCGCCGGACATCGATCTGGCCACGCTGCGCGAAGCCGTGATCGAAGAAGTCATCAAGCCAACGCTGCCGGCTAACCTGATCAAGGGCGACATCAAGTTCCTGGTGAACCCCACCGGCCGGTTCGTGATCGGCGGCCCGCAAGGCGATTGCGGTCTGACGGGCCGCAAGATCATCGTCGATACGTACGGCGGCGCGGCGCCGCATGGTGGCGGCGCGTTCTCAGGCAAGGATCCGTCCAAGGTGGACCGTTCGGCGGCGTATGCCGGCCGTTATGTCGCGAAGAATATCGTGGCGGCGGGTTTGGCGTCGCGCTGCCTGATTCAGGTGTCGTATGCGATCGGCGTTGCCCAGCCGACTTCGGTCATGGTCAATACGTTCGGCACGGGCCGCGTGTCGGATGCAACGATCACGAAGCTGGTGCAGGAGCATTTCGACCTGCGTCCGAAGGGCATCATTCAGATGCTCGACCTGCTGCGCCCGATCTACGAGAAGAGCGCGGCCTACGGTCACTTCGGCCGCGAAGAGCCGGAATTCACCTGGGAATCCACGGACAAGGCTTTGGCGCTCGCCGAAGCAGCAGGCACCGAACCGGTTGCCGCGCTCGCAGAATAAGCGAACGCAGTCCGTTTCAGCGAAAAACCCCGCCGGCGCAAGCCGGGCGGGGTTTTTTTATTGCCATTGCATTGTGTGGCGGCTCATTTAGCCGCTCATTTAGCCGCTTATTTAACCATTCACTCAGCGGATCGCAAACGCGAACGCAAATACAAACCAGCCGGTGCTGCCGCTCGTCGACAGACGGCGCGGGCGGCGACTTGCGCCTTGCGGCGCGGCGACCGGTGCATTGTGCGTAGCGGTGAGGCGCAGCGGCGTCGGTTTGCGCAGCAGCGTGCGCAGCGAGAAACGGCGCGAACTGCCTTGCACGCGAAGCGCGGAGAAGAACGTGTGGAACCACGTGCGAATGCTGTCGACTGCTTTGGCTTCACGCCATTGCTCGCCTAATGCGCGAGTGCGGGTGGCATGGTGACGCAGTGCGCGCACAACACGGCGGCGCGCCGGGCGCGCCGCTTTCAATGCAGCGCGGGTAAGACGGGTGTTCAGAAGAGTATGCATGACTTTACAAGTAGGCAACGTGTCGCGCGACGGCGTGAGCACCAGAAGCAGCACCAACTGTGCCAATGGCGATGTCGCGATGGACGGCGCGAAAGCCCGGAATTCGACAGGAAAGTGCACGAAGCACAGCGGAGTCGGCGATAGCGGCCTGTTCGCGCCGCAAAAGTGCGGGAGTGGCGATCAACATGCATGCAGGCTACACGCGATTCATGACGTCAGAAAGTCCGTTTTTACCCTGCGAATACGGGTTTTTACGGAGTTGTCCCGTTGTGCCGGGCCTTTGGGATCGTGCCCTTTGCGCTCGATTATCGTGCGCGCTTTCCCCTTCAGCGTGCGGTGCAAATTACCCTGCGCATGAAAGTAGTGCGTAAGGTTGTGCTTTTTCGAAAGGCGAAACCGCACGCAGTCCGATCGCGCCCGTTTTACAATCGTGCATCAGCTAGTCGACAGTCACGGAACACCATGTCACTTCACTCGAAAAAAGAGCAGATTCACACGTTGCAGGAGCAGGGTTTTGTCGTCGTGCCCGGATTGGTGTCGCCCGAACGCTGCGCTGAACTGAAGCAGATTGCGGAGCGCCAGTTGCAGGAAGCGGGGGCGCCGATCGAGTTCGAAGCGGATCTGCGGTATCCGGGCGCACCGGAATCCAAATATGCACCGGGCGGACATACGGTTCGGCGCTTGCTGGATGCCTACGGGCGTCATCCGGTTTTTGCGCAGTGGGCGACCGCGCCGGAAATTCGCGGCTGGATGGAGTTGTACTTCGGTGAAGAGCCGCGCTTGTCGCGAGCGCATCACAATTGCATGATGACCAAGCATCCGGCGTATGGCAGCTTGACCGGCTGGCATCGTGATGTGCGGTATTGGTCGTTCGAGCGTGACGATCTGGTATCGGTGTGGCTCGCGGTCGGCTCGGAGACGGTCGATAACGGTGCGTTGTGGTTCGTACCGAAGTCGCACAGCGCGGCCTTCACCTCCGAGCGCTTCGATGAAGCCAAATTTTTCCGCTCAGATCTGGAAGAGAATCAGGCATTGATTCGTACCGCGGTTTCTCCCGAACTCAAGGCCGGGGACGTGGTGTTCTTTCATTGCAACACGCTGCATTCCGCAGGTAAGAACCTCAGCGATCAGGTTAAGTTTTCGTTGGTGTTTACCTATCACGGGGCTAGCAATGTACCCCTGCCGGGATCGCGGTCGGCGGCCAAGCCTGAAATTGCGTTTTAGGTTCTTTGCCTTGCGCGGCGCGGATATCTGTTTGTTTCGCGCTGCGTAGGCAATCAACGCCTATCTCTTGCGCCCTGAAATAGCCACCCCGGTCAGGCCGGCAATGGTGGCGATAACACCGCCCACGAGCAGAATGATCGCCTTGTTGGTCGGAGAGCCGGTGAACACGCGAGACACATCGCTGCTGACCGAGTTGAATGCCTGCCCGCCGAAATACAACAATACGATACCGCCGACAATCAGCGCGATTGAAATCGCCTTCGTCATGAACCACTCCTCCGATAAGCTTTGATCGGCCAAAGTGTAGGGGAGCCGCAAGCGATCGTCCATCCCGCATACTGGGCGTCTGCACGCATCACGCCGATTGGCTACCATAGCGGTCTAGCCTCACACGTACATAAACATAAAACCTGCACGCCTCCCGCAGCATGTGATCGCCTCCCGCAGCATGCGATCGCCTCACGCCCGTGATCGCCGGGTGACTTCAACCTCAAGGACACTAGCAATGGCTTACGAAGCAGCTTCAGAGCGCTATTCGGACATGCAATACCGCGTCTGCGGCACGTCGGGTCTCAAACTGCCGGCGCTGTCGCTGGGCCTGTGGCACAACTTCGGCGATACCACGCCGATCTCCACGCAGCGCGATATCCTGCGCACGGCCTTCGACCTGGGCATCACTCACTTCGACCTCGCCAACAATTACGGTCCTCCATATGGCAGCGCCGAAACCAACTTCGGCCGGCTCTTCAAAGACGATTTCAAGCCGTATCGCGACGAACTGCTGATCTCGTCGAAAGCGGGTTGGGACATGTGGCCCGGTCCGTACGGCCAGGGCGGCGGTTCGCGTAAGTACGTCCTCGCGAGCCTCGACCAAAGCCTGCAACGCATGGGCCTCGACTACGTCGATATCTTCTATTCGCATCGTTTTGATGCAGACACGCCGCTCGAAGAAACCGCCGGTGCATTGGCGAGCGCCGTTCAGCAAGGCAAGGCGTTGTACATCGGTATTTCGTCGTACTCGGCAACCAAGACGCTCGAGATGGCCAAGCTGCTCGCCGGGTACAAGGTGCCGCTGCTGATCCATCAGCCGGCGTACAACATGCTCAACCGCTGGATGGAACACGAACTGCTGGATACGCTCGAGAAGGTCGGTGCGGGTGCCATCGCCTTCACGCCGCTCGCGCAGGGCCTGCTCACCGGCAAATATCTGAACGGCGTGCCGGAAGACGCGCGCGTCAACAAGCCCGGTGGCGGTTCATTGAAGCAGGAGCATCTGAACCCGCAAAACATCGAGCATGTGCGCAAGCTCAACGACATCGCGCAGCGTCGCGGTCAAAGCCTCGCGCAGATGGCGCTGGCCTGGGCGCTGCGCGATGCGCGCGTTACGTCCGTGCTGATCGGTGCGAGCCGCGCGGAACAGGTGCGCGAGAACGTCGGTGCGCTGAAGAATGTCGCGTTCTCGAAAGAAGAACTGGCGGAGATCGACCGTTACGCGACTGAAGGCGGCATCAACCTGTGGGAAAAACCGTCGACTGATCAGGCCATCTGATTCCCGAGACGTTCATGTCGTGGAAACAGGAAAGCCGCCCCTGAGGGCGGCTTTTTTATCGACGCGTTCAAGCGGATGCGCTTCCCGCGCATCGGCGAAGCCGCCGCGTTCCGTCGACCGAACGATCGGCGAACCGTCCAGGCCGTTTTCGCCAGCCTCGCTATACCAATGCAGGCAAGCCTTCGACCAGCACGACCGCGAACACCACGCCGATCAGCGCGCCAAGCACGCGTAGCGCGTTGTGCCGCAACTCTGTCTTGCAGGGGAGCGCGCCGACAAACAGCGCGCCGGCCAGCGCCATCGGAATGACCAGGATGAAATCGCCGATCGTGAAGTAGGTCGTCATACCCGTCTCCTTATCTATTATCGGCGAAGGCAGCGGCTCGATTTCTGGGAGTCATGCACTGCCAACGCTCGATTCGAGTATAGGCGACGGTTCAACCGACATAACAACGGCTCGCGGCGCTGCAGCGCGTCTTCGCAGACTGCTAAACCCAACGCCGCAAAGGCCGCCGGGATTGTCGCGCCGCAGCAAAAACGCCGTAAAGAATGAAGCGTTTGCTTACACGGGCCTTACTTTTTAAGTCTGTCCGATGCGCCGCGGATCATTTCTCATGACGCGCCAGGTTCGCGCCGACGCAAGCGCATGGCCGCAACGATACCGATGACGAGCAGCGCGCCCACGAGTCCGGCGACCCCATTCCAGCCATGGCCGGTCCACACATGCCCGCCATACGATCCGACCACACTCGAGCCGATGTAATACGCGAGCAGATAAAGCGCGGCCGCCTGGCCCTTGGCGTCTTTGGCGAGGCGTCCGACCCAGCCGCTCGCCACCGAATGTCCGGCGAAGAAGCCGAACGTCACGCAAGCGATGCCGGTCGCGATCGCCGCCAGCGGATGCAGCATCGTGAGTGCGAGTCCGATCGCCATCAGCAGCAAGCTGCCGGTCAGTACGCGTGCCCGGCCGAAGGTGTCGGCCATGCGGCCCGACCACGGCGAGGCGATCACGCCTGTCAGATACACGACGAAAATCATGCCGATCTCTGCTTGGCTCAACAGGTATGGCGGCGCGAGCAGCCGGTAACCGATGTAGTTGTACAACGTGACGAAGCTGCCCATCAGCACGAAGCCGAGCAGAAGCAGCAGAGGCAAGCCGGGCTGCGTGAATTGCTTCAGCAGCGCGGCGCGGTGATGTGTAAAGCCGAGCCCGCGACGCGGCACGAAATGACGCGACGGCGGCAGCAGCGCGCGAAAGGCGAGCATCGAAAGAATGCCGAGTACGCCGATCGTGCCAATTGCCACGCGCCACGAAAACAGATCCGCGACGACGCCGGTAATCACCCGGCCGGCCATCCCGCCGATCGCGGTGCCTCCGACGTACAGTCCCATCGCGAGGCCGAGTCCATCCGGGTGGACCTCTTCGGCGAGGTACGCCATCGCAACGGCGGGCACGCCTCCGAGCGCGAGGCCTTCGAGCGCGCGCAACACGAGCAATTGATGCCAATGCGGTGCGATCGACACGCCGATCGTCAACAGCGCCGACAACGTGAGCGACGCGGTCATCAGCGCGTGACGGCTCCAGCCTTCCGAGACGAAGCCGGCCACGAACACGGCGAGCGCGAGCGCGGCCGTGGTCAGCGAGAGGGACAAGCTGCTTTGCGCCGGCGTCACGTTGAACGCCGTAGAAAACGCAGGCAGCAATGGCTGCACGCAGTAGAGCAGCGAGAAGGTGGCGTAACCGGCGAACAGCAGCGCGATGCTGGCGCGCCAATAGGCACGCGTACCGCGTTCGAGATAGGGAATGTCGGGGACGTCAGACACGGCAGCAGAGGTGAAAAAAGCGGATGAAGCAGGAACAGCCGAAGTAGCAGTCCGGTGGGATTCCGGCGATGCGGTCACGAAAAATCTCCTTGGGGAGCGGAAAGTATTGAAAGGAGTTAAGAATACGCTGAAAAAGCCCGGCGGGTGCGTGCGGCAACCAGCCGGGCGTGACCACGACGGGCGCAGAAGGCATGCTTCGCGGGCGGATTAGGCGGGCTGTCCTGACAGCGCATGATTTTGATATATCACCTCAGCAGGGTTTATGATGATCTCGTTACGACGCTTTACGCCCCGATCATCGGTCCGCCGTGCCGTAATGGGAATAGTGCGAAACGACGGGTGAAGAGCCCCTTTTTCGCGCTTTCCATGGCCCCGCAAAGCGGGAACAATGACTCGAACCTCTCACGCGTATTACGCGCAGCAGATTGGGTGCGTACGCAACGTTATCGGCGAAGCGGCGCTTTTTTCATTACCTTGACCGGCGCGGAAATCATAAAGCCGGCTATGGGAGAAACGGGGAAACATCATGCAAATCGGTTCCATTGTCCGATCGGTGCATATCGCCGTGCCGCAAGGCGCACGCGGGATTGTCATGCGCATTCTCGGCGACATGGCCATGGTGGCCTGGTATGCCGGCGAGCCCGGCACTTCGGAGCATCTGAACACTGAACCCTTTTTCCTTGAAGACCTGATCGAGACGGGCGAGCTGGTGCGGCCGTCGAGCGCGCAGGTGCATTGAAACTGGTTTGAGTCGGATTCGTGGCGGTTGCAGGTGGCTGTGAGCCGCAAGGTGAGCCGTCGCCCTCGTCTTTGACGGCGGCGCGGCGCACAATGCGGGCATGAACGACGACATTCTCGACCCACCGGACGGCGCCGATAGCGCCGTGCCTTTCGCCCGGCTCAAGCCGGAAATCGTGCTGGATGCGCTCGACAGCGTGCTCAGCAGCGTCGGTGTGTACACCGACGGACGCATGCTCCCGCTCAACAGCTACGAGAACCGCGTGTACCAGGTGGGCGTGGAAGACGGCCCGCCAGTGGTCGCGAAGTTCTACCGTCCCGAGCGCTGGACCGACGCAGCCATTCTCGAAGAACACGCCTTCGTTGCCGATCTCGCCGCGCGTGAGATTCCGGCTGTGCCGGCGCGTGTTTTCGAAGGCCGCACGCTGCATACCTTCGACGGTTTCCGCTTCTCGATCTTCGAGCGCCGCGGCGGTCGCGCGCCCGATCTGGACCGGCGCGGCACGCTCGAATGGCTGGGGCGTTTTATCGGCCGCCTTCATGCGGTTGGGCAGACGGAGAACTACACTGAGCGTCCCACGCTCGACATCAATACGTTCGGCTACGAGCCGCGCGATTTCCTGCTGTCGCACCGCTTTGTTCCTGACGACGTTCGCACCGCGTGGGAAACCGTGGTGAATCTCGCGCTTGAGGGCGTCGAACGCGCATTCGAGCGCGCCGGCGAAATTCGCATGCTGCGAATGCACGGCGATTGTCATCCGAGCAATGTGTTGTGGACCGACGCGGGCCCGCATTTCGTCGACTTCGACGATAGCCGCATGGGGCCGGCGGTGCAGGATTTGTGGCTGCTGCTGCCGGGCGAGCGCGCCGAGGCCTCGCGTGCGCTGGCGGATCTGCTTGCCGGTTATGAAGACTTCTGCGACTTCGAGCCGCGCGAACTCTATCTCGTCGAAGCGTTGCGCACGTTGCGGCTGATTCACTACCAGGCATGGCTCGCGCGCCGCTGGGACGACCCTGCCTTTCCGGCGGCGTTTCCGTGGTTCAACACGCAGCGCTATTGGGAAGACCGCATCCTCGAACTGCGCGAGCAGCTTGGCGCGATGCAGGAAGGGCCGCTCTGGCCGGTTTGAGCGTTTGGTGTCCTCACGGCAGCCGTTGCCTTACGGCGGCTCGACGCCACGCTCGACGATTCCACCACCGCTGATTTGGCGCGCAAGCCAGACCAGGGAGGAGCGGCGCACGGTTGGCAGGTTTTCGGGAACGGCACGTTGACGGGATCGCCAGCTCACGTTGGTTCGCTGCCAGGATGTCGAACGGCCGCCACGCATTGCGATTGAGCCGCCGCCACAATTGTGTAATGATATCCATTCTCAATTGAAAGGAGGCGACAGCGTTCTGTCGCATTGCTCTTGCCCAACTTGCTACGCCTGGAGTCCGGATTTGAACGCGCCTGACTCGATCGACATGAAACCTGCTGCCAGCGGCGGCACGCAATACACCGCCCATACGCCGGAGCGCGGTCATCCTCTGATGCACGACGCCGAGCAGGCGGCGCGACGTCAGCGTTCGCGACGGGCGAACTTCATCAAATGGTTGCGCAAGGTGCACGGCTGGGTCGGTTTGTGGGGTGCGGCGCTCGGCTTGATGTTCGGTGCGACCGGCTTTTTGCTGAACCATCGCGGCGGACCGTTGAAGGTGTCGTCCGGTGAGCCGCAGGTCGAGGAGATGCAGATTCCCGTGCCGCAAAAGCCGCTGGGTTCGCCGATGGAGATGGCCAGGTGGCTCAAAGGCGAGTTGAAGATCGACGGCAAGCCGGGCAAGGCGCGGCGTGAGCCGGCGCGTTCCGTGGCCTGGGGCGATCGCAGCGCGATGCAACCGGAGTTCTGGCAGGTCGGGATTTTCGGGCCGAGTCAGAACGTGCAGGCCGAGTACTGGGTCGGCAATGGGTTTGTCGCGGTGAAACGCACGCATAACTCGTTTCTCGCGACGATGAACAATCTGCATCGCGGCGTGGGCTTGAGTGTGGGATGGGTTTTGCTGATCGATACCATCGCCGGCGGGATGATTCTGCTTTCGTTGACCGGCGTCTTGCTGTGGACCGAGCTCAATAAGCGCCGCGTGGTGGGCGTCGTGCTGGTGGGCGGGTCGGTGATTGCGGCGGTGGTTTGCGGGTTGATGTAAGGGCATTTGCCTCGCGCGGCGGGGGCACGCATCGCGCCGCGCAGGCATAAATCAGACGCTCTCCCAATCTAAACGCTGCAGGTCGTCCCGCCGGACGCGGCAATCTCGCGCGCCGCCTTGGCGCCTTCCACCTGAAGCAAGGTCGGCAATGAAACGCCATTTTTAGCGGCCGTCACTTCGGCGAGAATGGACACCGCGATCTCGGGTGGCGTGCGGCTGCCGATATAGATCCCAACCGGCCCGTGCAACCGGGCCAGCTCGGCATCGTTCAGATCGAACTCCTTCAACCGCTCGCGCCGTGCCTGATTGTTCCTTCTTGAGCCCAAAGCGCCGACATAAAACGCCGGCGTCTTCAACGCCTCCATCAGCGCGAGATCATCCAGTTTCGGATCGTGCGTCAGGGCAATCACTGCGCAGCGCTCGTCGAGCTTCATCTCGGTCACCGTATCGTCCGGCATCGTCCGCACAATCTTCGTGCCGGGAATGCTCCACTCTTCGGTGTACTCCTCGCGCGGATCGCACACCGTCACCTGATAATCGAGCCCCACCGCGATGTTGCACAGGTAGCGCGACAACTGTCCCGCGCCGATCACCAGCATCCGGTAACGCGGGCCGTGAATCGTCAGCAGACGCTCGCCGTCGAAATGCACGCCGTCCGTCGCCAGCGCCGCATCGAGTCGCACCGCGCCCGTCACCATGTCGACTTCGCGTGCCACGAGGCGGCCGTCCTCCACCGCGTTGCAGAGCTCGGCAATGCCGCTTTGCGCTGTCAGCGGCTCCAGCACGAGCTGAATCGTGCCGCCGCAAGGCAGACCGAAGCGATGTGCTTCTTCCGCCGTGATGCCGTACTTGACGGCTTCCGGGCGTGTCTGTTCGATACCCTTTTGCCGCACCCGGTCGATCAGGTCGTCTTCGATGCAGCCGCCCGATACCGAGCCCACCACGAGTCCATCGTCGCGCACCGCGAGCATCGCGCCCTCGGGACGCGGCGACGAACCCCACGTCTTCACCACCGTCACCAGTAGCGCGCGATGTCCCTCTTCGAGCCAGCGTGCGCTGGACTTCAGGACTTCGAGATCCACGCTGTCCATGATTTCTTCCTTTTCGTTCCGTCGCCGCCGGATTCAGGGTCCGCGGGCTCATTCGATTCTGTATTTTGCGGCGTCGCTTTAGCGGCTGCCGTGTCCCCGTCATCCGAGGCCGGTGCGCCGCCACCGTCGCCGCCTACCTGCGCGCCGAAGCGCTTGAAAAATTCGCCTGCGATTTTACGCGCCGCGCCGTCGACCAGCCGCGAACCGATTTGCGCGAGCTTGCCGCCGACTTGCGCGCTCGCCGTGTAGGTCAGCTTCGTTGTGGCCTCGCCTTCGGGTTCGAGCGTGACGTGCGCCTTGCCCTTACCGAAGCCTGCCGCGCCACCTTGGCCTTCGAACACGATGGTGTAGGTGTTCGGCGCCTCGATGTCGGTCAGCAGCATACGCCCTTTGAAGCGCGCCTTCACCGGACCGACCGATGCGCTCATCACCACCGCGTACGCATTTTCGCCATCCGGATCGATGCTTTCGCAGCCGGGGATGCAGGCGCGGAGGATTTCCGTATCGTTCAGCGCATCCCACGCACGCTGCTGAGAAACCGGCAGCGTATGGGTTTCACTTAGTTCCATGGCTTTGCTCCTGCGGGTGTCGTGGCGGAGACGAGCAGACGAGGCGCGCGCGTGAGTTGCGCGAGATCGCGGCCGAACGCTGCCAGACTGTCGAGATTATGAACCGGGCGATGCGCGTCGACATACGGCAGGATCGCCTGCACGCCGCGCGCTTTCGGTGAGAAGCCGCTAAAACGCAGCAGCGGATTGAGCCACACGATACGGTGTGCGAAGCGGCGCAGGCGGGCCATTTCCGTGTCGAGCACGTCGATCGCTTCGTGATCCAGGCCGTCCGTGACGAGCAGCACCGTGGCTCTGCCAGTCAGCACACGACGTGCCCAGCGTCGGTTGAATTCGGCGAGCGCCGCGCCGATCCGTGTGCCGCCCGACCAGTCGACCACCTGATCGGTGAGCGCCGCGATCGCCACGTCGGGATCACGCTCGCGCAGCGCGCGCGTCGCGTTGGTGAGGCGGGTGCCGAACAGAAACACCTGCAAGCGTTCGCGCGACTGCAAGAGCGCGTGGCAGAAGTACAGCACCGCACGCGAATAGCTGCTCATCGAGCCGGAGATGTCGAGCAGCAACACCAGCGGCGGTTTGCGTTCCACGGCCGCGCGATATTTCCACACCGTCCAGTCGCCGCCGGCGCGTACCGCATGCCGGGCGCTCGCGCGCAAGTCAGCATGCGTGCCGTGCGAGGCGGCCTTCAGGCGGCGCGTCGGCTCCGTGGCAAGCGGCAGGCGCTGGCCGCGGATCAGGTGGCGGAGGGTCCGCCATTCGTCGGCGGAAAGGGTGTCGAAATCGCGATGGCGCAGTCGCTCTTCCGCGCTGAAGGTGACGTGCGCGTGCAGTTCGTGCTGTTCGGTTTCCTGCTGGGCTTTGTTATGCGGCGAGGGCGGCGTGCGTACGGCGAGCGCGTCGGCGAGACGGTTGTTGCGTTTCGGCGGCGGCAGTCCGTCGCGGACTTTCGGCAGCAGCAGGGCGCGCAGCTTGCCTTCCCAATCCGGGTCGCGCCAGAACAGCTCGAAGGCGGCGTTGAACAGATCGCGTTCGTCCGGCGCGGAGACCAACAGCGTGGCGAGGGCGGCGCGCACGTCGTCGCGTCGGCCGAGATCGATCCAATGCAACGCGGCGATCGCATCGACGGCTTGCGCCGGCGACATCGGCAAACCCGCGCCGCGCAGCACACGCACAAAGTGCACGACGTTGCGGGCCAGCGTGGGCGTCTCGATGGGCGCGGCCTGTGCCATCGCCGTTACCCCGGCGCTGCGAGACATTGTGCGATCTGCGCGGCATCGACGCGCGCCAGATCGTCCTGATACTTGAGCAGTACGCCCAGGGTGTTTTGCACCGATTGCGGATCGAGTTCCGTCACGGACAGCGCCTCCAAAGCGCGGCACCAGTCGATCGTTTCGGCGATGCCGGGCGCCTTGAACAGATCCATGCCGCGCAGTCGATGCACGAAATCGACCGCGCGCCGTTGCAATTCCACCGACGTCCGCGGCGCCCGCGCGGCGACGATCTCCAGTTCACGATCACGGTCGGGATAGCCGATCCATTGATACAGGCAGCGGCGCTTCAAGGCGTCGTGTACTTCGCGCGTCCGGTTCGACGTCATCACGACGAGCGGCGGCTGCTCGGCACGCACGGTGCCGTACTCGGGAATCGATACCTGGAAGTCTGAAAGCAGTTCGAGCAGGAATGCTTCGAACGGTTCGTCGGCCCGGTCGATCTCGTCGATCAGCAGCACGCGCCGTGCGCCGGGATGATTTTCGTCGGGCATCAGCGCTTGCAGCAGCGGACGCTTGAGCAGGAATTCGCTGCGATACAGCGTGTCGTTGCCGGGCCGCTCGCCGGCGGCTTCGGCCAGGCGCAGCGCCATGATCTGCCGCGGATAGTCCCACTCGTAGAGCGCGCTGGCGGTATCGAGTCCTTCGTAACATTGCAGGCGCAGCATCGAGGTGCCGAGCATGCCCGCTGCAGCTTTAGCGAGTTCGGTTTTGCCGACGCCCGGCTCGCCTTCGACGAACAACGGCCGCTCCATGCGCAACGAGAGATACAGCGCGGTTGCGAGCTCGCGGCTGGCGAAGTAGTCCTGGGCCGCGAGCTGTGCGAGGGTGTCGTCGATTGAAGCAGGCTGCATGGGGCTCCTGAGGCTCGCTAACCGTTTGCTTTCGTCACCGCTCGCGCGGCCAGCACCGGAATCAGATGCGCGCGATATTCGGCACTCGCGTGCATGTCGGTGTTCAGGTCGGCGTCGGACACGGTCACCGCGCGCGCGGCCTCGGGCGTGAAATTCGCCGTGAGCGCGCTTTCCAGTTCCGGCACACGAAATACCGAAGCCGCCGCACCCGTCACCGCAACACGCACGCCGCTCGCGAACTTCGCGACGAACACGCCAACCAGCGCAAAGTGCGAAGCCGGATTACGGAATTTCTCGTAGGCCGCGCGCTCGGGCACCGGAAACTCGACGGCGACGATCAGTTCGTCGGGCGCCAGCGCGGTCTCATACATGCCGACGAAGAAATCGCTCGCGGAAATGCGTCGCCGGTCCGTGACGATAGTGGCGTCCAGGGCCATCGCCGCAGCCGGATAGCAGGCGGCCGGATCGTTGTTCGCGAGCGAGCCGCCGAGCGTGCCGAGCGCGCGGACCTGCCGATCGCCGATGTGCGCCGCGAGATCCGAGAGCCCCGGCGACACACGCCGAAGCTCCGCATGATCCGCCACGTCGGCATGGCAAACAGCGGCGCCGATCGTCACTGTTTTTGCGTCGACCGTGATCGATTTGAGCGCGGGAATGCGCGTTACGTCGATCAGTTGCGAGGGCTGCGCGAGCCGCAGCCGCATGGTAGGCAGCAGGCTTTGTCCGCCGGCGAGGAATTTCGCGTCGCTGTCCGCGGTGATGGCTGCGGCGGCCGCTTTCGGATCCGTCGCGCGTTGATACTCGAATGAATACATGTCGAATGCTCCGCTCAGGATCTCAGTGGGGTTGCTTGGCAGCGTGAATCGCGGACCACACGCGATGCGGCGTCGCCGGCATTTGCAGGTCGGTCACGCCGAGCGGCGCGAGCGCGTCGATGATCGCGTTGATCACCGCCGGCGGCGAGCCGATCGCGCCTGCCTCGCCGCAGCCCTTCACACCGAGCGGATTGTGCGTGCATGGGGTGCCCTTCGCGGTTTCGACGGTGAAGTTCGGCAGATCGGACGCATGCGGCATCGCGTAGTCCATGTACGAGCCCGAGAGCAGCTGGCCGCTTTCGTTGTCGTACACGCAGCGCTCCAGCATCGCCTGACCGATGCCCTGGGCGAGGCCGCCATGCACCTGGCCTTCGACGATCATCGGATTGATCACGTTGCCGAAATCGTCGACCGCGGTGAACTGCTGGATGCGGCACACGCCGGTGTCGGGATCGACCTCGATCTCGCAGATGTACGCACCGGATGGATACGTGAAGTTGGTCGGATCGTAAAACGCACTTTCTTCGAGACCGGGTTCGAGCACGTCGAGCGGATAGTTGTGCGGCACGTACGCCGCGAGCGAGATGTCGGCGAACGCCTTGGTGCGATCGGTGCCGGCGACGCGGAACACGCCGTCCTTGAACTCGATGTCTTCGGCCGCGGCTTCGAGCAGATGGGCGGCGATTTTCTTCGCCTTGGTTTCGATCTTGTCGAGCGCCTTCATGATCGCCGAACCGCCGACTGCAATCGAGCGCGAGCCATAGGTGCCCATGCCGAATGGAATTCGGCCGGTATCGCCGTGAACGATTTCGACGCTTTCCAGCGCAATGCCGAGCCGGTCCGCGACCACTTGCGCGAAAGTCGTCTCGTGGCCCTGGCCGTGGCTGTGCGAGCCCGTGAAGACGGTGACCGAACCGGTCGGATGCACGCGAATCTGGCCGACTTCGAACAAACCGGCACGTGCGCCGAGTGCGCCCGCGATGTTCGACGGTGCCAACCCGCAGGCTTCGATGTAGCAAGAGTAGCCGAGGCCACGCCGCTTGCCGTTCTTTTCGGATTCCTGCCGGCGTGCTTCGAAGCCCTTCGCGTCCGCGAGTTCGAGCGCGCGGGAGAGGAGGACGTCATAGTCGCCGGTGTCGTAGGTGAGGCCGACCGGCGTGGCGTGCGGAAATTCGCGGATGAAGTTGCGGCGGCGGATTTCGGCCGGATCGAGCTTCATTTCGCGCGCGGCGGTTTCGACCAGGCGCTCGACGACATACGTTGCTTCGGGACGCCCCGCGCCGCGATAGGCGTCGACGGGTACGGTATTCGTGAACACCGCCTTCACTTCTGCGTAGATCGCAGGCGTGGCGTACTGGCCGGCGAGCAGCGTCGCGTAGAGGATGGTCGGCGTGGCCGTGGCGAACGTGGAGAGATACGCGCCGATGTTGGCGATCGTATGGACGCGCATTGCGAGGAACTTGCCGTCGGCGTCCATGGCCAGTTCGGCTTTGGTGACGTGGTCCCGGCCGTGCGCGTCGGAGATGAACGCTTCCGAGCGCTCCGCCGTCCATTTGATCGGCCGCCGAATCTTCTTCGATGCCCACGTCAGCGCGACATCTTCGGCATACAGATAGATTTTCGAGCCGAAGCCGCCGCCGACATCGGGCGCAATAATGCGCAGCTTCGATTCCGGCAGCGAGAGCACGAACGCCGCCATCAGCAGCCGCTCGACGTGCGGATTCTGGTTCGCGACATAGATCGTGTAGCTGTCGTCCTGCACCGAATAACTCGCATTGACCGCACGCGGTTCGATCGCGTTCGGGATCAGGCGGTTGTTGACGATATCGAGCGTGGTGACGTGCGCCGCTTTGGCGAAAGCGGCGTCGGTGGCGGCCTTGTCGCCGTGGCCCCACGTGAAGCAGGTGTTGTCGGGCACCTCGTCATGGACCGCCGGTTGCCCTGCATCCGCTGCATGCGCGGTATCGACTACCGCCGGCAGCACGTCGTAGTCGACCTCGATCAGTTCGGCGGCGTCTTTCGCGGCCTTGATCGAATCGGCGATGACCAGCGCGACCTGGTCGCCGACGTGGCGCGCTTTCGTATGCGCAATCACCGGATGCGGCGGCTCGTTCATCGGCTTGCCGTCGGTGCTGTGGATCAGCCAGCCGCACGGCAGGCCGCCGACGTTGTCCGCGGCCATGTCCGCGCCCGTGAATATCGCGATCACGCCGGGCGACTGTTTGGCCGCAGTGGTGTCGATGCTGTTGATTTTTGCGTGCGCGTGCGGCGAGCGCAGGAAGACGGCGTAGGTCTGTTGCGGCAGGACGATGTCGTCGGTGTACTGGCCGTTGCCGGTAAGGAACCGATAGTCTTCCTTACGTTCTACCGAGGCGCCGATCAGGCGATGGGTTTCGGGTGCGTTCATCGTCGGCTCCTCAGGCGGTGGCTTGGGTGGCGGCCGGCGCATCGGCGTGGGCCGTGCCGGAGGACTTCATACCTTCGGCGCCTTCGAGCACTGCTTTGACGATGTTGTGATATCCGGTACAGCGGCACAGATTGCCGTCGAGCTGGGTGCGCACGTCGTCGCCGGTGAGGTTGGGCTGACGCTGCACGAGCGAGATCGCGCTCATCACCATGCCGGGCGTACAGAAGCCGCATTGCAACCCGTGGCAGTGCTTGAACGCTGCTTGCATTGGGTGCAGCGCGCCGTCTTTGGCGAGTCCTTCGATGGTGGTGATGTCCGCGCCTTCGGCCTGGACCGCGAGGATGTTGCACGATTTGATCGCGCGGCCGTTCAGATGGACGGTGCATGCGCCGCACTGGGCGGTATCGCAACCGATATGCGTGCCGGTGAGGCGAAGTTGATCGCGAAGGAACTGAACAAGCAGGGTGCTAGGGTCGATTGAGGCGCTGATGGGCGCGCCGTTCACCGTCAGACTGATGCTGATCGCCATGAAGTTGTCTCCATATGGGGTGAGACCGGACCTTTGTTTTTTCCTGCCCTCAGCTGCCTGTTCGTGGGGTCCGATGCGGGTGCTGCGGTTTTGCGGTTTTTTATGGGTCTGGCGAAAAGTAAAGCACAAATCGGGCGATGGCGCTATGAGGGGAAGTGTGTCGCGCTTTTTTTTGCGCGTGGCGCTGGGGGTGTTTTGCGGTTTGCGGGGTTTGGCTGTTTTCTTGCGGTGTTGGCCTTTCCTTGAATTGTTAGTGGTCTATTGGCGTTGCCCCTGTGCGGGGCGGCACTTACTTCTCTTTGCCGGCTGCAAAGAGAAGTAAGCAAGAGAAAGCAGCTCAAACCGCTAATGCTAAGCGGCTCCCGCAGCC
>NZ_JBGGWA010000017.1:0-128507 GCF_041321145.1 Paraburkholderia sp. IW21 | reverse complement strand
ATCAGCTTGCGGTGCGATTGCAGATCGCCTTGCGACGCGAGCAGCGTGGCCGTCAACTGGCCGCGCATCGCCGACGCGAAACGCAATAGGTGTTCCGCGCTGTCGAGTTCGACCACGATCGTAGCGGGTCCGAAGATTTCTTCTTCGAGCGGCCGGCTCGGATCGAACAGCAACGCGGCATCGGCGACGAACAGCTGTGCGGCGGCTTGCTGAGTTTCACCTTGCGCTGCTGCGAGCAAGGTAATGCCTGCGTGTTTCGACGCGCGTTCGAGGCCTGCGCGGAAGTTGGCGAAGATGCCCGGATTCAGCATGGTCTGCGGCGCCTGCCGCTCGATCGCCTTGCCGAGGCTGTTGATGAATGCGCCGAATCGCGGCGAACGCACGCCGAGCACGAGGCCGGGCCTTGTGCACAGTTGGCCGCAACCGGTCGCGACGGAGGCCGCGAGTTCATTGGCAAGCGCCGCACCGCGCTCCCGCAAGGCGCCCTCCAGCACAAACACCGGATTGACGCTCGACATCTCCGCGAACACCGGAATCGGTTGTTCACGTGCTGCCGCAAGATCGCATAGCGCCCGGCCGCCGTTCAGTGAACCGGTGAAGCCAACCGCCTGAATGCCAGGCGCCTGCACGAGGCGCGCACCGACGCGCTCGCCATAGATCATGTTGAAGGTCCCTGCCGGCATGTCGGTGCGTCGAATCGCGCGCTCGATTGCATCCGCCATGCCCTCCGACGTTACCAGATGGCCGGAGTGCGCCTTGACCACGACCGGGCAGCCGGCAGCCAGCGCGGAGGCAGTGTCGCCGCCAGCAACGGAGAACGCCAACGGAAAATTGCTCGCGCCGAACACCGCGACCGGACCGACGCCGATCCAGTATTGCCGCAGATCGGGACGCGGCAGCGGCTGCCGCTCACGCAACGCCTGATCGATGCGCGCGCCGTAGAAATCACCCCGGCGCAAAATCTTCGCCAAGAGTCGCATCTGGTTGCTTGTGCGCGCCCGTTCGCCGGCGATACGCGCATTCGGCAACGCGGTTTCGCGCATCACGTCGGCGATGAAATCGTCACCGAGAGCATCGATCTCCGCTGCAATTGCCTCGAGGAAATCCGCACGAACACTCGAGGGTAGCGCCCGGTAGCGCGGAAATGCTGCCGCCGCGGCCTCCACCGCTGCGTCGACTTCAGCGTCGGTCGCCTGTGAAAAAGCCACCGGATAAGCTTCGCTGGTCGATGCCGAGAGACTGTGCAGCGAGATATCGCCACGCGCGCTGCGCTGGCCGCCGATGTAGTTGTGGCCGAGGATGGGTGCTGTCACTTTGTGTTGTGCTCGTTGTAATTGGCATGGTAAGCAGCGCTCGCAGGTCTTCGCGCTGCGCGCGCCGCTATGGTCAGGGTCGCGAGACTCAGCCCGCGCCTCGACCACAAACTCAAACAGTCAGCAGGAAAGACGCGCCCGCGGACTGTGCGACTTCGCGGATCTTCTCGCGCAACGAATCGGGCATCGGTATGCCCTGCTCGCTGCGCTCCGCGCGCGTGAGACGCTCAGGGTCCCCAGGGATCAATACGGGCTGCGCCGGGTCGGCGGGCTGGCTTTCGCGCAGCGCATCGATTACCGCGTCGAGGTCAGCGTGGTATTCCTCGATGGGACGGAACGCCGCCGGATTCATAGCAAGGAAGAAATGGCCTATGTTGTCCGGCTCATCGCTCCTTTGCGTGCGGTTACGCACAGGCGAGAACGAACCGCCGCCCAGCGTGCTGCCGAGAATCTGCGCGAACAAACCGAGGCCGTAGCCTTTGTGACCGCCGAGAGTCTTGCCGTCGCCTCCTAACGGCGCGAGGCCGCCGCCGAGGCGCTCGAACAGCAGCCGGTAGGCTTCGGCCGAATCGGTCAGCGGGTTGCCGTTTGCGTCGAGCGCCCAGCCCGATGGCAACGGCTTGCCCTGCAACGCGTACACCTTGACCTTGTTCGACGCGACCACGCTGGTCGACATGTCGAGAATCACGGGCGGATGACGGCCCGCCGGTGTGGCAAAGGCGAGCGGATTGGTGCCGAGCATCGGCTCGGCCCCGAAAGTCGGCACCACCGTTGCAAGCCGGGTCGAGCACGACACCATCGCGATCAGTCCGCGTTCAGCCGCCATTTCCGCGTAGTAGCCCGCCGCGCCGAAATGCTGCGAGTTGAACACGGAGACCGCGCCCGTATCGCACGCCAGCGCTTTCTCGATTGCGAGTTCCATCGCCATGCGCGACGTGGGGTGTCCCATCGCCGCATTGCCATCGATCAGTGCGGTGGTCGCGGTCTCGCGCACGATACGCGCACTCGCCTTCATGTCGATCTGACCGGCGCGATACAACTGGTCGTAGAACATCAACATCGAGATGCCGTGCGAGTCGATGCCCTTCAGATCGGAATCGATCAGGATGTCGGCCGAAGCCGCGACCTGCCCGGGCGACATGCCCCAAGCTTCAAGAATCACCTCGATTTGCTGCCGTGCAATTGCGGCCCCGACGCGGGGCATAGTGTCTGCCATGACTGACCTGCTAAACGAAAGAATTGAATTGAAAAAATGGCCGACGCATTGCGTTAAGTTAAGCGTTAAAACTTATTGCGCTGTGGACATGGACTCCGGTCCGCCGCGGCCCGCGAGACCAAGCCGCAACCAGACCACCAGTGCGCCGGTGCCGAGCAACAGCAGGCTAACGGCGGGCACGAGCATCGGCGCGGACGTGCTGCCCGTCACCTTGCCCACCCACGGCATGATGTTTTGCGCAAGGAAACCGCCGACGCTCGAGCCCGCCGCGATCACCGCGAGCGCCGCCGCGCCGCCCGCGCCCTTCATGAATGAGGCCGGCAGCAGGCGCGGCGGTAATGCCCAGAAACACGGAATCATCAGATACAGACACGGTGCGCCGAGCGAGAGCGCTGCGAAACGCACCGCGTTGCTGAACGGCCCCACGCTGGCGACGAAGCACAGAATGCCGAGCAACGCTGCGCAGAACGCGGCGATCAGCACGCGGCGCGGCGTTTTCAGACGACGCGGCAACCACAGCAGCATCAGCGATGTGATGAGCCACGGAATCATGTTGAGCATGCCGTTGACGCTGCTCGTCACGCCGAAGCCTTTGACCAGGGTCGGCAGCCAGTACGCGATGCCGTAGATCGCGATGGAGATGGTTCCGTACCCGACGCTAAAGAGTCCCACCGTAACGAGCGCGGCCAATGACCAGCCACTGCCGCCGGCAAGGCGGGCGGCGGGCGGATCCGCGCGCAGCCGGCTTTCGATGACATCTTTCTCGCGGGTCGTCAGAAAGTTGGCAGACTGCGGGCCATCTGGCAGGCAGTACAGCGTGACGAAGGTCAGCAGCACGGCAGGCGCGCCGGTGGTCAGGAACACCCACTGCCAGCCGGCGAGGCCGGCTACACCTTGCAGTTCCAGCGAGAAGCCGCCGATCAGCGAGCCGAGCATGTTGCCCATGCTGCTGCCGAGCGTCAGCAAGCCGATGATGCCGGTGCGCTGCCGTTCAGGAAACCACATGCCGAGATAGAGGATGATCCCCGGATAAAGGCCGGCTTCCGCAGCGCCGAGCAAGAAGCGCAGGATCTGGAAGGCCAATGCTGAAGGCGTCCACGCGAGCAGCAGCGTCGCGACGCCCCACGTGAACATGATCCGCGAGATCCAGCGACGCGCGCCAAAGCGATGCATCAGCAGATTGCTCGGCACCTCGCACACCAGATAGCCGATGAAGAACAGCGACGATGCAAAGCCGTACGACGCTTCGCTCATCTTCAGGCTGCTCAGCATCTGCAGCTTGGCGAAACCGATATTGGCGCGGTCAATATACGCGACCAGGAAAATCGCAATCAGCAGCGGCACGAGCCGCCACGCTATGCGCGTAAAAAGTTGGTCTTCACTGCTTCGATCGGTCACTGTCGTCTCCATGCCGGACCGCCTTTTGCGCGGTCCGGCGTAAATGCTGATGCGGGTGGTTTCGTACGGCCTCGCCGCACGCAATCATTTGTTAGAGCGGCCACCTGCGCTCGCGCGATTGCATCATTGCGCGGCACAGGTAACCGTTTCCCTGCTTATAGTCCAGCCCCGTTTGCAGACGGGCTCTTTTTCCATGCTTCGAAGTCGGCGCGCGTCGCCTCGTCCGGCGGGTATAGGCCGAAGGTCGAGCGGCCAGCGCGCACCTGGACATCGACCCAGTCTTCGAATACGGTCATCGCGGCGGCTTCTTCAGCGATCTCGTTGGCCAGATGCGCCGGAATCACCACAACCGCTTCCGCATCGCCGACGATAATGTCGCCCGGATACACCGCCACGTCGCCACACGCGATCGGCACGTTCAGATCGACAGCATGGTGATGAATCAGGTTGGTCGGCGCCGACGGACGCGCCTGATAGCAGGGAAAGTCGAGCTTCCGCAGATCCGGCGTATCGCGAAAGCCGCCGTCGGTGACGACGCCGGCCACGCCGCGCACCATCATGCGCGTAATCAGAATGCCGCCTGCCGAGGCCGCGCGCGCGTCCTTGCGCGAATCGACCACCATCACGTGACCAGGTGGAATCTCCTCGACGCCGCGGCGTTGCGGATGGCTGCGGTCCGAGAACACGCCGATGTGATCGAGGTCCTCGCGGGCCGGAATGTAGCGCAGCGTATAGGCTTCGCCAACCATGCGCGCGGCCGCCGGGTTGACCGGCAGCACGCCTTGCACGCAAACGCTGTGAAGGCCGCGCTTGAAAAGCGCAGTGGTCAGGGTCGCCGTGCTGACGTTGCGCAGGCGGGCGCGGTTCTCGTCAGTGAGCGGGCTCGGGATAGTCACTGCGGTCGCTGAGGTCACAGATTTACTCCTGATTTCGGTGAAGTGGTGGCCGGCCGGGCGTCAGAACTTGTGGCGGATCGCGAAACGGACCGTCGCCTGCTGGTTACCCGACGCAGGCGTCAGGCCATTGAGCGAGGCGCGCGCTGCGCGCCCGGTCGAATCGGTGCCCGACGCATGCTGCAAAACGCCGATCACATAGAAATCGGTACGCCTGGAGACGATGTAGTCGGCACTCAGCGAGCCCTGTTGATATTTCGCGTCATTCGCGCCGCCGCCGTCGGTGTAGTTGTAGGCTGCGCCGAACGAGAGCGCCGGCGTCAACTGATACTGCAAGTTGACTTCAGCGCTGTTGAAGCTCGCGGTGCCCCCCACGCCGGCCGGATTGAGCGGCGACACGGCGCCGCTCAGATGCTTGAATTTCGTGTTCGAATAAATCCCGCCGAGGGTCGCCGCGCCGATCACGTAGGTGGCGCCGGCGCTGATGATCTCTTCGCTCTGCGCCGAGGCGTAGCCATTGATCACCGGCGAGCTGCCGAAGTTGTTGGTGGCCGCCGTCGCGCCGGCTGCCGTGCCGAAGAAAGAGGCATTCGGATTGCGCGCATTCAGGTAGCCGACGCCGACCGTGAGCGGCCCGCGAGCGTAACCGGCGCCGAGCGAGTAGATCTGGTTGCCGGCCATGCTGCCCGGCACGCCACCGAAGCTATACATGCCTTCCGCGGTCAAGCCTCCATAGCTGGCCGTGCGGTACTTGACCGCGTTGTTCACGCGATTGGTGTTGTTGAGGTTATCGAGGTCGCCCGGATGCGCGCCGATGCTGCCCGAGAACATCGCGCTCGGCATCAGCGGATGGATGTAGTCGACCACCGGATCGTACTGACGGCCGAGCGTGACCGTGCCGTACGGGCTCGAAACCCCCACATACGCCTGGCGGCCGAACAGCAGCGAACCCTGGCCCATCTTGCCGCTGTTCACGTCGAAACCGCTTTCGAGCACGAAGATCGCCTTCATACCGCCGCCCAGATCTTCATTGCCCCGCAGACCCCAACGGCTGCCGCTCAGAATGCCGCTCGACAGACTGTACTGGCTGTGGCCCTGGCCCGGGCTCGTTTGTACGTTGCTCGTGTAGTTGATGCCCTCGTCAATGATGCCGTAAAGCGTCACGCTGCTTTGCGCGTGAACTGCTGCCGGCGCTCCCGCAGCGGCAAGCACGGCGAATGCGAATGCCACGTGTGCGGCGAGAGGTTTCGAGGAGGTTGCGAGGGACTTATGCACTGCGAGGTCTCCAGTCACTTTTTTTCAATGCAGAGAGGAGTTGCGCTTTGCCGATGCACGGCGGACACAACAGAAAATCCAACGAGGCGATGACCGGCCTCGTCGGCGGAAACGGTGTTGTTCGATGAGCGCGCCGATGGGCGCCAGTCATTTACGCGGCCTTCAGAATGCGATCGGCGATCATCGAGCCGATCGGCATGGCGGAGGTCGCGGCCGGCGAAGGCGCGTTGCACACGTGCACCATGCGCGGCGTGTCGGCGAACAGGAAGTCGTGCACCAGCGTGCCGTCGCGCATCACGGCTTGCGCGCGAATGCCGGCTTCATAAGGCAGCAGATCGTCGACCGTCAGCGACGGGCAATATTTGCGGCACTGCTCGAGATAACCGCGCTTGAACAGCGAGTTCTTCATCTCGCCCATGCCGGAGCCCAGGTTGCGCCAGATGGTTTTCCAGAAACCGGGGAAAGCGGCATATTCGGCGACGTCGCGCAGATTCACGGAAAGCTTCGGATAGTTTTCGCGGCCGAATCCGAGCACCGCATTCGGTCCGACTGTCACGCTACCGTCGATCATCCGCGTCAGATGCACGCCGAGAAACGGCAGATCCGGGTCGGGAATCGGATAGATCAGATGGCGTACCACGTCGTTCTTCGAGGCCGGCAAGCGATAGTACTCGCCGCGAAACGGCACGATCTGGTGATCGATTTTCACGCCCGCTAGCCTGGCTAGCCGGTCCGATTGCAGGCCGCCGCAGACCACCAGCTTCTTTGCCCGCCATTGCTGTTCGTCCGAAGCGTCGACGGTGACGTAATCGCCCAACTCGGCAATCGACGTGACCTGGGTGCCGAGGCGAATTTCTCCGCCTGCTTTCTTGATGACGCGCGCCATCGCTTCGCATACCTGACGGTAATCGACGATCCCGGTCGCATCGAGAAATAGACCACCCAGACCGACAATATTCGGCTCACGGCGCCGCAACTCGGCGGCATTGAGCCGCTCCACGCGCAAACCGTTCTGTTGCGAGCGCGCGTACAGCGCTTCCATGCGCGCGAGTTCGAGCGGATTGGACGCGACCAGCAGCTTGCCGCACACGTCGAACGGAATGGCATGCTCCGTGCAGAACTGCTTGGTTGCCTCGGCGCCGCGCTTGCACAACTCCGCCTTAAGACTGCCCGGCTGGTAGTAGATGCCCGCGTGAATCACGCCGCTGTTGTGCCCGGTCTGATGCTTCGCGAGCGTGGTCTCCTTCTCGAGCAGCAGCAGCGAAGCCGTGGGCTCACGCTGCAGCAACTCCATCGCCGTCGCGAGACCGACGATGCCGCCACCGATGATGCAAAAGTCATAAATCATGTTTTTTCTTCTTCTTCGCTTCTACTTTGCGGATTCAGCTTGCTAAACGCTTTCTCGTCCTCTTATCAGGTTGTCAGACTAACTAGCCCAAAAAAGAGAACCGCCTCGCGGGCTTGAGCGCAGGGCCGCGAAGGGCCGCGCTGCTTGCCCGTTATCGTCAATCGCTAGGGGGTAACTCGATTTTCTGGCGTTTGGCTGCGGCGCGTAGATGCCGCTCAGCCGATTCGGCGGCGCCCCGATGGTCGCCGCGCTCGATAGCCTCGTACAGCTCGCCGTGCTCCTGGCGCGCGTAATCGCCCGCGTGGCTAGCCGTGTTGGCCCACTGCGCGCGACGCACCGCCACCAGTTGGCCGCGCAGGAAATCGTGGAACGCGACGAAATACTCGTTCTTGGTGGCTGCAGCGATGGCCCGGTGAAACGCGACATCGGCTGCGGAAGCCGCGTCGACATCAAGGCGTTTCTTTTCCATCTCGCGGATCGCATCGCTCATGCGTTTCAGATCTTCCGGGGTACGTCGGCGCGCCGCGGTCATCGCCGCCTGGGTTTCGATCCATAGACGCATTTCGAACAGTTGCGCAAGATCCAGCTTCTGGTTGCCGCCGCTCGGCAGCCGAAAAACCGTACCCGACGGCGTTTGCGAAATGAACGACCCTGCGCCGCGCCGGGCAACCAGGACACCGTCCGATTTCAGCTGCGCGATTGCCTCGCGCACGACTGAGCGGCTCACGTTGAGCCGTTCCGACAGTTGCTGCTCCGTTGGCAGGCGCGACTCGGCAGGAAAATGACCAGCATCAATTTCCGCGCGAAGTGCGCTTACCACACGCTGCACAAGCGAATCGGGACGTTCAAGCTCAAGCATCAACAGGATCTCGTTTTGATCAGGTTGTCAGACAATACCGAGTTGCTCTAGCAGTGTCAAGCGGTGGCCGAATTCCCACGCTCACCGACCACGCATAACATTCTCTTTAGCACTGCGCCGCAGGCGCAGGCTGTGCACGCCACCAGACCGGCCATGCCGCCGTCCCTGACCGCCGCTCCCGTCTCCGACCCGCGATTAAGCGAGCCAACAAGGCGTCCATTCAACCCGCGTTAGCGACTCGACCGTTGCCTCGCGCCGGCCCGCACTTCGGCGCCGCAAACGGCCAGGTCATACACGGCATTGCAGCCGGATTGATTTGCGCTCAGCGCGGCAGAGGATGCGGCGAGTGAGCGGACGCACGCGCGCCCAGCGCTGCGGCCGCTTCATCTTCCGGCTCCGCGGACAGATCCCGCCTGAAAGTCTCGGCGAGGAAAAACGCGCACACCAGGCTCAGCAACCCTGTCGCCGCGATATAGATCGAAATGGGCAGCGTCTGGCTATACGTGGCGAACAGATAGGTGGCGATCAATGGCGTCGGTCCTGACGTGATGATGCCGGCGATCTGATACGGCAGCGACGCACCCGTGTAGCGCACCCGCGTACCGAACAGTTCAGCAAACCACGTCGATTGCACGCCGTACACCGACGCCTGGCTTAACGCGATACCGCAGACGTACGCCACGAAAATCCAGGTCGGATTGCGTGTCTCAAGCAACGGAAAGAACGCGAATCCGTAGATCGCCACGAACACCGCGCCGAGCATGAAGACGGTCCGGCGTCCGATCACGTCCGACAGTTTGCCGAACAGCGGCAGCGTGATCAGCGCAAAGGCGCAGCCGAGAATGATGGCGTTCAGCAGCAGTCCGCGCGGCAGGCCGAGCCGCGTCGTTCCGTAGACCAGCACGAACACGTTGATCACGTTGAAGGTGATGTCGACCGCGAAGCGCGTGCCGATCGTCAGCACGAGGTCTTTCGGATGCCGGCGCAGCAATTCGATCAGCGGCGCCTTCACGACCTGCTTGCTCGCCTTGATCTGTTCGAATACCGGCGACTCCATGACGCGCAGGCGGATGAACAGGCCGATCGCGATCAGCGCGACGCTCAGCAGGAACGGCAGGCGCCATCCCCATGAATAGAACGCGTCTGACGGCAGACTCGATACGGCTTTGAACACCGCGGTCGAGAGCATCAGTCCGAGCGGCACGCCCAATTGCGGGAACGCGCCGAAGAAGCCACGCTTCCTGGCCGGCGCCGTTTCGACCACCATCAGCACCGCGCCGCCCCATTCGCCGCCGACGCCGAGCCCTTGCAGGAAGCGCATCGCCACCAGCAGGATCGGCGCCCAGACGCCGATCGAGGCGTAGGTCGGCAGCAGGCCGATCACGAAGGTGCCGACGCCCATGATTGTCAGCGTCGCGACGAGCGTCGCCTTACGTCCGATGCGGTCGCCAAAGTGCCCGAAAAACACGGCGCCGAAAGGCCGTGCGAGATAGCCGACCGCAAAACTGCCGAACGCCGCGATGGTGCCGACCGCCGGATCGAACGAGGGGAAGAACAGCTTGGCGAAGACCAGCGCCGAAGCGGTGGCATAGAGAAAAAAGTCGTACCACTCGATGGCGGTCCCGACCACCGAAGCGACCAGCACACGGTTGACGGCCGAACGGCTGATAACCGGCGCGTTGCCGGATGAAACGGGCGATGTATTCATGTCTCCTCCCTTCTCTGGGAATCTATGTTTTGAACTGCTGCGTGTCGGCGGCGCGGGTTCGCCCGCACGTTACGATAAATTCACTGTGCTCACCAGTGCAGTTTCATCGGGAACTGGTCGAGCGTTTCGACGCCGCCCGAGGTCAACCGCACGATACGTTCCGTGCGCAAACCGCCGACGTTCGGCACCGTGATCGTCGCCTTCAGGGTAAAGACCATGTTTTCCTGCAGCACGGTCTTGTTGCCCGGCCCGATCCACGGCGCTTCTTCTTCCGGGTCCATGCCGGTGCCGTGACCGGTGCCATGGCCGCGCGCTTCGCTTGAGTATTGCTCGTAGTTCGATTTCACCAGCGCCTGCTGGATCACCGCGTTCAGTTCCATGGCCGCCATGCCGGGACGCGCGGCGGCAAGCCCCGCTTCGACCGCGCGCGCCGCTGCCGCGACGATCGCCATCTTTTCGGGATTCGCCGGACCGTAGGTGAAACCGCGTCCGCCATCGGCGACGTACCCACGATAACGCGCACCGATGTCGGTCATGATCAGGTCGCCCGGTTGCAGGATACGGTCGGTGGGGCGCGCCAGGTTATACGCCGAGCGCGGACCGGATTGCACCATCGAATCGAACGCGGTCCGCTCCGCTCCTCCCGCGAGCATCGCGCGGTCAGCGATTAAAGCGAGTTCACGCTCGGTGTAGGGATGGCGGTCGGCGAGCGCGTCGCGAATCGCGGCCATCGCCGAATCGGTCAAGGCGGCGGCTTTGCGCATCAGCGCGACCTCGGCCTCGCTCTTGATCGCCTTGATTTCGGCCAGCACCATCGTCGGTTCGAGCTTCAGTTCGCCGAGACCGGCGTTCACGCGCTGCAACAGGTCCGCGGGGATATAGGCGGCGCCGGCGAGGCCGACCGTGCCGCTGCGGTGCCGTGCCGAAAATGCCTGCACCTGTTGCGTGACTTCCCGCAGGCTGCGCACCTCGAAGGCAGTCACGCTCGTCGCGTAGTCGAAGCATTGATCCGACACGAACAGCACAGGGTCGCCGTCCACCGGCAGCAGCAGGATCGCGTTGGCGATGTCCGATACGCCGTCGAGCGGACGAAACTCGGTGAAGTAGCCGATGTTCGCGCCACGCCAGCAATCGCCGAAGGCGAGCAGGCCGACCAGGCCCGCCTTGTCGAGTGCGCTGCGGACCCTCGCGACGCGGCCAAGGAACTCGTCGGTAGTGATGCCTTCCGGCGGGATGTCTGCGGTACGGATGTTCATTGCTTCTTCGTCTCCTGTGCGGCTGCATGCGCGGATGCTGGATGCAGCCGGTCTCGATGTCATGATGGGAATCCGCCTCGCCTTGGAATGCAGGACGTCTTCTGCATAGTAGAATCGATCGATATGCATTTATAATGAAAAATAACTCAAAATCTATATCGATACGGAATACATGGAGACGACATCGTGACCTCGGCCATTCATCCTGCTAACGGCGTGGGGACCATCGCGACGGGCCACTTCGACCCCACGCGTCTGAAGACGCGCCAATTGGCCCTGATCGTTCAGCTCGACACCCATCGCTCGGTATTGCGCGCGGCGGACGCCGCGCACATGACGCAGCCCGGAGCGACCAAGTTGCTGCGGGAACTGGAAGAGACGATGGGTGTGCCATTGTTCGAACGGCATCCGCGCGGTGTCGAGCCCACCTGGTACGGCGAGGTGCTGATCCGCCATGCACGCAGCGTGCTGGCAGAGTTGCAGCACGCGTACGACGAAGTGTCCGCGCTCAAAGCCGGCCTGACCGGGCAGGCGATGATCGGCACCGAGGTCACGGCGGCCACCAACCTCGTGCCGCAAGCCGTGGCGCTGCTCAAGAAGCGCTTTCCGCAGATTCGCGTCAACATCGAGATGGAATTCAGCGAGGTGCTGGTGCAGCGTCTGCAGGAAGGCAAGCTGGATATGATCGTCGCGCGAATCCGCAATCCGGACGATCTGGCGGAACTGCACTACGCCCCGCTCGCAGAAGCACAGCACGCGCTGTTCGCACGCGTTGGCCATCCGCTCGTCAAGCGCAAGACTCTGAGCTGGAACGAACTGGCGCCGCAAACGTGGATCCTGCCGCCGAAAGGCAACGTTATGCGCAACCAGTTCACGCAACTTTTTCTCGAACGGCAGCTCGCGTTGCCGACGGATGTGGTCGAGAGTTCATCGCTGCCTGTCATCTCGAGTCTGCTGCAAATGAGCGATATGATCGCGCCGCTTGCGCGCGAGCCGGTGCGGCCGTATTGCATTGCCGGCGCGCTCGAACCGCTACCGTTCGAACTCGATCTGAAGCTCGGACCGGCGGGCATGGTCACACGGCGCGGCGACAGGCTCTCACCGGGTGCGCGGGCGATGCTGCAAGCGCTGCGCGAGGCCGCCGGATTCGACACCCAAGGCCCCGACGCCGACAGCGACTGACTTACCGCCCCGGGACTCAGCGCGCGCCGTCCACCGCGACGCTTGCGCCGGGTTGTAGTAACCATTGATGCGCCGGCTCGTTATGTACGTGCCAGGCGCGGCGTGGACCAGCCATGACATTCAGGTAGTAGAGGTCGTAGCCGTGCGCGGCGGCAACCGGGTGATAGCCGCGCGGCACCAGCACGACATGCTTGTCGTACGCCGAGAGCGTTTCGTCGAGACTGCGGTCGTCGGTATAGACGCGCTGAATCGCAAAGCCCTGAGGCGGCGAGACGCGGTGGTAATACGTTTCCTCGAGATAGGTCTGCTGCTCGCCATTGTCGGTATCGTGCCGATGCGGCGGATAGCTCGACCAGTTGCCCGCCGGCGTCACCGATTCCACCACCAGCAAGCTCTCCGCCGGCTCGGTTTCCGGCAGGATGTGGCGCACGTGACGCAGATTGGCGCCAGCGCCGCGGGTTTCCTGCTTGACCTCGTCAGGTGCAATGAAGCGCGGCGCCAGACCGCCCTTCGCGGGCGCGGAGCAGATGCCGAGTTCGACGTCGTCCGCAGCCACGATCGTGTAGCGCGTATGCGGCGGCACGTACATGGACCACGGCGCGCCATCGAACGGCGACATCCGAGCGCCGATCGCGCGGCTCGCGAGCCCTTCGCAACCGACCATCGCGTGCCCCTTGACGAGCACGATCAAGACTTCGCGATTGCCCGTCTCCCGAGTAACTGTCGCGCCAGGCTTCAGGTCGAAAACATCGAAGCCGACGTATTTCCAGCCGGCGCTCTCCGGCGTGATATGGATGATCTGGCCGTCTTCGGCATGCCTTGACGGTTTGACGAGCAGGTCGCTCATGTCTTCCTCCAATTATTAAGGTTTGCTACCCAGCAGAACGCGGCAGTCGCGGCGCCCACGTGAATGGCCTCACGCGGTAAAGGCGCCCATCGCTTTGACTACGCCTTGTGCACGAATCGCCGCCAGATGGCGTGCGACTTGCGCGACGAAGCGCGGGTGCGCGCGCAGATCGCATCCGAAAATCGACTCGATTTCGAACAGTGTTTGTACCGCATCAACGGCATCCGCGTGCAAGGTCGCGCGGACCCCTTCGGTCAGTCTGTCGGCGAGGGGATCCGCGATCGTGTAGGTGCGCCCTGTCTCGTCCTGACCGCTGAGGTACGCGATCCAGCCGGCCAGCGCAAAGGCGAGACGTTCGGTCGGCGCACCGCTTTTCAAGTTGGCACGCACGCTTTCCAGCCAGCGCTGCGGCAGTTTCTGCGAGCCGTCGGTCGCGATCTGTTGCAAGCGGTGATCGAGCGCGGTGTTGCGAAAACGCGCGAACAGTTCAGCGCGATAGGTGGCCAACGCGGGTCGCGACAGCGTCGGCTCCGCCTCGTCGCGCAACATGGTTTCGACAAAGTTCAGCACTGCCGGCGCGCCGATCGCCTGATCGACGGTGTCATAGCCAATCAGCAACCCGAGGTACGCGAGCGCCGAATGCGCGCCGTTCAACATCCGCAATTTGGCCTGCTCATAGGGACGCGCGTCACCCACGAGCGTCGCGCCTGCGCGCTCCCATGCCGGCCGCGGTCCCGCGAAGCGGTCCTCGATCACCCATTGCGAAAACGGCTCGGTCATCACCGGCCACGCATCGTCGGCACCGAGCTGCTTCGCGACGCGCCTGCGATCGGCGTCGGTGGTGAGCGGCACGATCCGATCCACCATCGTGTTGGGAAATGCGCCCTCTAGCTCGATCCAGTCGGCCAGCAGAGGATCCACTTTGCGCGCGAACGCCAGCGTCAACGCGCGAATCGTGTCGCCGTTGGACGGCAGGTTGTCGCACGACAGCACGGTAAACGGGCCCAGACCGGCCGCGCGGCGCAGCGCCAGCGCGCGCACGACGAAGCCGATCGCGCTTCGCGGCGCGGCGGCCTCGCGCAGATCATGGGCAATGTCAGGATGATCGAACTGCAATGCGCCGCTGGCCGGATTGCGGCAATAGCCTTTCTCGGTGATCGTCAAGCTGACGATATGGCAGCGCGGATCGGTCATCGCATCGAGCACGGCGGCGGGCGATTGCGGCGCGACCAGCGAAGCGATCAGCGCACCGACCACCTGGAACGAATCCGCGGTGCCGTCGCGCACATCCACGGCATACAGATGATCTTGCGGAGCGAGCGCCTCCGACGCGTCCGGACGCCGCAACGACACGCCGACGATGCCCCAGCGGTGATCGCCAGCGCGCAACGTGTGCTCGGTGTACACGGCCTGGTGCGCGCGATGAAACGCCCCGAGGCCCAGATGGACAATGCCCGGTGCAAGGCTCGTGCGATCGTAGGCGGGAACGACGACTCCGCCAGCAGCGCGCGCTGCGAGCGAAGCCAGGGCAGCATTACTCAGCCGCATGATAGGCCGGATGTTTGGCGAGGCCTTCCCAGATGCCGTTCAGGTAGACCGCACCCAGCGCGCGGTCGAACAGCCCATAGCCGGCGCGGCCCGTTTCGCCCCAGATCATTCGCCCATGGTCCGGCCTTGCATAGCCTTCAAAGCCGGTTTCGAAGTAGGCCTTGACGATTTCCGCCATGTCGAGCGAGCCGTCGGCCGAGCGATGCGACGTTTCATGAAAATCGCCCGCGGCATTGGTTTGCACGTTACGCAGGTGTGCAAAATGAATCCGGCCGCGCGCGCCGAACTCGCGCACCAGTGCCGGAATATCGTTCTGCAGGTCCGCGCCCAGCGACCCCGAACACAGCGTCAGGCCGTTGGCGGGATCGTCGACAATAGCCAGCACGCGCTGCAGGTCAGCGCGATTCTTCACGATGCGCGGCAGCCCGAAAATCGGCCGCGGCGGATCGTCGGGGTGGATCGCCATCTTGATGCCGGCTTCTTTGGCCACCGGAATGATCGCGCGCAGGAAGTAGTCGAGATTGGCCCAGAGACCGGCTTCGTCAACCGCTTCGTAGTCGCGCAGCAGGGCTCTCAACTGCTCGGGCCGATAGCTCGCGTCCCAGCCGGGCAGCTGGATACCTTGGCTGACGTCGAGCTCGCGGATCGCTTGTGTGTCGAACGCGAGCGTCGTCGATCCATCGGGCAGGCGCATTTCCAGCGAGGTGCGGGTCCAGTCGAAAACCGGCATGAAATTGTAGCAGACCACCTTCACGCCGCAGGCGCCGAGGTGACGCAGCGTCTGGCCGTAGTTGGCGATGAGCGTGTCGCGCGTCGGTTTGCCGAGCTTGATGTCCTCGTGCACCGGCACGCTTTCTATCACTTCCAGTGTCAGGCCGTGGGTCTCTATCTTCTCCTTCAGCGACAGGATCCTGTCGATCGGCCACACCCCGCCCACAGGCACGTCATAGATCGCCGAGACGACCCCGACCATGCCGGGGATCTGGCGGATATAAGCGAGCGACGCGGGGTCCGTGTCGCCATACCAGCGAAAGGTCATTTTCATGTTCGAGTCTTCTCCCCACACGCTCGCTTCGCCTTCGACGACGCTGCGTATCAGTGAGTGGTTGGTGAGCCCTTCCGCGTCGGCCCAGCGCGGCGACGCGGCGGATGGACGCCGTGGGCCTGTCGGGTTCACGCGTGGCGCGCAGTTGGGAGTCTGCATACTAGCGACGATTGACATGCCTTTATAATGAAAAATAGCGCCATATCTATACGATTATGGAATACCAACAACTGCAGAGGTGCCGCCCGCCTGCTGCCAGAAACGGCACGGGCGACTCGTTCACGGTCTTCTTTTTGTTCAGCAACTCATCCGCGCCCAGGCAATCAGTCTGCTTGAACAGCGATGCGGAGCCGCCGAAATTTCTTCCGAAGGCCAAATTGGGCCGCTTCGGTTGCGGCGCATCGCCGTTAGATAGCGGGTTGCTCGCTTCGCACGCGTGAAGACGCGCGGACGCAGATGCCGGCTCGGCGGCCGTAACCAGAAGCAATGCGAACCGGGCGACCACGCGTTGAAGCTAGTGCGATCCGCCTCGTGCGCCCCGCGACGACGAAAGCGCAGTCGGCGCCGGGCCAAACCACGCGTCTACATAAGGTTCGATGCGCGCTGCCGACATCGGCTGGCCGATGAGGTAACCCTGCGCGGCATCACACCCGAGTTCCCTGACGAGAGCGAGTTGCGTTTCGGTCTCGATGCCTTCCGCGACCGTTCCCATACCCAACGCGCGCGCGAGCGCCACCATCGCTTCGCCCATCGCTCGAGCCTGATGACAGGTCTCCTCAACGGTAAGTCCCTGCACGAACGACTTGTCGATCTTGATGCGATCAACGGGCAGTTGTGTGAGGTACGCCAGGCTCGAGTAGCCGGTGCCGAAGTCGTCGAGCGAGACGGTCACGCCGAGCCTTCGCACGGCCGAAAGCGAGCGCGACGCCGCGACGAAGTCGCTCATGACCGCAGTCTCCGTCACTTCGATGTCGAGTACGGAAGCGCTCACGCCCGATGCCTCGGCCGCCTCCGAAACCAGTGCCGCGAGATCGCAATTCTGGATCGTCGTGGCCGAGAGATTAACGGCGATCTTGAACGGCATGTGGTCCGGTGCCTGCCATTGCGCCGCCTGGCGGAACGCGCGACGAATTAGCCATTCGCCCGTCGCCTCATAGGCAGGCGATTCAAGCAGCAAGTCGAGGAAGTCGCCCGGCATGAGCAGGCCCAGTTTGGGATGGTTCCATCGCAAAAGCGCCTCAGCGCCGTAGATACGGCCCGTGCCCAGATCCAACTGTGGCTGGTAGTGCAGTTCGAACTGATGCGAGGCGCTCGCGCTTTCCAGATCCGCGCGTAGCCGCAGGCGATGAGAGAGGCGCTGCGCATCCTCCTTACCGAACGACCACACGTGCGAGCCGCCTGCGCGCTTCGCGTGATACATCGCAGTGTCCGCGTTGCGTAGCAACTCGCCTGCATCCGACGCCGACACGGGGTAGCGCGCCACGCCGATGCTCGCGCCCACCGACGCCCGCACTGAAGGCGTCTGGATAGGTTCGCGCATGCGTACTATGACGTCGCGCGCGACACGCGCGGCCTCGCCCTCGGACGCGTCGACGAGGAAAATCACGAATTCGTCGCCGCCGATGCGAGATGCATGGGCGCGTTCGGTGAGCAAGTCCGAAAGACGCTCGCCGACGACGCGCAGCACCTCATCCCCCGCCGCGTGACCGAACGAATCGTTGATGTCCTTGAAGCGGTCGAGGTCGATGAAGAGCAGATCGACGGAATCGGCCACGCCTTCGTCGACGAGACGGTTCAGGCGCAGCAGCAATTCGCGCCGGGTGATGAGCCCGGTTAGTTCATCGTGCGTGGCTTGGCGCGACAAAAGTTCGGAGATCGCACGCGCTTCGGTGACGTCGCGAACCAGCACGGTGACGCCGTCCTCGCATGGAAACGCCCGCACTTCGAACCAGGTACCGAGCGGCGCGTAGAAGCCGGTCGCGCTGCTGGGCATACCGGTCTCGGCCGCCTGCCGATAGGCCGTTTCGTAGCTCGATCCAATGAGGTCCGGGTATTCGGCCCAGATCTCGTGACCCAGCAGGTCCGTCGGCCGGCGCTTCAGCAGTCGCGCAGCGGTGCGGTTGATGTTTCGAAACTTCCACTCGCGGTCGAGCGACATCACCCCGTCCGTGATGTGGTCGAGCACCTGAAAATCTTCCATGCCTTTGTCCCCCTCGACGGACCAATCCCGCGGTCCCACCATGTTTGAAATCGCCAACATTGCGTATCGTAGGAGGATGGACAGTGTTTGTGAACTGAAAAGCTTTGCCGAGCAGGGGCGCCGCCCAGTTGTAGATCGTTAATTTTGCTAGCGGATGCCGGCTGAAGCGCTAACCCTCGCTGTTCTCGCAGAGTTTGGCCACTCGTCAAGCGAGATAGAGGACCTGCTCTCGGAAGGCGCAGCCGTCGCCAACGTTGCGCAGTGAAGCCGGCGCGGATGAGACCAGCTACACGTCCTGCTCGCGGAACCGACGCCGAACAATTTGTCGTCCCGCGTCGTCTGCGCGATTCGTTGCTGCACGCGATTGCCTCCCCCGGCTCCATTTTCTACGATGGCCCATCCGGAGGCGCGGACACGCGCCAGCGGCGCCGGCCCTATCCGCAGCCCGCACAGTTCAGCCGACTTCGCACGACTCAGAAAGCATGTGCGATTCCAACTACCACCGCGAGTTGGTTGGCACCGGTCGCGACCGGGGTGGTCGACCCTGTCGCACTTAACGCAGACCTTGCGCTGTTGATGACGTACGTGACATCTGTGTACAGTGTGGTGCGCTTGGATAACAGGTAGTCTGCGTTGACGCCTGAGCTGATGGCATGCGCCGAAGCCGTGCGAAATGCGTGATAGTACGACCCCGCCGAAACTTGAAACGCCGGCGTTACCTTATAGCGAAGTCCTCCAAATGCCATGGTCTGCGGCGGTGACGCCGCGAACGTAGCGGCAATGTCGTTCAGAAGGAGTTCGTATCCAGCGTACAGGGTCGCATTGCCGATAGTCCACGAACCGCCCGCGAGATAGCGCCGCTCGCTGTCGCCGGACGAGGCAGCACTCGTCCCTTGGCGTTGCTCATAAACGAAGGTCAGGTTAAATGGCCCCTGGCGATACCGGCCGCCAACATCGAATTGCTTGCCGACGCGAAACTCTCCCGGCACCTGGGCACCATTCGCAATCGTCGAATCGTAGCCGAAACTGTAGAGCGCGTTCAGCTCGAACGGACCGGCGTGCCCCAGATACTCGAGCGCGTTATCGGCCCGTCCAACAAACTGCGCATCCTGGGCCGACAAGCCATAGCTGGAGTAGTTGAGAGGGTCGAGCGCCAGGAAGAAGCGATACATAGGCGTCATCTGCCGGCCAGCCATCACCGCACCGAACTTATCGCTTTCCAGGCCGACGAACGCCTGGCGGCCGAACAACCGTCCTGCCTGCTGCAAGGTACCATTATTCGTCGCGAAGCCCGATTCGAGCGTGAATATCGAGCGCAGACCCGCCCCAAGATCTTCCTTGCCAGTGAAACCCCAGCGAGAATTGATGCGATTGCCGGTGTTGACACGAAACAGGTTCCCGGAGCCTTGCTTGGCTGCATGGGTGACGTACTCGACGCCAGAGTCAAGAATGCCGTAGAGCGTTACCGATGACTGAGCGTGAACTGCAACAGTTGCCGACGAACATATCGTAGCGGCGAGCGCTACCCGCAACAGCCGCATACCGCGATTCGATTTCATACTAGCCTCCTTATTATGAGTAGTTATGCAATGTAATACGGTGTCGATACACACCGACGACTTTCCTATTTGCATCCAATCACGCGGGTCGAATTAAACCTGTGCGATGCGTTTGCTCACGAAAAGCATCGCTACAAGACCGATGACCGGCCCGATGGCAAGCGTAAGAACCGCAAGCACGATTGAATGTGTGCCGCCATAGACGTGTCCGACTGCCAGAGGAGACACAGCGCTCCCCATTTGCCAAATGGCGTTCGTCCACCCAGCGCTCGCTCCAGCCAGACGCTTTCCGGATGCGTCGCTCACCTGTGCCATAAGCACCGGCAGGTAACCATAAGAGAATGCACCCAGAACCGGAGCGACGATATAAAACTGCGTGACGGTCGAGCACATGCCGAACACCACAAGAGTGATGGCAAACGCGACCAGAACCAGAATGGACATGAGGCGACGCGAGATTCCCGGCAGGTCGGAAATCCAACCGAGCGTGGGTTTCGCAATGACCGCACCGATGCCGAAAGACACGATAATCGACCCGGCCACGACAGGAGAAATGCCGTATTGCCGCGTCATCAGCGCATTTCCCCACGCGCCGAAGCCAACAGTCGCCCAAAGACCGCCGCAACCAGCAATGGAAAGAAAAATCAGATTGCGATTGCGCAAGAGACTAAGCATCTCTTTCGCACTGTTGCGAGCCGGAGCTCGCTCGCCAACCGGGCGATTCTTGAGAAACAGAAGCGAGACGATGCCCCAGGCGAACGTGGCAATGCCGAGCATGCGAAACGCGCTGGCCCAGCCGTATTGCGCGGAAATAGTGGGCACGATTGCATTGGCGAGGACCACGGCGAGCGATGTTGCCGTGGTGTAAATGCCCATCGCTCGACCGCGGTCTCGCGTGAACCACGCAGGAATCACCTTCATCCCGGCCGAATAGTCAGCTCCGGCTGCAAAGCCCATTGCCAGTTGAATCAGAATGCCCACGGTCAACGAGGTCGTCTCGCCAAAGAAGAACGTGAAGACACCCAGCGGAAGCAAGGCAAGCGTCATCATCGCCCGTCCGCCGAGAAAATCGGTCAGCATGCCTCCGATGATGTTTGCAACCACGTATCCCGCATAGAACGCCGTAACAAAGGCACCAAGCAGCGACACCTTGATACCGAGCGATGCTCCAACAGGCGCCGCAACCGTGCTCCATGCGACGCGGTCGACATAGCTGAGAAGAAATGCTGCCCACACGATGAACAGAGCAACCCAGCGATAGGGGCTCGCCGCCGTTTCACCGACGTTTGACGCGGCCCAGTCCGCGCCCGATACGTCACTCGATGACGTCAGGTTTTTTCCCACGACTCCTCCATGCAGGGCGTGCGTACGCCGCCCGTATTCTTCTTCCGTTTTGACATCCGGCACTTAAGGCGCGCCGGGAGTGTGTTGCGGGGCTGTAGCGTTACAGGTCCAGCACAAGTCTCCTGGACTTCGAGCGCGAACAGCACGGTAGAAACTGGTCGTTTCGCGACTGCTCTTCCGGGGATAGAAACAGGTCTCGATGTTCCGGCTCGCCGTTGAGAATGCGGGTAAGGCAGGTTCCACAAATGCCCTGCTCGCATGAAACGGGTATGTCAACTCCAGCGTCCGCGAGCGCCTGCGCCACCGTGCAGTCTGCGGGGATGGTCACCGTCTTTCCAGTGCGTGCAAGGCACACTTCAAAGCTGCCATCGGCCGACGTGTCGACGGTGGGAGCCGAGAAGAACTCGTAATGCATTCGACTCTCTGGCCACCCGCTCGCACGCGCCGCGTCAAGCACCGCGTTCATGAAGCCTTGCGGCCCGCAGACATAGAGATGCGTGTCCGGGGTTGCATCCTTGAGCAGCGCGTCAAGACGAAGGCGTTGGTGCTCATCCTCGTCGTCGAAATGATAGTGAACGCGCTCAGCCCAGGACACGTCCGCGAGCCGCTCGAGGAAAGCCGCACGCGAACGCGAGCGTGCACAGTAGTGCAGTTCGAAATCTTTACCGGTACGGTCGAGGTGCTGTGCCATGCAAAGCAACGGAGTCAGTCCGATGCCCCCGGCCAACATCAGGTGCTTCGCAGGAACGAACGCGAGCGCGAAGTGATTGCGAGGCATACTGATGCTCAGTTCGTCCCCTTCTTTTACTGCATCGTGCATACCGGCCGAGCCACCTCGCGAGTGCTCTTCGCGTAACACGGCAATTTGATAACGCGAGCGCTCGTGGGGCGCGCTGCAAAGCGAATATTGCCGCACATGCCCCGTTGGCAAGTGGACATCGATGTGTGAGCCAGCATCGAACGCCGGCAAATCACGACCGTCCAAACTTGCGAATTCAAAACTGACGATGCCGTCAGCCTCGATATTGCGCCGCGCAACCCGCACCATCATTGTGGAATTCTTCATGGCCACCACCGTCACATAATCGACAAGCCGCCGTCGACCATCAGCGTGGTGCCGGTGATGAACGATGCCTCATCGCTCGCAAGCCACAGAATCGGCCATGCGACCTCCTCAGGAGACGCCCAACGTCCTAACAACGACGTGTCTTGCCTTTGTGTTTTGAGCACATCTACACTCTTTCCCACAGCCTGCGCCCGATTGACGTGAAAATCAGTCAGCGTCGAGCCTGGGCATATTGCGTTGGCACGCACACCGTGTGCAGCCTCCTCGAAGGCAAGCGTGCGAGTCATCGCGAGCATTCCGGCCTTGGTTGCATCGTAGAGGCCCATGCCCTTGCGGCCGGTGACCGCGTAGCAGGATGATACGTTGACGATGCTCGCCGAACCCGCCGCACGCAACAACGGCAAAGCAGCCCTGCAGTAGTTCGAGGTGCCCACCAGATTCACTGACACCATGCTTTGCCATTCTTCCGGCGTCGCGTCGGCGAGCGCGCTGTAGTTACGCATCGCGGCATTGTTGACGAGCACGTCAAGCCGGCCGAACACACGTTTGGCAATCTCGACGGCTGCAACAGCCTGGTCGGCGTTCGCCACGTCAGCGACATACGTTTGAACCCTTGCCGCGGCATCACGGCTGAGCAAGTCGTCCGCGACGTTCGCGAGCGCTTGTGGATTTGCGTCGACGAGGACGACTGCAGCGCCTTCGTCACAGAACACACGCGCGGTAGAAGCGCCAATGCCGCCTCCGCCGCCCGTAATCAACGCAACTCTGTCTTCTAGTCTTGAACCTTGCATCTCACGCCGGCGCGATGCCGGCCTCCTTATGCAGAGTTGAACAATGAGCGATGAGCTCGCTCAGATGGAGTAAATCGGCTGGCCCGTGCCATCCGAGAGATGGATGACAGCCCACTTTTGCGGTTTCTGGTCGCGCGGGAGCAAGGCGCCGGCCGCGCGCACGCGCTGCTGGTCTGCATCGATTGCAGGCGGGTCGGTGTCAACCTGCAAAGCGGTAGCTGCTTCATAGAGCATGCGTCGAGCCATTACGATGGCGCGGTCCGTCGGCAACAACTTCTCTTTGCTGTGGTCCTGAATGGGGCCCATGCTTTCCTGCAGCGACGCGTCCTGCATCGCGAACCCGAAGACGCCTGAATATGCGCGCTTGTCCTTTTGGGCCTGACGGTCAATCAGATAGTCGTTGCTCTTGTTCGCCCTCGGACGGAACGTGCCCGGCTCGTATTCGCAGTGAATGCCCTTACCTGCGTTCAGGTCGTTCATCTCTTCCTCGGACAACGGGCGGTCCGGACGGAAGTTGATACTCCACGCCCAGCAGGTGTGGTCGTCAATCGGCACCCAGACGTGACCTGCGAGCGAGTGGTCGCCAAATGGCGGAATGAGCGTGTACCACGGGAAGAGGTATTGCGTGATTCGCCAGTAGTAAGAATCGGGCTCGCCATTGCGACGCCCGAAGAGCGTGAGGCCGAACGGCTGCTTCTCGATTTCAAAGATGACGTTCCCATCCGCCTTGATGTACTCGAGCGCTTTGGTGCCTTGGTGCATCGGGTCTTCGTCGACTTCGTAGCGGTGCACGTACGAGACGTGGCTCGTGTCGATGCCGCCTTCCATAGCCTGCAGATAGTTGGACTCCTGCAGACGTTTGGAAACGAATACGTGGTCCGCCGGCAGGTTGCACCATTCGAGGTCCGGCGGTGCCGGTTGCTTGTCTTTAGGGCCCATGTAAGCCCAGACAATGCCGGCGCGCTCGATACACGGGTATGCCGTGATGCTCATGTGCTTGCACCCTTGCGGCGCGGACGGCACCTCGACACAGTTTCCATTTCGGTCGAATTTGAGGCCGTGATACGAGCAGCGGATGCCGTTCTCCTCGTTGCGCCCGAAATAGAGCGACACGCCGCGATGCGAACAGAACTCGTCAATCAGCGCCGCATTCCCGTCCGAATCCCGAAACGCCAGCAACTTCTCTCCAAGGATTTGCACCCGCACCGGAGGGCAGTCTGGCTCCGCAATTTCGCTTACCAGCAGAATCGGCACCCAGTAGCGCCGCATCAGGTTACCCATTGGTGTGCCTGGACCCGTGCGCACAAGCGTTTCCGACATGTTTTTGTCCATGCTCAAACTCCAAATCGTATGTGACGTTGTCCGTCTAGTGAGATTGCGTTCTCATTCTACGGACACGAAATTTGAAGTCAAGCCTCTACGAATAGGTAGTTTCTCTACAATGGCGCAGATGGCATCGCCCAAGGGGACAGCGGAATATGGAAGAAAAAAAGGCGCACGAGAGCGTTCGTGCGGTTGAGCGAGCATTAGAAATACTTTTGGCGTTCAGGCCAGGAGATGAATCTCTAACCGTCGCTGAGTTGCTTGGGCGAGTGAACCTTAGCCGTCCGACGTTGTATCGGCTGCTAAACACATTGGAGCAGGCCGGATTCCTCGCATCGACCGGTGAACCGCAGCGGTTCCACCTGGGAAGCTCGGTGGCTCAATTAGCACACGTCTGGCTGAGCGAACACAGAATCGCCGAACTGGCGCAGCCGGTTCTGCGCAACCTCTGGGAGGCGACGTCCGAGACTGTGGCTCTGTTTGTTCCAGACGACACGTATCGACTTTGCGTGGCGGAACTCGAGAGTCATCAGCCGCTTAGTTTTCGACGCGGCGTCGGATACCGCGAAAAGCTTGTGCGCGGCGCCAGCGGCCGCACCATTCTTTCGCAGATGCGACTCACACCAGACGAGTTAACGCGTTATCTCGTGGACCCTACCCAAGATGTGTCGGCGCTGATTCAAGACATCGAACAAATCCGTATGAAAGGGTTCGGTACGAGTCACCACGAACTGATTGATGGCGCGGTCGCCGTGGCGGCCCCGTTCTTCAACGGGGCCAATCAGGTCGCAGGCTCGCTATGCATCTTCGGTCCGAGCGTCCGTGTCACCGAGCAGCGGGTCGAGCAGTTCGCAGAGTTGCTTAAGCGTGCAACCGTCGCTCTATCTCGGCTTCTGGGCCAGCAAGTGTCGTGAGAATTTGGGGCCATGGCCCGACAGGGACGCTCTCATTGCTCAGCACAATTGTTGGCGCTCACAATTGATGGGAGTGGACGAATCTGGGGGAGGCACGTCCAAGGTAAACTGCGACAGTTGACCTACTGGGGAGACGGCCATGGAACTGCGCTGGAAGATTCTTCTGCAACGACCGGGAACGGACGAGACGGTCCCGGTTTGTTCCGTTACGCCGCCCAGTGAACGGCGCGACCCTGCTGATTTCGGATTGTCTCTTGCCGAAGGTCGTCAACTACTGGCTACGCTGCAAAAACTCGTGACGCGAGACCAGATTAACGCCTACGATAAGCTTCGCCGAGAATGCGGCAGGTATCGGCGCATCAAGGATTGGCGTTCCCGGATTTTTTCTACTGCTCTTGGCAGAGTGCAGGTTAAGGTGTATGGGGTCACGGCGGCCGTGCGATGAAGCGAAAGTAGCAGTGTTTCGGAAGTAAAAGTGGCAGCGCCTTAAATAGTCCGTATCAACCTTTCTCCGCCCGGTAGTTGGGCTTTTAGCGGCCCACGCCAAGGCTTGCATGCTAGCTTCCATCGATGGTATCGACCGCCGTTACCCGCTCGACGTCAACGAAAGGAAGATGAACACCGGACCGGGACCACGATCCTCGTTGGCATCGCTCTACTGAGCGCCAGTGGTCGTCGATGCTTTGATGATACTCAGCTCCGATTGAGCGCTGGCGAGCCTAACAAACTGGTTGTTAGCCGCCGAATTGTTCGCCAGCAATCTGACATGTTGCCGATGGTGAACAATACGACGCGTGGAATCACCGATGCACGCATCGAGACTCTGCCGCGTCTCTGATAGCGACGTCCAACGCACCTGACCGGACACACAATCGTTACCTGCAACGAGAAGGTCGCTCCTGTAAAAGTCGTGCGCGGGAAACGGTAACCACAGTATCCGGTCATGCGCTCTCGCTTGAACTGCCTCCACAAAATATGAACGAAAGCAGCCGAGGCAGGCCGAAACGAACGCGTGTATTACTATCCTGCGAGCAGCAGCTTCGCTGTATTGACTGCCGGGATTGGGCGCGTAGAGCAAGAACCAAAGTACAATGCCGAGAGGGCCATGAACAGGCGCATCCAGTAGCGCCTTCGGCACCCCAACTCCTTCCCATTTCATACGCCATCGCAATATTGCATGCGCGGCCGGACAGAAGGGAGTAGTTGTGCACCCGTCAAGTCGCCATGAGAAATGTCGCGCGGCTTTTACGATGCACGCCCTATGTTGTCTACCATGAACTCGCATGATCGCCCTTCGCAGTGCCTTGTAATGACCATAGGCTTCCGAAAGAACGCTCTCCCATCGGTTTATCGCATCTGGCGCCACCAAATCGAGAGGTGACTGCGGTGACCTGCCGCCGCGATGTAACGCGGGCCATTTATCTTCCGGCCGCTCGGCCACTTCCACATGTTTTCCACCCAGGCAAGACCCCTCTCCGGTTGTCAAGCGTTCCCCTTCCCAATCAACGCTGACAGCACGATCGGACACCTGGAGCCGATACGCCTCACCTATCCTAAAGTCGTCGAACCCTCGCGCTGGGCGAACCCATGGACACGAACAGGCTGGGCAAGTAAAAGGCATCCGGAAAATCTCGGCATCCAAACGATAGGGGATCCTCGATCTACACCTCTGGCAACGGTTAACTAGCGCGACGCGATGGATTGGGCATGTAACACGCGAGTGAAACTGAAACTCCGTCAGATGCACACCCTCGCCTGCACATTGCGGACACCACCGTAGCGTCGCAGCAGCAACGGTCTGGGACAAATATGACGGCATCACAAAGGCTGCAGCGACGTCTTCCAGAGGCAACCTTAGCATGCCCATCATGCGCGGCATATCGAACTGACGCGCGTCACGTAAGTCGGTCTGCTGCAATGGCGTTGCGCGATCGTCGTGGCTAGTAAAATACTGCGTCAGCGCGGCGGACGACAGCACGTTGAGGCGCTGGAATTTTGCCAAAAGGATGAACGCTGACTGGCCCTTAATGTGCCACCCTTCACGCCAGCACCACGATGCGCAGGAAGTTGGCTCTGTGGGCTCGAGCAGGATGTTGAAACGTCTTTTCATTGCCGGTATGCCGCGTCGTCGACAAAGATGATCCGCAATGCCTCGAGGGCGGCAACGAAGTTGGACTCCTCAACCGCCCGAGCCCAGCATGCGGGGCTCAACGCGAATCCGGCACCGTCATGCTCCATGTTGTCAGTCAGTGCTATCTCGACCGTGCGGGCGAGATACTCCATCGGAATTTCCATCGTGAAATCGAACCGCGCACGACAATGGGCGGCTTCAAAGGCCTTCCACACGGTCTGCTGCTGCTTTCCCAATCGGAAGCCGGTGTCGAACGCGCGTTGTAAAAAGAAGCGCGTATAAGGCCAATCGCTACCGTCGGGAAAGACGGACGTGTCATACGCGCCGAGCGACATTTTGAGATCATCGCCAGTGCGAAAGCCCTGAAAACGCATCTCGTCGACCATGAACCTCGACACGATCTGCGAGGTATCCACACTCTGCCTGAACGAGCTCTTGCGGTTGAGAATGCCGGGTTGGCCGACCAAGAAAATGAACATGCGCACGCCTCGGCGCCCGAGTTCGTCCTGCACGTCCCGCAGCCATTCGTAATGGTCCAATTCCAGCCGCTGCGCCTCGTCGACAAATACGACCAGCGTATTACCAGCCACGCGCTCGACCATTTCGCCCAGTTTTGTGATAGAGCCGAAGACGCCGCTTCAATACCGATCCACTGTCCGAACGTTCATGCCGTGCCGCCTCAAGCAGCATCCCGAAAAACAGCGCCTCTGACCGTGAGGGGTTTCGCGGCATCCCGATCGTCAGGACCGCCGCGCGAGGTAACTCGATATTTAATAGCCTCACGCAGTAGCGAATTGCATAAGTCTTGCCCCAGCGGGTGTGCCCGTAAATGACGGCGCCGGTAACCCCGCGCCGGATGCATTGACGCACTCGCGCGTACATTTCTGCGATCGCCGGCGTCGGCACCATGTACGTCTTGCTCAGCAGTGGGTGCTCCGAAGGATCGACAGGGCGCTTCAGAGTATCGAGCATCACACTCACCTGAATGTAAAGATCTGCGTAAGCCACAGTGGTGGTGGCGCTTTGCTCGCTCTGGCTTCCGCCTTCGTGGCTTCTGCTGTTCTGGTGGGTTCCTGCGCTGCGGTTTCCTCCGAGGGCGGAATCCCGACAGACGGCGACCCTTCATGGTTCTTCGCGCGGTCCGTGAGCATGCGTGCCAGGTCATTGGCATCATGCGTATGCGTTCGCGCCTGTTCTTTCTTGTACGCAAACCATGCGGCGACCGGATCACCGCCTTCCCGGAAGGCAAGCTTGCGCTGGTGAATCAACGAAAAGATTTCCTGTCGCACGCGCAGGGCGTGCGGCGTGAAGCACCAGGGACGCGCCGCGGTCAGCACGCCGAGTTCGGATCCGTCCATATGGAAGGCATGCAGATGCCGGATGTCCTTTACGTTGAAATAGATGCGAAGCTGTTTGCCGATTAACCCGGCAATGCCAGACAGCACCCGACTGTCATAACGCACGTGTTCGAAATTAATGTGCGGACGCTCCCCACGACTGACACACCCGCGGATTGTCACGACACGTGCCTCCTGCAGCAAACATAAGCTGCTGCGCCGGGCAAAAGGCAACGTACGCAATAGCTCGTCCTTCCTGGCAAGCAGGAACTGCATAGCCTCGAGTGGTGTGCGCCCTCCCAGTCCCGCATGCGGCTCGCCGTTATAGTTCGCAAGCACCACGTCGATCACATCCTCGAGCTCATCGAGCGTCATCATGAGCGACGTGTCGGTGCCGACATCGTTGAGGACGCGTTCGACTGTGCCCGGGGCGCTGCCCGTGGTGCCCGGCAACCGATGCGCGAAGTGCGACGCAACCTGATCGAAGAAGCGTTCAATCAGCGCGCGCTCGTTCTTCTGTCGAAGTGGCCCGTTGTCGGTCATGCAGCCGACGACCTGGGTCAGTCGCTCGAGCGTCGCGTTCGCGAAATGCGCCTTGGCGGCATCGAAGCGGAAGGTACCCCAGCAAGCCCAGGCAGTCTGGGGTAAAACCTCAGACGGAAATCCTCCGCCGGTTCTGACCTTCAGCGCCGGGATCTTCGAAACACGGGTTGTGTGCGGCATCAGGCTCGCCTGCAAGGCCAGCGCAACATCATCCTTGTTGTACTCGCGGCCCAGCGCGAGCGCGTAGCCAATCACTGCGCGCGTCGCAACATCAAGCAGCAGGAGTATCCAGATCCTGTGCAAGACAAGCAGCGTCTCAAAGCCGAACGGGTCGTCGATACGTAGCGTCAGACGTACATCGATCTTGTGCCCGTCAAATTCAACGGCCTCGTACGGACGCGTCGCGGGCTTGCGAATGGATTCAGGATCGTCGTGCCAGGGATGGGCGATTTGCCCGGCGCCGGCGGCACGTGCTGCCGCGTCAAAATGCCGGTTGGCCAGCTTGCGGGCGTACGTTGCGAGTGTCCGCTCGCCCAAGTGCTTCTGGTTAAACGGATACTCGCTTGCCTGAATGCCCGCCTTCCGGCATTGGTCGAGGAACGCGCCATGCAGGCGCCATAGTTGGCGATGCACTTCAGCCAACTCTGCGTGCTCCCGACTTCGCTCTGCAATCCTCCGCTCGAGCCAACGAGCAATGTCCGGATAATGCTGCAGCAGCTGCCCAAATGCGCCGCTTGCATTGCTCACGGCGCCTTCGCCGGACATATCGACCCGCGCGCAACGGCCGTAGGATTTCGTATGCTGATACGGTATAAGCGCCCGGCACCCGAATATGCGGCCGTCCTCGTGGGTTGTAACGCAGCGTTCAAACGTGCGGTACAGATCATTAAAGCCCAAGCCAGTTTCGCGAGTGATCTCACGCAGAGGCGTATTTTCTCCCAGAAACAAGGTCATCGCACGAATGCGGCGGTTGAAAATGTCGCGGCCGGATTCGGACAGTGCGCTATCGTCAACGCGTGGCCATTCGTCGACGTGCTTCAGTTCGGGCGGTATCGAATGACGATCGAATCGCAACGCGCCAAAAGCGATCGATTTCATACCAGTTCCAGACGGGTATGAGCGCCGAGTGGCTCAACCGCCAGTGTCGGACAACGGACTTTGCCGCCGAACACCAGTCTGAATGCCGCCGAGCGGACCAGCATCGGGTCGGCGGGTGCCAGGCGCAGTTCCAGTTCAGCGAGCGTCGAGCCATGTCGGCAGGCGGCAGTCACTCCGCACATCAACGGCTCGACTGGAAGGGAGTGCGTACCGGCCAGATGATGCAGCATTGTGACTCTGTTCTGGCGTAGCGTCGGTGGATCGTCGAGCTCTTGTGGATCGACCAGATGCAACTGCATCGAAGACGCCATGCTCCAGGAGTCGAATGCGGGAAACAGGAGATGTCCCAGCGCGGCCGAGGTCAATTCCGCCGGACGCAGGACAACACACAATCTCTCACCATCGCGTGTGCGGACCCAGAAATCGACCAGGCGGGACGGCGTGACGTCCGGAATCTGTACAGGCCGTTCGCAGTAAATAAGCACCCGCGGATCTGCTTCAAGGCGGACCCATAGATCAACCGCCCGCCGACCGAACAGGGTCAGTCGTCTTCCGATCTTCGGACCGAACAGGTCATACCGATGGGAGCCGTACGGGCGGGTGTCGCTGACCGCCCGTGTGAATCGTGGGATCATGGCCGCTCCCAGTTGATATCATTGTTTTAGTACAAATTGGATCGACCGAGCGCGTCAGTGGTCACACTGACAGTCTGCCCTCGCACTAACGTACAATCACTACAAAATACGTAGCAAATGTTACGCTTCGGATGCTGCGGCGCATCGTCGTATCGCCCGGTCTCCGCACTTGACGATTTACTCGCGTACCGTCGTGAAACACGGTGGAAAATTGCAGCTAAAAGTGCCTGAACGCCCTATGGGTGTTGTATCTCGGAGTTATCCCGGTTTTGCGCGATATGTTTCACGAAGGCTCCGTTCGCCCTATCCCCGAAAGTCATCGACGTTGCGCCCTCGTAAATCATTGCCTTCAGCCCGCGGGTGGCTCCAACACTCATATTTCGTCCTTGCATAGCTGACGTGCCGGGCAGCCTTCACACTCCGAGATTTCAGACATTCCCATCGAATGGCCGAGATTTAAGACTTTCATTTCGTTAGAGTACGAAGTGAAAGTCTTAACGTGGCCGCGTCGCAGCCTTGCCCGGCGGGCCGGCATAAATTAGGGTCAGATAAAAGCTTCCTTTCCTTCCACGTTCAGAGTTTCTCTTCCTTCATCTGGCATTTGTGAATTTGCCTTCTTGATTCACAGAAGCGAAAGTCATCACGGCACCGGCGGGAACCCACGCCTGGGCAATGACAGGCAGACCGAGCGTGCTGCAACTTTGCCTTCATCCCACGTCGACCTAGAATCGGCCCGGTGCGGCAGATACCACCTCCGCCCGTCGCGCAACATCCGCTACTCGCAACTGGTCTGCGCGTCCGATCAACGCGACCCGAGCACCGCGTCGCATGCCTATGCCCACCTGACACGCCATGGGCAGATCGAACTGGTTACCACCGCCTCGTCGTTTGTCCACACCGCGGATGGACACGCTGTGATCTTCGACACCGCGGGGTATGAAGGGGCACTCGAAAAGACGGACTCCCGGCTGTGCGTGCGGCGCTCAATCGACTTGACCTGACTGGTCCCGTCCTCGTTTCCCTTTCGTTACTGCGGCTGGACGGCGTCGAGGCCGGAATCCGACACCCGGCGACGGGCGTCATACATAGCGAGCCTGTACCCGCGCCCGCGGCGACGGTATTCATTCAGGTTGACCAGATCGACGGCCTCTCCCGAACCGCATTGCGCGGACCGTTCGACCGGTTACGACAGAAGCTGGGGCTGGGGCCGGCCAGCGTCGAGGCTGGAAGATCGTGAACACCCCCGACATCCGCACGATGCCGGCTGGTGAGCCGTTTGACCGGCTGGCCACGGCGCTACTCGCCCTGCTCGAAAGCGCCCGTCCCGCCGACCAGCAGGGCGACCGGCTGGCCGGCTGGAAGCCGGCGCGCGGCGAATGCCACGACAACGTAGACCGCTGGGTAGCGCTCTACCCGAAGGCGCGCGCGGTCCGTGGCTGGCGGCACGAGGACTTTAACGGCGTCACGCCCCGGTTCGCGGCGCATTCGGTGATCCGCACCGCGGCCGGGCTGATTGACGTGACGATCCCCTCTAGTGAACCGGAACGGCCCTTCATCGAGCACCCGCGGGCGGTCTGCGGGTTTTTTGCGGTGCTGTGCCGGACGGGCCTTAACCATCCCGCCCACGAATTCAGGTCGAATTCGCCGCACTGGCCGACGCGCTCGAGGCGAACCGGGATTTCACACTGGACGAGCCCGTCGACGGAGACTGCCTGTGAACGGCCCCGCCCTGCCCTTGCCCCCAACCGTGACGGCCATTCCGCCGCGCTGCATGACCTTGTCGCCCGCGCTGGCGGACGGTGCACAGACCGTTAGTTGCGTCTGGCGTGTGAGCACAACTGACTCCGGAGCATCCCGATGACCGCAGTGGACCGTACTGAACCGGACGCCGTCGTCGCGGCCCACGGGTTGCCGGAAGTTGTCGCCCACCGCCCGAACCGGCTCCAGAGTCCGATCCTGCCGCCGCACCTGTCGGACGAGGACGTCGTCGGGCGCTGGCTCGCGGCCAAAGCCACTGGTCGCGGGCGCCTGGCCACGACCACGCTCGCGCAGTACCGCACCGAGGTCGAGCGCCTCTTCTGGTATGCGCGGCAGACCGGCATGCCCATCTCGAGCTGGGGGCTGGACGAATTTTCCGCCTACATCGGATTCCTGCAAGCGCCGGCGCCGTGGGCGGTGCGCAAGCCTGGCGTACGGCGCGGCTCGGAGGACTGGCGGCCGTTCCTCGGGCCGCTCACCGACCGCTCGGCCGGCCAGACCCAGAAAATCGTTACGTCTCTGTTCGACTGGCTGCGGGACGTCGGCTTCCTGCAGCTGAATCCGGCCACCGGACTGCCAACGGTCGGCCGGCGCGAGCCGGATGAGCAGGCGCGCTTCCTGTCAACGGACGACACGGCGTCGCTGCGCGAAGCGATTGCTTCCCGCCCAAGGGCAGAGTCCGGCCGGGAAGCGCGCCTGGCGCAGGCGCGTGACCTGTTCTTGGAGGACCTATTTGAACGGACCGGTCTGCGCACCTCCGAGGCGGTGCAATGCCGGATGGGGCATGTGCGCATCGAGCCGGTACCGCAGACTCTTCGTCGCGAGTTTCCGGATGCCCCGCCCTTCCAGTGGCTACTGCGCGTCGAGCGCGGCAAGGGCGGCAAGACCCACTGGGTGCCGTGCGACGAGATTGCGCTGTCGCTGCAGGCCTACCGGATCGCGTTTGGCCTGCCCCCGGTGCCACTGCCAGACGAGAACCTGCCGCTGCTGCTGTCGGTGCGACGCTCCCGCTGGGTGAACTCAGGGGCATCCGCAGCCGCGCGGCGATCTGGAAACTGGTCACCGGGTTGCGCAGCCAGGCGCTCGCCTACGCCCGCGCCCACGGCCGGCGGGTCGATGCCGACCGGTTTGAGCGCGCCTCCACGCACTGGCTGCGTCACACCTACGCCAAAGGGCTCGCGCAGGCGGTCCGCGACGGCCTGGACGCCTCTGCGGCGCTCGAAAACATGGGACACAGCGATCTGAGAACCTTCCGCCAGTACGTGGACGACGAACCACTAAAGCGCGCACTGGCGACGCAGCTAGCCCGTTCACGCGTGACAAGGTAACCGTCAGTGTCCCACGACTATCAAGTGCCACCGTACAGTTAAGGTCTTCTCGTCGCTATGATCGGCGCAGCGATGATTGTCGATGCGCTGGACCTTCACGAGGGCCGCTTGCTCCTGCTCCGCCGCAACGTGCACCGGACCTTCACGCACGTCATGATCTGTCATTGTCGCGACGTCTTTCGTCGATCACGATTCGGCGCTCACCGCAAATACTAGAGAAATTGTTGCCCGCGCAACTGGCCAGTGCGTTACAAATCGCGGAGGCCATGCGCCGCGGGCGACCGGCCTATGGGACAGCCGCCCGCCCGGGCCGGGCCTGACGACTGAAATCGTCTCGATACTTCGAGAGAGAGTTGATCTGCGTGTGGACCAGTCTAAGGTGCTTCCAGGTAGCATCGACGGCGAGCGAAAAGAGGGAAGTTCCAGTGCGACGCTACTTGAGCACTCAGTAATAGAAACGCATCACCATGCTGTCATGGCAATCACGCCTGCTTGCTCCACAAAGGCATGGACACAATTGCAAGAGGAAATACCATGGCCTGAAACAACATCAAGGAGATAGTCGCGCAAAGTCGAACATTGCTGATCACAGCAGTCTAGTTCGTCGCGATCTTAGGGGTTGCCGCGGGGCGGCGCTGCGTCCTTCAAAGGTACCAGAGCACCGCACGTGAATGTCGCGGTGGATGCTCGGCAGGCATCTTCTCGAATCCGAGGCCGGTTGCGCGAGTGGGTTTTGCTCAACAATCAGCAACTTTCCAGACGAAGGTACGGTAAACAGGAACGCTTACTTGCAGTTGCGATGGATGTTTGTCGGAAGTTTGGGATTGAGCCGAAGGGCTCTTTGGGCCGCACGTTTTTCGCATTCAACTTGATCAGGCTGCTGCGACGGCGCTGATTTACTGACCCTCGATCGCAACTTCTCAATAACAGCCTCGCTGCTGTGTGGCTGCTTCGATTGAACGTGTGTCTAGAGTCTAGACACGCTCAATCCCTCGTCCGCAACCATCGACGCTTACGGGAGCCGTGAGCTGCTTAGATCCAGACCGCGCTACCCGGAACCAACAACTATCCTCTGGCGTGTCTAGAGTCTAGACACGCCGAGGGGGGGCGCAGCCCTTCATTGGTCCCCGCGTGGCCGCACGGTGGCCGCCAACTGCTGTCTAACCCAGTGTCTAGACACGAATGCTCGGGGCCAGATAGCGACGCAACCGGCGGTGTGTCTAGACTCTAGACACATTAGGAACGGCTGGACGAAAAAAAGCCCGCGCAAGGCGGGGCATGGTTAAGAGTGAGGCGTTCCTCAGTTCGTTTTCGGCTGAGCGTGGAACATCTGGCTGATAAGTTCCCGAATCTGCGTCTCCTGCGCGTCGGTGAGAACGCCGGCCTTAATTTTTACCGTGATGCCACCAATGTCCTTGGTAATGGAACCGGCGTGTTCCTTGCCAGAGAAAAACTTGTCGATGCTCCGCTCGCTTGCAGAATTAGTCGTCGTCGTTCGACGAGTCGCCAACGCCCTAATCGCCGCTGCCACCTTCCCCTGATCCATATCGCCCTTCACAACGAGCGGCCAGAGTTCCATTGCTGCGTTCGCACCGTCTTCGCCGTGTTTCTTGATGGCCGCAACAATGGCTTGGGCAGCAGTCCCGCCAAGCAGCCGCGGCTGGATATCGAGGTCTTTTCTGATGAAGTCCGGCAAATTTTCAAACGAGAGGAACTGGTAGAGCCCGCTGCGAGACATACCCAGTGCCTCTGCCATCCGCTTACGGTCAGGGAACTCCTTCTCGGTCTGCCTCATGGACATGGCGACCTCATAGTCCGACAAGTCGTCACGACTAACATTCTCCACGAGGGCTAGCACAGCCATGTCTTCGTCGGAGCACTCCACAACGACAGCCTTGACGGCATCGAGTCCCACCATCTTATGTGCGCGCCACCGACGTTCGCCTGCCACAATCTGATAGATATCCTCGGCGCGACGGACCACGATCGGCTGCATAAGCCCGACTTCACGAATGGACTCGGCCAGTTCCGACAGCTTTGCCTCGTTGAATACCCGCCGCGGCTGCCAAGGGTTCGGCACGATGTCGGACACCGATAATTGCGACGCGGCGCCAGTGGACTCCAGCTCCTGGACACGTAGTTGCGCTACGGCAAGCGCACCCGCGAGGCCAGGCGCCGTCTGCGTTCGGTTACTACGCTTGACCTCATCTTCCTTAATAGATGAGGTCGTCCGGATGCCGGACGTCTTGGCCAGCAGTTGCTCTCGCATATTGCTCATTGCGCGTTCCTCCATTTTTCTGAATATATCTCGTCCACCCATCGGCAGTAATCGACAAGGGGTTGTCGTACACGCTGCAACGACTTAGCCGCGCTATGGGTGCTGCTTACGTCGAATACAGTTGAAAATGCCAACGCTCCTGTGCTCATCACGGAACTTGCCGGCACTTCAATCGAATGCAGCCAGCTCTCATATGCGCTCTGTGCCCATGCGCGCACGATAGGTGCGGAGGAGGTGCGCCCGTAATCGACCCTCGAAAGCATCAGTGAGATAAAGTCGTATTTCTTGTCTTGCTCATACTTGATGAAACTCTTGGATACATCTGAAAACAGTCGCCAAAACGATAGCGAGCTGATGAAGTCCAGATTTTCCGGAACCATCGGCATGACCATGGCATCCGCCGCCAACAGTGCATTCAGGTTGAGGTACGACAGGGAAGGCGACGTGTCCATAAGGATGTAGTCGTAGCGCTTGCGTAATGGCTCGAGACCTTGGCGAAGCACTGTCCAGAACCGGAATCCTGGCCTCATCTTCTGCATCGCAGGCAGATGGAACTCTGCGCCAATCAATTCGGTGTGAGCCGGAATCACGTCAAGCCCATCCCAGTAAGTCGACTGAACCCTTGTTTCCAGGCCACCCTCGACGTCCTGGTCGTAAATATACGGCAACACGGTGTCGTCAGGCGTCACATCCTTTTCCGCGTACAAGCCGCACAGTTCAGAAAGCGAGGCCTGAGGGTCGAGGTCTATGACAAGCACCTTGCGCCCGCGCAAGGTCAGTCCTTGCGCGAGACACATAGTTGTGGTTGTCTTTGCCGAGCCGCCCTTCAACTGGGCCGTTATGACGATTTTCCCTTCCGGCTCACGCGTTCCCGTAACGAGTGGAGTCTGATAAATGTCGGAGACTTTCTGGACCCAGAGGCGTGCTTCCTCCAGAGTGAATGTGCGGGTCCGGCCGGTACCGGCAGCGGTGCCTGGCGGCAACTCTCCGTCGCTCTTCGTTGCGAGGTATTGGACCTGAGAATGAGAGATGTTGCACATCTCAGCAATTTCCCCTGTTTTGAAAACAGGAGCAGCTTTTCGCGGTCGGGGTGCAAGAATGGTGTTACGCAGTTCATCAGTGAAAATTGAAACCTTTTCAGCGAACTGGCTAATCTGCTCAAGAGGAACCGTTCGGTCCACAGCAGGAAGTTGGCTCGTTTTCACCATTCTGAGGTTTATCCGTAAATTTCGATGAACCTCAGAATACAGGAAACACATAAAAATTGCTCTATAAGAGGCTGTTTTTCATGAAGACTTTCTGGAAAACCACTCGTCATTGGGCGTTTGCGGTTGACTGGAGTGCGGCCGACACGCTTAAAAGAGGAACTTCCCGCTCTTTCGACCAACGCCATTCGGCAGTATTGTCACCGATAAGGCCTGTAGTTGGCGCGCCGGTCACCAGACGGTCGTTCAAGGTGAGGTCGATTGTGCTAATTCTGAAAGCAGTATCGACACGCAAATCGAACTTTGCACAAAAGTACAGCACATGGTGAGATTCATTGTGCTACGAACGCATCGGCTCGCTCAGAGCTGTCTCATCCAGCACAACTGATCTCACCTTCCTTTTCGATCTTCACCGAATCGCACGCGCCGGGGTTTCTATACAGGTGTCTGTGCAAACGCCTGCACAATGAACCTCACCTTCAATCCACAGCTTTACCGATCGAAAACGTGTTTCTGTGAAAACAGAACCAGGGGCTGAGCCGCAGCTGCTGCTTAGCACAATCAACCTCACCATCATGGCCGCTCGGCAAGTTGCTTCCTAGTGACGGGTTGGTTTGTTTTTTTATAAATCAAACAACCCCACAAACCAACAGAGGAATCTGATTTTGTTTATTTTCAAAGTCTTAACCTCCAAAAGGTGAGATCAGGTGTGTCAAAGGTGAGATCGGATGTGCACGAAGGTGAGATTCGTTGTGTGGTCAAGGTGAGGCCGGCTTCACACGAAGGTGAGGTCAGATGTGCGGAATTCGCTCGCTTGTCCAACGGTGAGGTTGGCTGTGCATAGCGGCGCAAAAACTAATTCTAATCAAACGGGATAAGGGTTTGACGGGAGATACGTGTCTGTCGTGGTGAGGTTGATTGTGCTGCGGTGAGGTTCATTGTGCATGGCGGATGAGCGTCGGCGACAGCCAGCCAGTGCGGCCGGCTGATGGTGAGGTTGTATGTGTTGACAGCTCACCCACGAATGCTACATTCCCGAAAGCGAAAATGAAGAGCGGATGAGAATATGGCGGCGGAGGACAGTCCAGAAGAAGGCAAGTCGAAAGTCACACCGCGACAGATGGCGCTCGCGCTGTTCGAGGACATGTTCGACTTGGGTTTGCCCATCACCGAAGCGAAACGTGAAATCGGATACCAGCGCAACAACTTTTTCACCCAAGTCGTCAACATGGGGCTGCCGGCGCGGCGCTTTCTTGACGCCGCATATTTCATTGTCGCCCAGGAGCAGGAAGCACGAGACCAGTACGACGTTGAGTTGAATTACTTCAAGTGGTTGATGCGCTATGACAGCCGCAATCTCAAGCACTTGCGCACTATTGCGGAAGAAGCTCAGGACGCGAAAATCCAGGTCACCGATACACCGCTCGATCGGGACCCCAACGAAAACGACCTGTGGGTATCAGTCCAGTTGATGGGTATGGTCGGCTTCCACAGGGGGCGCATTCGATTCGACGTGCATCCTCGCTTGGTCCCGCAAATCCGTGACCCAAAAAAATCTCACTGGTTGAGCCTGCGTATATCGACGGCTTTTACTCGCAGCCTAGCGCGCGCGATTTATGACCAGGTCCTTCCCAGTGTTCCCAATGGCCGAACGGAATGGATACCGCTTGAAGACATGCGAAACTGGCCCGGCAGAATGGGAGCGAACGCCGCCATCTTTAAATACTTCAAGCGCGACTGGCTAGAACCAGCTGTGCGTGAAATCAATGAGGTGTCGGACATCGAGCTGTCCTACGAGACCAGGACCGAGTCCAGCACGTCGAAAAAAATCGACCGCATAAGGTTCCTGCTCAAGCGCAAGGATACCGCCGACGCTGCGCTGGCCAGCTTGGCTGACGCCAGTCATCTGTACAAAATTCTCAAAGAAGAATTCAACCTGTCTACCAAGCAGTTCAGCGAGATTTCCGAGAACCGCGAAGTCTGGACCGATGCGCACATCCAGCAGGCTGTCGAATACACGCGATTCAAGCTCAATCGTGGACAGATAAAAAGGAGTCCCGCCGGCTACCTGATGCGAGCCCTACGCGATAACTGGAAGATGTCTGAAGCCGAGCGCAAGATGGTCGAGGTTCAGGCGAAGCTACTTACCGAAGAGACTGAAGCGGATGTCGTAAAAACCAAAACCCAGAGTTCGGTCGCTCGCAGCCTCGCTTCGCGCGAAGAAGAAGTCCGTGCACGCATGAATGAGGAGTCGCGTAAGGGCCGCGAACACTTCAACGCGGCGGACGCCAAAACCCGCAAGGAACTGGTCCGCGCGTGGGTTGCGTCGAGGGAGGGCAAGCTGATGCTGCGTCGTATGAAGCTCGAGGCCGCAACTGTAGTGGAGGAGGACATCGTTGCGAATACGGAACTGGTTTGGTACCTAGGGCAATTCGTATTTGGGCGCATGAGTTCGTCTCGCTCATCGCCGTGAGTGTCAGCATGGGCATCTGCGCGTTTCCAAGCGGTCCGCGCTCACTACCTTTTTGAATCACCGGCAGCCTGTGGAATATCTGGAGTTAAAGGAAGCGTCCCGTTTGCGCGGATGCGCCGCCATGCGGTAAGGTGGCGTAACCGGCGGCCCCGGTCCGCGGGAACGGTCCATTGCGACTCGACAGGGACAAACGATGACTGAGCAGGAACTGGTTGATACGGTCGTCGCCGCGAAAAGTGAAAGCAAGATGGCGATCGACTCGCTTATCGATGCGGTGACCACTGCGGTCAAGTTGAGTGCCGTTTCAACCTCTGGGAGGCGCGAAATTAGTGCCGCTATCTCAGGAGAGTCGATCCGTATGTACCGTCCGTTGCGCGCTATGGAAAGTCGAAACGGCATGCGCCGATAGTCCGGCCGTTCGCCGACCGCTAGCGCCGGGAGTAATTGCGACACCGGTACGTCAGGGCACGGCCCGATTTGAGCTGCATGTTCGCGCAATCTTTCAATCCCAACCACCTTGATAAGCTCGTCAAGAGCCTCGACGACTCGGAACGACACGCGACTCTCCGCGCCAATAGCTTGGACGATAGGATGGGGGAGGCGAGCAGCTTTAATTGCTTTAGGGAAGGTCTGCACAACCCGTTTCCTGCACGTCGCGCGGTTTGCTGCCCGCGTTGTAGTGGCGGCGAAGATGCTGGGACCTCGATCACAGTTTTATTCGAACCGTGGCAACGTGCGTTTGCCGAAACTCATGACATCTGCGCCCGCGTGTTTCACGCCTTGCGCAGTGCCTTACGCGTCATCCACAGATTGCCCAGCGCAAACAGCGTCGTGATCTGGGCAGTGTTCTTCATTAGGCCCCGGTATCGGGTCTTCGTATAGCCAAACTGTCGCTTGATGATCCGGAATGGATGCTCCACCTTGGCGCGGACGCCGGCCTTCAGGCGTTCGATCTGATCGTATATCGCGTCCAGACGATCACTCAGATCCAGTTTTCTGCGCTTGCCTGGTCCCATTGCGACATGCCAGCGCACTGAACCGTCCGCGCATCGCTTCTGAATACCCTGATATCCGGCATCAGCGTACACATCCGCCTCTTCGCCGTGTAGCAACGCTTCGGCTGTATTGATGTCCTGAGCGTTGGCGGCTGTGCCGATGACCGTGTGAACCAGGCCAGATTCCGCGTCCACGCCGATATGTGCTTTCATCCCGAAGTACCATTGATTTCCCTTCTTCGTCTGGTGCATTTCCGGGTCCCGCGTACCTGAGGCGTTCTTCGTCGAGTTGGGCGCAGAAATCAATGTGGCGTCGACTACCGACCCGGCCTTGAGCATCAGACCTTTCCCGCTCAGGATCTCATTGACCAGCGCGAGCATCTGCACAGCCAGACCGTGCGCTTCGAGCAGGTGACGAAACCGGAGGATCGTGCTCTCGTCGGGCAATCGCGTCATGCCGTCGTCAAGCCCCGCAAAGTCGCGATACAGCGGTACGTCATAGAGCGCTTCTTCCATCGCCGGGTCTGACAGACCAAACCACTGCTGCATAAAGTGAATCTGCAGCATCGTGGCAATCGGAAATGGCGGCCGTCCCGTTTTACCCTTCGGATAGTGCGGCTCAATCAGGGCAATCAGCTGCGGCCACGGCACCACGCGCCTCATCTCTTCGAGAAATTCCCGCTTGCGCGTGCGTTTCGTTGACAGATCCAGACCAAGGCCAAGTTGTGCCATCACCCATCCCTTAGATTCTCCTGCTCCCAGGATAGTCCACGCTCACGTCAATGCCAGGACTTTTGCAGACTTTCCTTAGAAACATGCCCCTTCGAAACCGAATGGCTAGCGGCCAATTCCGACTGACTCTCCCATACACCCTGTTTGAGTAAGCCTACATAGAATCGCCCGTACGCGATGGCGGTCGCCTTCTCCGAGCGTAAGACGGCATGCTGCCCGATGGCAAGGTTGGTAAGCATCTAAGCTGTACCGTTCCCCGCTTCGCGTAGAAGATGCAATCATCGCCTGCGACGGACACGAGTGACCGACTCTGTCCACAAACGGCGGGAATGGACACAGTGCCTCAGACAGTCGAGTTACCTGCCAAGCGCCAGAACCGACGGTATCCATTGGAATGGAAACGATCGGTCCTCGAGCAGACGTTTGAACCCGGCGCGTCGGTCGCATGGGTCGCTCGCGACAATAACATCAACGCCAATCAGGTGTGGGCCTGGCGCAAACTGTACGCTCAGGGTCTGTTGATCGAAGATGCGCAGACGGAGACCATGTTGCCCGTCGTTGTCGATGTACGGTCTGATCGACCGGCGGCCCGTGCTCCGGAGACGACGAACGCACCGGCGCCTCGGGAGGCAGCAAAGGGCAGCATTCAGCTTCAGCATGGCAATACATCGGTCCGGATAGAAGGCGTGCCCGACACGACGATATTGTGCCTGGTCCTCGAGCGGATTCTGCGATGATCGGGCCGCCTGCAAACACACGGATCTGGATCGCTGCCGGCGTCACTGACGTGCGCTCCGGCTTCAATTCCCTTGGCGGCGAAGGTACAGATGGTGCTTGAGAAGGATCCATACGGCGTCCATGTTTTATCTTCAGGGGCCGCCGTGGTGATCTGCTGAAGGCGTTGTACTGGAGCGATGGCGGCCTATGTTTATTTGCGAAGCGTCTTGAGAAAGGGCGTTTTGCATGGCCCCGCGCCGACGCCGGCGTCGTGGCGTTGACCACCGCTCAACTCTCGCTCCTGCTCGAAGGGTTTGACTGGCGACAACCAGTCGAAGCGGCACGCCCGCGCAGTGCTTTGTAAACGTCTGTTACCGCGTGCCTTTACGTGCGGCAGACAGTCGTAAACTGTCACGATGGATCTGACTGATTCTGACCTGCCCGACGACATTGATGCGCTCAAGGCGCTGGTGCGCGCGCATGCGGCGTCAGCTCATGCAAACGCGCAGCGGGTCGTCGAGTTGGAGGACCAACTCAGCTCCCGCGTAATCGAGATCGAACATCTGAAGCTGACGATTGCGAAGCTGCGCCGCATGCAGTTCGGTCGCAAGTCTGAGAAGGTGGAGCGTCAGATCGAGCAGCTCGAACTGCGACTTGAGGACCTGCAGGCCGATGAAGGTGCGGCCGCCTAGGCTGATTCGAAGAAGGCGCGACAACGCCGCGAGAGCGCCTGTCGCAAACCGCTGCCCGATCACTTCGAACGCGAAGAGCGTGTGCATCGACCCATCGAGGAAGACTGACCGGAATGCGGTGGCATACTCAAACCGCTGGGCGAAGACGTATCCGAGCAGCTTGAATACGTGCGCGCGCACTTCCGCGTCATCCGTCATCGCCGTCCCAAATTCGCCTGTTCTTGCTGCGACTGTATCGTGCAAGCCGCTGCGCCGAGCCGGCCCATCGATCGCGGCCTGCCCGGTCCAGCTTTGCTCGCCCACATCACGACATCGAAGTTCGCGTACCATATCCCGTTCTATCGCCAGTCCGTCATGTACGCGCGCGACGGCGTCGAGATCGAAGCGGGCACCATGGGCCACTGGCTGGGCAGTCTGACATGGCTGCTCAACCCTCTGGTCGACGCGGTGCGCCGCCACGCGCTTGGTGGCACCAAGGTTCACGCCGACGACACCCCGCTGCCGGTGCTCGCGCCGGGCAATGGCAGGACGAAGACGGCCGGCTCTGGGTGTATGTGCGCGATGATCGACCCAGTGGTTCGGACGAAGCGCCGGCCGTCTGGTTTGCCTATGCACCGGATCGTCGCGGCGAACATCCACAACGTCACCTTGCCAACTTCACCGGCGTACTGCAGGCAGATGCGTTCGCCGGTTAAGCAGATCTGTACCTCGGCGGTCAGATTCGCGAAGCAGCGTGCATGGCGCATGCACGTCGAAAGCTACATGATCTGCATGCTGTTCGGGCATCACCGATCACCAGCGAAGCACTCGAGCGCATCGGCGCACTCTATCGCATCGAAGAGCACATTCGTGGCAAGCCGCCTGAAGAACGTCGGCGCGTTCGTCAGGAGAAGGCTGTGCCGCTGCTTGATGACATGAAACGGTGGTTCGAGACGACGCTTCTCACACTCTCCGCGAAATCGGACACCACCAAAGCGATCCAGTATTCGTTGAATCGCTGGCCTGCACTGGTCTATTACTGCAGCGACGTCAGGCCGAGATTGACAATCTGATTGCCGAGCGCGCGTTGCGCGGCGTGGCAATCGGAAGACATAATGCGCAGCCAGAAATTATGTTGAGTCCGTCACTGTCGAATAGTGCCATGCGAGTCGCCGAAGCGATCCGCAAGGATTCGCGGTTCGGCGAGCTACGCATAATTACAACGACTCCAGGAACTGAAGGATGCGGTCCGGTGGTCGATATCGACGATTCTTTACTTGCGGCGGCTGAATCCTGTTCAACGCTCGCTCCTTCATTGTCAGATCAGCTTCCATATAGCCACGTGTTGTCGACGGGCTTTCGTGTCCCAGCCACAAGGCGATGACCGACAGGTCGACCCCTGATTGAAGTAGATGCATGGCAGTCGCGTGTCTAACCAGGTGCGGAGAAACACGTCGCTTGGCGAGTTGCGGACATTGGTCCTTCGCGCGCGATACGGCAATTCTCATCCGATCGGCGACATTGGAGCGTGTCATCGCGTTTCCCGATCGATTTGGAAAGAGCCTCTGACTTGATGCATCCTGGATCTGCGGCAACCACCCCTGATGAGCCTTGCCGTGGATCGCCATAAAGGCACCGTTCGTTCCTTGCGTCCTTTGCCAAGAATATGAACGAAGGGTGATGTACCCAGGACGACATCACTGACGCGTAGTGCCAGGATCTCCGAGACGCGCGCCCCCGTGTTATACATCGTTGCCAGCAAAACCCTGTCGCGTTGACCCGCCCAAGTGTCCGGGTCAGGCGCCGTCAACAGTTGCTGAATCTCTTCGCGTGACAGGAATCCGACCATAGGTTTATCGCAACGCTTCATCGGCACGGAGAGTGCACGCTGTATAACGGCCAACGACGCGACGTCACGGTGTGCTGCGTACTTCAGGAACGAGCGCAACGCTGCGAGTCGAACGTTGCGGGTCCGCGTGCTGTTGCGCCGCTCAACTTCGAGGTGTCGCAGAAACGCCAGGATCAGAGGCGCATCCATGTCCGACAGCGTCAGATCAGTTGGGCACCTCCCGAGGCGATCCGATGCGAACTGAAGAAACAGACGAAACGAATCGCGATAGCTCGATATCGTCTCCGGGCTCACCGCGCGTTGCTGCATCAACCGTTCGACGAAGAAGTCCTGCAGGAGCGTCGCGAAGGAAGGAGCCAGGCAGGTTTTAGTCATGACGTACCCCTTCAGCAAAGCACGCAAATTTCTGACTCACGATTTCCATGAGATCGGGAACCGCAGTCAGATACCAGTAGGTATCGCTCGGCTTCACGTGCCCCAAATATGTCGACAGCGCAATCATCCGGTTGTCGACGTTTACGCCGTCCCGATACACTTGAGAATGCACCGGCACACAAACGTGTGGCGAAGATCATGGATTCGGGGCAACGCGTGGTCACCCCGAGAAGTCCACCCGAGTTGCTCGCGAAGCCGACCGAACACCCAATGCACCGTTCGGGCCTGCAACTTCCTGCCATCAAGATTCACAAAGAACGAAACGCACGGCTCTGCGGCGACGACCAGCGCACGGCGAGTAGCGTAACGCTTCATGGACAGAGTTACGGTAGGATGCATCGGAATAACGCGCGATTTGTGAAACTTCGTCTCACGCACCGTAAGCGTGCCCTCTGCAAGATTCACGTCATCTCGAGAGAGATTGATGGCTTCCGAGATACGCAAGCCGGTTGCGGCAATCAATCCAAACAGCGCTTCATATGTAAGCGTCTGATCGAACCGACGGGTAACATTGCCACCGACGCCGTGAGGAGTTCGCCGAGTTCCTGCTCCGTGTAAATGTGCGGCGCCAGACGACGATGGGCCCGCCCGCACAGGTCGCGTCGCGGAACAACTGTATCGGGATAGAACTGCTTGAGATACTTCGCGAAGGGGCGGATTACCTCGATCCGACGCGCCCATGTAATGGCCCTTTCGCTCGGTGTCGAGTGCGCCCAGGTAAGAGTCAGATCTTCCGTGATCGGACCACGCTGCCCCAGCGCGTCCGCGAAGCGGGCAAAGTTCATCAATACGTGCCCAGAGATCTTGAGGTCGAAGCCAAGACAGCGTCGTTCTGCGAGATATGCTTGCGCCAGCGATACCATAGTGTCAGCCGAGTTGACGGAGCGTTTCATGATTTGCTCCCCGGCCAGGGGAGCGCGACAGCCTCCATGCTTTGCAGGTCGATCTTCGTGTAAATCGCGGTGGTGTCGATGCTTTGATGGCGCAGTACGTCAGCCACTTCCTTCAACGACGAGCCGGAACGAAGCAGCCGTCGGGCCACGCTGTGCCTCAGAAGATGAGTTCCAGATTGTTCAGTCCAGCCGCAGCGAACATATGCGGCATGCACTGCCTGATGGACACGCCCGGTTCCCAACGGAAGGTCGGCAGGCCCGTAGTGCCGTACAAAGACGGCGCGGGAGGTCGTCGTTGTTCTTCGGGCTAACCGGATATAGTCGGCGATCGCATGACCTGTTGGCTCCGGCAACGGAATGACGTAGCCCCGTCGCGATTTGGTGCGACGGATTTGCAGCGTGCCATCGCGCCAGTTTAAATCGTCGAGCTGTATTTGCACGACTTCCGCAGCACGCAGTCCAATATCTGCCAGACAACGTACCATTGCGTAATCACGCAAGTCGGCCGCCGTTTCATGATCGAAGGAATTCAGGAGCTGTCCGATCGCTGCGTCCGAAAGCGTTTGGGGTAATGCCGCCAACCTCCATCCTGCTACGTTCGGCACCGCCGCGATCAACTCTGCGACCTGCTCGTTATATTGCATGCTCCTGAATCGCAGATAACTGCGCAACGTTATGCCCGCTACGTGTGCTGTTCCGGCTTTGCACCCGTCAGGGTAACGTGTCACGAATCGACGGACATCCCGAATCGTTAGCCGCTCCATGTCGATGGGTCCGCGACCAAAGCGTTGATGCAAGAAATCGCGAATGATTCGACCACGCTGATATCGCGTGCACTCGGCAAGGCCGCAAACGTCCTTGAGGTACTCAGTGAAACGACACACCTCCTGTTGTACCGAATCCGGTTCTGCCCAAAGATACCGGGGGACAGCGCACGCGCCCAGGACGACCAGCAAATGCTGAAGTGCCGCGCTGACGTCTGTCCGACATCTCGGAATCGGATCGGGGCAGGTGCATCGAGGCAAATGGTCATTCACGAAGCCGCAGGCAAGTCGATTGTCGACGCGAGCTATGGCTATGCGGCGTGTTGTGAGCCAGTACGCAAAGTGCGCGACGCACCTCACGTAACGGCTGACGGTGCAAGCCGCGTAGCCGGCCTCAACGAGATATTCGCAGTAGCGCTCCGCGAAAGGAGAAAGGACGTTGCGCCATAACCACGCCTGAGGCTGCGGTCGTAGAGGAACCAAGCCGATCATGATGTTTCTCCTGAATGGGTTACAACCCAAACAGGAAAGCACTTTTTATGTGTAGCTTGCTGCTACCCAACGATCCATGCAAGGCGCGTCGCACTGACGCCCGTGACGAGCCGTACCATGCAAACTCCGCATAATTTCTGGCTGCGCATTATTGCGACAATGCACATAATTGCATTGTCGCAAAAACTTTTTATTTGCCGGTGCGGACTCAGGCGGAGAACGTGCAGCCGTGATGTACAGCCTGATCGGATCTGCCCGCATGAACTCATTTTTCTGCAACAACACCGTCAACCGGTTGACGGTCTAAAAGATCTGCAAGCGGCTGAATCTAAACAAAAAAAATGCTTCGGGCGCTCGACAGAAAAAGTGTGAAACATGTGAAACAGCGCGGCACGCATGGTACTTGGATTCCGGCCTCTTCTAATCTCAAAAGCTGCATGTTTTTTAGCGTCATTTCACCTTAAGCCCGTCAACCGGTTGACGGACTAGTCGCGCTTTGTGGGCGGAGACCGCCCCGCCCGAAAAGCACCCAAAAATCACGGTCCTTTTGCGTGACTGGCTTCCCATGCGGGCTGATTCAATTGAGTCGGCCCAATTGGATTAACCATCATGCGTCTTTTCAGAAGCAAAAAGCAGATTGCCCTTGCTGTCGCCCCAGGCGGCTATTCCGAAGAAGATCCCGAAAAGATCATCTTCGATAACGGCGCTCGTCTGCGCGTCGAGGCGAACCACTGGAAAACCTTCTGCTTCATCCTGGCGTTTATCGCCGGCGGGGCGGTGTACACGCGCAATCCTCCTCCCTCAGAGGTCAAGTCATATGGCGTGTCATCTGACGCGAACGGGCATCCCGTCGTAACCCAATTGACTGCCTACAAGCCCGATGACCAGGCGATTCGCACTGCTCTGCGCGAAACCGTCGACCGCTGGTTCACGATTGAGCCCGTGCTGACCGATGACATCCAGAAGTCGCGCATGGCCCGGAATATCAACGGCGTCAAGGGCATGATGGTTGGGAACGCGCGCAACCAGTTCGGCGACTGGGTCAAGGCCGACGCGCCGTTTCAGGCGATCACGCTTAATCCAAAGCTGGTCCGTGAGCCGAAGGTGACCAACGTTGCCCTGCTCGAGGATTCGACTGCCGTTGTGGAGTTCTCGACGATCACCACGCAGTCGCCTACAGACAAACCGGTGGTGCAGAAATACGCACTGACGTTCCGGTACCAGATTGTTCCCCCGGCCTCCGAAGACGCACTCGGCGCGAACCCGTTCGGCCTCTTCTACCCGCTGTTCTCCATCCAGAAGACCCAATGATGATCGACTCCCGCATGTTCGCCCTGTGGGTGGCCGCCATCGCGTGCGTCGCCGCCTGTCAGCCTGCAGTTGCCGCGAAGAAGGGCGCGCCCGTGTCGGCTGCTTCGTTCGATCTGGCGAGCGCGATCAGCGATCCGATGAGTCCGGTCAATCCGTACAACGCCGGCACTGATCCGATCACGATGCCAGGCGACGCCCGTATGGCTGTATTCGCGTACAGCCGTGACCAGATCTACCGGGTCATGACGGCACCGCTCAAAACCACGACCATCGAACTCGCGCGTGGCGAGGCGCTGGCGACGGAGCCCGCGCTCGGCGACTCGATCCAGTGGATGGTCGATACCGATGGTGCGAACCACATCTTCATCAAGCCGATCAAGCCGGGTCTCGTCAACACGCTGCACCTGACGACCAACCAGCGCGAGTACGACATGACGCTCGTCTCGTCGCCGATAGGTGGGCTGTTCTACCAGACCGTGCGGTTTAACTATCCTGGAGCGCTGATGGCGAAGGTCCGGGCGCGCGAGGATCGCTCCGGTGCGGGTGGCGACACAGGCGAGGGCGGCCCGTCGCCGACTGACTCGGGACCAATCGGCGTATCGCCCGACAAGCTCAATTTCGACTACACGGTGAAGGGCTCGGCGCCGTTCAAGCCCGAGACAGTTTTCGACGACGGCAAGTCGGTTTGGCTGCGTCTGCCAGCAGATGCGCCCTTTGCCGTGCCGATCGTGAAAGATCACGGTGACACCGTCACGCCGAACTTCATCCGTCGTGGGCAATACATCGTGGTGCAGGAAATGGCCAGCAAGATCGTACTGCGCGCGGCTGACGACGAGGTCACCATCACGCGCGGCCGTCCCGGTCTGTTCGGTTTCTGAGCGCACGCATCATGGCTCAGCCGAACAACCAACCGACCAGCGATCAGGCCGCGATCGTCAAAGGTAAATCGCCGCGTAACGCGCTCATCAGCGCGGGTGTCGTGGCGGCCGTAGTTATTGCAGCGCTCGGCTTCTACTACCAGGTCAAGGAAGGCGCAAAGCTCGAAGAAGAAGCGCAGCTGCAGAAAAAGGCCAGGGCCGCCGAGGTCGTCGACAAGTCCAACAGCACGCAGGACGTTGACAAGATCATCGAGGATCAGCAGTCGGCGGCACGCCGCATCGCCGCCTCAGAAGCACGCGCTGCTGCGGCACCGAACGCGACGTCGACGCCGTCCGCGACGCCAGGTCTTAATGCGGACAGCTTTGTAGCCGACCAGCGGGTGCGCGAATTGAAGACGCAGGCGGATACCGATTCCGTCTATGCGTCGCCGATTTTCCGGGCGGGTCTGAAGGTCAAGGACCAGCAACCGCAGCAAATCAGTCAACTGGCAGGCGTCCTGACGCCGCAACAGATCGCCGCCCAGCAGGCCGCGGCGCAGCAGGCGGCAATGGGGTCCGCCAATGCGCAGGCTGCAGCCGCAATGGCAACTGCTGGTCTTGGCCAGCAGCCGGGACGCGCGGGCGGACTGAGCACACAGGACCAGGACACCGCCTTTATTAAAAACGTCGCTGCACAGTCGAGCAACGGGCAGGACTTCGCTCGCACCGGCTTCGTTGGTCAGGCGCATGGCTGTGTACTGTCGCCGCCGCACCACATTCCGGTGCTGTGGGCTGAAGGGTTGAATTCGGATCGCCCCGGAACGGCTTCGCTCATGGTCGAGAAGGACGTGTACGACAGCATCCGGGGCGACTGCCTGATGATTCCCAAAGGCGCGATGATTACCGCGCCCTACAGCTCGGATATCAAGCCGGGACAGGAAACCATCCTCGTTGCTGCAACTGAGCTGCGCCTGCCGAACGGAAAACACGTACCTCTTTTTGGTGGTGAGGGCGCGGATGCCGATGGCGCTGCGGGATTCTCGGGGGACGTCAACAACCATTTCCTGAAGATTTTCGGGACATCGTTTCTCACCGCGATTCTCCTGCGCAAGTTCAACGGCGGTGACGAGTCAAGCACGACTGGCCCGCTCGGCGTCACCCAAGTCGGTAGCACGGGTGGACAGGTCGCAGCACAAACGGCCCAGTCGGTGCTGGACCGTTACAAGAACATCCCGCCGACCATCTCAAGCGGACCCGGTGAGCGTCGCTTCATGATCAAGGTGAATCGCGATATTTACATGGAGCCGTATCGCGGTGATTAAGCGCGTGCTCCTCACCCTGTCCCTCAGTGCGTGCGTTTGCAGCAGCCAGGCCGCGACCATTGAAGACGTCATCAGTCCGACGAGCGTTGTGCTCGCGAGCGCCGGCGCCCGCAACGTTGCGACGTTCGACGGCAAGCCGGTGTTCTATTGCGGGCTGAAGGCGTTCACGACATGGGCAACGCCTCTCGTGGGGCAGTCGGTAGGCAGTAATCCCGATGCCGGGATCACCGTGTCTGTCGATGCGCGCGACGTGTCGCTCGAGCGATTGCTTGTGAGCCGCGGGTGGTTGCAGCCCGCAGTCCTGGATGATGAAGCGCAGGCGGCGATTACCGAACGACGAGGAGGCTGGGCATGCGCGAGTGCCGCAGCGCCGTTCGAGATGATGCATACGAGTGTCGATCCCATGGTCCTCGCCAGCATCGCGCTCAACGAGTCGGGTCTGAACGGGCACGCCTGGCCGTGGACACTGAACGTTGCGGGGCAGGGCCTGTTCTTCAGGACGCGCACGGATGCGTATCGCGCGATCCAGTCGCTGATCAGCGCAGGCCGAAGCGACTTCGATGTGGGGTTGATGCAGATTAGCTGGCGGTACCACGCACAGCGCTTTGCTTCGCCGTGGGACGCGCTTCGGCCGTCGACGAACATCCGTGTCGCCGAAGCCATTCTCAACGAGAACTACAGCAAGACCCATTCGGTGGCAAAAGCGATTGCCTGGTACCACAGCGCCAACCCGGCACCGGGACAGGCGTACCTCGCGCGTTTCGCGCGGCACCTCAACCAGATTCAAGCAGGCCTATGAAGCGCACAGTCTCCCGAATTGCTGTTGCCTGTATCGCTGCCTTAGGTTCGATGGCGTCGCAGGCAGCGAACACGGACCCGTTCGATTTTGACTATGAGATCGCGGGCGGCATCGCCGAGCGGCCGGCCCTCATCTTCAACGATGGATCGAAGACCTATATCCAGCCGCGCGCAGGACAGGTTATCACTGCCGTCGGCGGTCATGCAGAAGGCCCGTATGTCGTCGTGGATGGCACGCCGGAGACGATCACCTATACGGTTGCGGGTCGCGCCGCGACCGCACGCTGGACGAAAGCAAACTCGTTCGTCGGCGGCCGCGGCGCGCTTGCATCACTGCGCGACGACCAGCCCGCGACGTTCGATGGTTTCACCAACCGCCTCATCCTCATCGGTTCGCACGGAGCACTCGAACCCGTACGCGGCCTGAAGGCTACGATGCCTGTCGCCAATCTGGTCAAGGCGCTCGTGCCGCAGGGATGGACCGGGTCTGCACAGAAGGATGTGGATCTCAACGATCAGGCGGGCTTCGCAACACGCACGGGCGAGAACTGGTTGCAGGCGCTTGACCAGTTGATGGCGCAGTCAGGGCTGTACGCCGACGTGGATTTCGGTGCGCGGCATGTGCGTCTGCACCGTGATGCGCCGAAGTCAGCCGCGCTGAACTATGCGGCGGGCGAGCAGAACACCGCCTCAACGGCGGTTCTGAAGATCGCGGCTGTCGCGCCTCAGCCGTCGTTGCTCGCACAAAACTTTGGCGCACAGGCGATTCGCGATGGAGACGACACCCATACGCAGATCCGCTTTGCAGCGAAGCCTTCGAAGGAGTTGACGTTCCGCAGCATGGACGGTCAGTCGCTGCGTCCGAAGTGGGACGACGCGACCAACGTCATGACGATCGAGCGGGCACTGCGCTTCGTTGTATCGGACGGCGCATCAAGTGTCGAAGTGGAACGCGCTGCGGCCACCGTCTATGACTTCGACTCAACGAGTCCGGCGCACCTCGAGGCGGTCTTTGACAAGGATGGCGAAACGTACTTCAAGTTTGCAGAGTCCGTCGTTCAGGTGACGGTCGCAGACGTGCATCACCTCGGCTCGGGTGCTCAGAAAGGGCGGTACTACCAGTTCAAGGGCACGTCCGAACAGTTCATCGTCACGGCCGATGGCAACACCGTCAATGTGACGCGTCGCCGTGACGTGAAGTATGTAGAGCACGCGACGACCAGCAATGCGCTGGCGGCAACGGGAGCGCGCTCATGACGCGCCTGATGCCTGTCGTGCTGCTCGCGGGCGCCGCAACCGCTATTCCGTGCCACGCCGACTGCCTGGACGACGCGGCTGCATACCGTCACATCAGCACGCAACTCGTGCGCGCGATCGCGCAACACGAATCGGGCATGCGTGCGAACGCGGTGAACGTGAACGGTGATGGCTCCGAGGACATCGGCCTCATGCAGATCAATTCCTCGTGGCTGCCAAAGCTCGCGCGCTACGGCATCCGGCGCGAGCATCTTTTCAATGCCTGCGTGAACGCTTACGTCGGCACGTGGATTCTCGCCTCGAACATCAAAGAGTTTGGACCTACCTGGAAAGCGGTCGGCGCTTATAACGCGCGCTCGACCAGCAAGCAGCTTGTCTACGCCAACGCAATCTACCGACGCCTGCAGCGGGCAGAGCACTGAAGAACCATGGACATGAACCTGACGATTCCAACATACCGTCGCGTAGGCGTTGTCGCGAAGATCCTCGCGGCACTCGCGCTCGCGGGTTTCGCGACCTGGTGCTCCGCCGCGAACGAACCCGGCCAGCAGAAGGGTGCCGACGACTGGCAAATCCTCTCTGGCACGGCAGCCGCGCCAGCTTCGGATTCCCACGCCCCGTCGACGTCGATGACGGCGGTGCCGAGCGCGTCTCAGAGCGGTGCTCCGGCGCAGTCGCTCGCGGTCGCACCCGTGGTATTGCCGGGCGTACCGTCTGCTCCCTCAGGGGACCTGACGCTGGCCATCACACCTCAGGACGTCAACCTGCGTAACGCGCTCGACCGCTGGCTGCAAACGCAGGGGTGGCAACTGGCCTGGAAGATCGACGACGACCTGCCGCTTGAGTTCAACGCGACTTTCACCGGGGACTTCACCTCAGTGCTGACGCAGGTCATGCAGGCGACCAACCACATGCGCACGCCGACCCGTGTGTGCCGCCATACCAACAAGGTCATCCGCGTCGTCGCGCGCGCGGCCAACTGCAAGGACTAACACCATGCGTCATCTTCCGATGCGACTCGCTGTGGCCGTCGCCGCAACCCTGACGATCGCGGGCTGTGCCGTCAGCCAGTCCGATGTGAATAGCGCCTATGATGCCGCGAACCGCACCATGACCGGAGCGGTGGGCGATGGCCCGCAATCGATGCCGCTCGTTGAAGACGTGCCGACCGCCTTCCTGGGCGACCGCCTTGTTCCCGTCGCCTACGAGGCGAATCTGCCCGCCGTGTTTCGGGACAAGGTTGTGACGTTCCCGGCAAACCTTTCGATCCGGAAAATCGCAACACTGGTTTCCAGCGCCACTGGGTACCCGGTTCATCTGAGCCCCGACGTGTTTGTTCCTCGGGATTCGCTGATTCCTCGCGAGGCGTCGGGTGATGGCAAGTCGGCAACGACTGGCGGTCTCGCCGGTCTCGGCGCGAAGACCTCGGAAGAGCCGGTCTATGCGCAGCCGTACAACGGCCGCGTGGGTCAGTATCTGCGCGGCGTCTCGGATGATCTTGGGCTTGACTGGTCGTTCGATGGGTCGTCGATCAACATCTCGCGGTTTGTTACCCGGATGTACCAGATCGCTGCGATCCCGGGCAAGGTGTCGATCAAGTCAGACATGTCGAAGGGAATGGACACGTCGACCGGGAACCAGTCCGGCGGCAGTTCCGGTGGTTCGGGCGGCAATACCGGTTCGTTCTCTGCTACGACTTCGAGCGGGCGGACGGGCGACTTCGACCAGATGCAGATTATCGCGGATGAGCTGAATCGCGTCCGTTCGCCGATGGGCCGAGTTGTCGTCAATCCGCAGAGTCGTCTCGTAATGGTCTACGACACGAAGGAAGCGGCTGATCGCATGGGGGACATTCTCAAGCACGAAAACGCGATCTCGACGCGTCAGGTTGCGATCCGGGTGCGCACGCTGCAGATCGCGCTGAACAAGGGCAGCCAGGCCGGGATGAACGCGGATGTCGTCTTCACCAGCATCCAGGGCGGCCTCGCGAAATATGCGGTTAGCTTCGTTTCGCCGACGTCTCTCGCCTCGGGCGGTGGCTCGGTTGGCGTGTCGGTGTTGCGTCCCGACGCGCCTTTCTCGGGCACGAACGCTGTCGTGAACGCGTTGAACCAGTATGGCCGCACCGTCCAGGACAACACGGTCACGAAGATGACGCTCAACGGGCTGCCCGTTTCGATCGCGTCGTTCCAGAGTGACGACTACCTGCGATCAACGTCGCCTTCTGCTGGCTCGCTCACCGCGACTTCGGGTGGCGTTCCGGGCCTGACACCTGGCACGGTGACAACGGGGGACTTCGTGAACGTCCTGCCGTCGGTCAATGACCACAACCAGATTGTGCTCGCCTACTGGAGCGACAGCTCAAAGCTCAACGGCCAGTTCACGTCGGCAACTGTCGGCTCCGGCCAGACACAGCAGCAGATCCAGTTGGCGCATACGGTGGGCCAGAAGGATGACCAGATCGTTGCGCTCGCCGACGGCCAGACGATTGTGCTGTACGGCGCGATGACCGATCAGGCGGATAGCACGACGAATACGGGCATCGCGGGCCTTACCGGCAACTGGAGCAAGGCGCGCACGTTCCAGGTGGTCATGCTTACAGCCACCGTTGTGCCATCGATGTGAGCGCCGGCATGCACATTACCGAGCCGCTACCGGGAAACAGCAAAGCGAGGCTGATCTTCGGCCTCGACTGGCGCGCCTATCCCGTCAAGGGAGCACGGGCCGAACGCCGTCGATATGCGGACGATTTCGGCGCGACGCACTACGTCGAGTACAAGGTCGGCAATGAAATGATCGGCGGCTTTGCGGCGCCGGAATCGGCCGACTATCCGGGTTCGAAACTATTCTCGGGTGCCGCGCGCATTGCGCAGCACGCGCGCATCAAGGCGTTGCCCGCTGCCCTCGTACTCCTGCAGGATGACGCGCAGCGCGTGCACGCGATATTCGTGGTACGCGGCGCGGTACGCACCGATGAAGTGCTCACGCCTGTAGACGTGGGCGATCGACGGCTCGCCATCGAGCAGGAGTGCCTGAAACAGAACCTGCCGCTCGTCACGCTTGGGACTGGCGCCAACATCGGTGACGTTGACGAAAGCTTCACGGCTCTCGCGCTGCTGGCCGATAAAAAGGCCGGCCGCGTCAGGAAGATGCCGCTTGCCGTTCCGACGCTCGTGCCTGTCACGGTCATCGTCGTGGCCGTGGTGCTCATCACGATGGAGATGTTCGACGCGTTCTCCCCGCCACCGCCTCCGCCGCACCAGGAGACCCTGCAGGAGAAGTATGCGAAGGCGGTCGCACAGACGTTTTCACTTCAGGCGCCGCTCGCGTCCCGGCTTGCGCCGCTCTTGTTGTCTCAGGTTGGAGGGAGCGAGAGTGTTGTGGAGGGCTGGCTCGTCGAACGGGTGCTGTGCCCTGCGGCTGGATACTGTTTGACTACCTACACGCGTGTGGGCGGCACCTTCGCCGGTTTCGATGCGGCGGCCCCCGCGTCAATGCGCCCGATCACTTTCGATGCGGATGGCAAGCACCTCAGCACTCATGGAGCGGCAGTGCCGAAAGTCGCGGCAGTTCGGGTCGACGCGGCGAAGTTGTGGCCATCCGAGCAGGCGCTGATCGACATGCTGCAGACCCCCGCACAGAAACTGTCGGTCAAACCGTTCGATCTTGACAGCCATGGGTATGAGGTCAGGCTTCAGCCGGCGCACCCGCTCGTTGCAGCATCGCCCGGCACGCCAGGCGCCGGTGGTATCCCTCACATGATCCGCGAGGGTACGTGGCAGATCGATGGGTATCGCTGGCAGGCGGTTCTGCTCTCAAGGCTCCCGCCGAGCATGTCGCTCGAGACCCTCACCGTCGAGTTGCGCACCAAAGGCGAAGTCGGCATCCATTTCACTGCGAAGGGTAAATATTATGTTCAGGACTAAACATCTTGTCGGCCTCGCCTGCGCACTTGGCATCGTTACTGCACACGCTGAGACGCCCCATCTGACGCTGGACGATATTGACCAGCTGTCGCGCGACAAGGTCGTGCGCAATCTCAAAGGCGAGGGTGACGGGTCTGCGCAGGGAGCTGGCGTATCGAATCTCTCGTTGCCGGTACCGGGCCCGGCCGGAGCGGCTGCAAAACCGGTTGTCGTGCCCGCGGTCCGGGCGGAGCCCGCCCGACACGCCGAGCGCGTCTCTTTTCTTGGTGCGTACCGCGACGGGAGCGGCATGCATGTCCTCTACGAATTCCGCAGTGCGATCTACCCGGCCCTCGTCGGGTCGGATCTGCTCAACGGCTGGAAGGTCACGAAGGTTGATGGCTACCTCGTCACCGTCAGCGAAGGCAAAGGGAAGCCGTGGACAGAGCCGATTGCAGGTAGCAGTGCCGGTCCCGATCCCTCTTCTTCCCCCGCGCTGAGAGCACTCAGTGACCTGGGCGGTCCATTGCCGCCCGGCGCAGTTATTTCACCAGTACCTTTCTCAAGACCGGGGCAATGACATGTCGCTTTTTTCGAACTACGAGAACGCAGAGCCGGAAGGCGGCGGCATTCTTGGCCGTCTGAAGTTCTGGCGCAGCAGCTTTAGCGAGTCCAGCGCGTCATCGGTCGACAGCATGCCGATCGCGGGCGGGCACGCGGCAGTCCAGGGCGAAGAGCCACGCTTCAAAACAACCAGCAAGCCAGCCAAACCGGTTCAACCGCAGCATGTGACGCTGGGTATGCGCCTGCGTGACGGAGACATTACGGACGTCGAGGCGCGCGATGCGGCCGCACCTGAAGCCGTATCGGCACCGGAGCGCGGCGAACCATATGAAAGCCGGTTCGCGAACGATCGACAATCCGTCGATCAGCCCGTTGCGGCCGCAGCCGCTGCAGCCTCAGCAGTCGACCCGGCAGAAGCCGTCCATGTCGACGTGACGCACCACGATGCACCGCCGGCGTTCGTCGAAGGTGCTCGCGCCGTCGAGACTGCTGGCCATCGAGCCACCGTTCCCGAAGAACTGGTGGCCGAGCTCGCGGCACATGACGTCGAGGTTATCCTGGCCGGTCTTCCGCAACTTGTCTCGGCTGAATCGCTGACGTTCAAGCGCATCCTGTGCGAGCGCGGTCCGGACGCTGCGTTGCGCATTACCGATGCCGCCCGCCGCGAATTCGTGGCGGTTGACCTGCAGGCGGGTGTCGCCATCGTTGTTGCTACGCGCGCGTTTCGCGAAATGGCGCTCTACTCGACGTATCTGAAAGATCTCGCCCGCGCGGACATCGCGGTGCGGGAGGAGATGGTCGCTTCGGAAGAGGTCATCGCAGCGATCTATGGCACCGAAAAAAGCCGGTCCACGGCCGTCATTCCCGAAGCATCCCGCGCCATCGGCATGTTCCGTGACGTGATCGAAGCGGCTCACGGATATGGTGCGAGTGACTCCCACTACGAATACCGGGATTTCAACGATGAAGTTGAAATCCGCTTTCGCGTCCATGGCGACCTGTACACCTATCGCCACATGCCCAAGGCGCTCGTTCGTCGGGCGCTGTCGGCCTCGTACCAGGATCTCGTACAGCGCAATACGAATTCGGCCGAGACCTTCCAGCCGAACGCGCCGCAGTCCGCGATGATTCCACTCGTGGTGCAGACCGACGTGGTCAACCTGCGCTGGCAGAGCTCGCCTCTGGTCGGCGGATTCGACGTTGCCCTCCGTTTGCTGGATGGCAATTTCAGGCACTACAAGGTTCTGATGCCTGAACAGATGGGGCTGGAAACCAGCCAGCTGAAAATCGTCAAGGCACTCGGGAATGTGAGCGGCGGCGTCACGATTCTCAGCGGTGAAACGGGCTCGGCCAAATCGACGCTGCTGCGCGCGCTGTCGTACATGATGACTTCCCGCGATCTGCGCAAACAGTACGCGGTTAGCCAGCCGGCCGAATTTCCGAACCCCTGGCTGTCGGAAATTTCGATCCCTCATCGTCCCGATGAGTCGGAAGAGGATGCAAGCCGCAAAGCTGCGGAAGTGATCCGCACGCTCATGCGGATGGACCCGGATGATCTGACCGTGACAGAAGTCCGCGACGCCGTGATGGCGGCGCTTGTGACCGAACTGGCGCTAACAGGCCACCCGGTCCGGACGACCTTGCACGCGGACAGCGCGATCGGTGTGTTCATGCGCCTCGCGGGCGGGCGTCTCCAGTTGCCCATGGATGAGGTGTCGTCCGAAAAATACGTGAACGCGGTCGGCAACCAGAAGCTGATCCCGCTCCTGTGTCCGCACTGCAAGGTGCCGGCGCGCGACATGATGAGTCAGTCGGACCTGCACCTGCTCAAGACGAAGTTTGGTCTTGATACGTCGGCGATGGCTTGCCGCGCTGAAGAAGGGTGTGAGCACTGCCGTCTCAAGGGGCTGGTAACGCGCGCAGGCAAGGTCGCGGGCGGCACCAGGGGACAAACGCTCGCTATGGAGTTGTTCCGTCCGAGCCCGGAGTTCCTCGATCGCATTGCGGTGCGCGACTGGCGCGGCGCGGAAAAGGTCTGGCGCGCCACGCGTTTGACCGGTTTCGACGACCCGGACATGACGGGCAAAACGATCTACGAACACGCGCTGTACAAGGCCTCGACCGGGATCATTGATCCGCGTTTCATCAACGATTCGATGCGCACGTTTGACGACTACCGAATTTTTGCGGATCGCGATGGGAGGATGCCATCGTGATCAAGTGGCTTGTCTATCCGGTCTTCATGTCGCTTCCGCACAGGGAGCGGATGCACATTGCGACGATCAGCTTTCGCAGGATGCGTGAGGCCTTCTATCGCGAGACGCGCCTTGACGTCGTTGCGTCCAAAGGCGTGCGTAACCGCGAGACGTTGCTCGAGCGCTTGACGGTGCTCGAAAAGCGGCATCGTGGGCGCAAGGGGTTCGTCTGGCCCGTGTTTCAGGCCGTCGCGCGACGCATGCAACAGGGTGACGATTTCGCTGCGGCGATGAAGCCGTTCATTCCCAGCGACGAGTACGCGCTGCTCGAGCTCGCTGCCGCGGCGACGCAAAAGGATGCGGCGGTGCGCGGTCTGGAACTCGCTGAAATGGCCGCTAATGCCAAACGGATTCTCTCCGGTACGACGTCGACGCAGATGGCCTACCCGGCAATGATCATTGTCTACATGTACGGATTCTGCATGATGTTCGGGGGAGAGATTTTCCCGGCGGTGCTGGACTTCAAACCGCTCGAAGAGTGGTTCCCGTTTGGGCGGTTCCTCTATGCGGTCGACACGTTCTGCTACCGGTACTGGTGGCTCACCGGCGCGATCACGCTTGGCGCGGTCTTTGGCTATTTCTGGACGATGCGACGCTGGACTGGCGAATTGCGAAACCGTCTCGACAATGCCCCCCTCATGTGGCGCAACCGGCGCGACCTGCGCGCCGCTTTACTGATTGTCTCGCTGTCGGGTCTTTTCGACTCGGGGCTGACGTTGCGGGCGGCACTCGACCGGCTGACGAAGACGGCCGATCCGTGGATGAAGTGGCACCTGAACAGGATGAGCCGCCGTCTGACCGTAACGCCGCACGAGCCGATGCGTGCCCTGAACACCGGGATCTTTTCCGACGAGGTGATCGACACGATTGCGGATGCCGCCGGCCGGGACCAATTCATTCAGGCCATCAAGGATCTCGGTCGCGAGTCGCTCTCGCGCGTGGTCGAAACGGTACGGCGCAACGCAAGGATCACCCATTACGTCCTGCTCGGCATCGCGGCCGCAGGGTTTCTGATTTTCGGCATCGGTTCCTACGTGGCGACCGGTGCTGCCAGCTTTGACACAACCGGCACGTCCGCCGTCCGATAGAAGAGGCCTTTTATGCAAAAGAACACACCGGGTCGCAGCAAGACGACACTCATTCAGATGGCACGACGTCGGCGGCAGTCCGGCGAGCTGTCCATTATCGAAGGCGCGGCGGTCATGGCGGGTGCGGCACTGCTCGCGCTCGCCGTGTATCAAGGGCGTGGATTTGTGATGGACCGCATCCACGCTTATCAATTCAAGAGCGAGGCGCAATTGTTTCGCAGCGGTATTCAGGATGCCTCCTCCAACGAGGTGGATTTCTCTGGGGAGTCGTTGCAGACGCTGGCGACGAACCACGCCTTCGATTCGGCCGGCTCACGCGTGAACAAGACGGCAGGTACTCTCATTGGGCTTTTTGGTGGGTCGGTCACTGCGGCTTCAGGCCTGGTGTCGACCGCCAATGATGCGATGGTCATGACGTATCCAGTTCCTGCAACGGTTTGCTCGCTGTCCGTTGCCGCCGTGGCGGGGGCATACACGATGGTCACCGTGAACGGCACGACCATTTCGGGGCCGTCGACGCAATATAACGATGCGACGGCGGGGACGGCATGCGCCTCCGCGGGTGCGACAGCGAGCATCGGCATGTACGCGACGCACAACAACTGAAGGCCGGTATATGAGCATTATCGAGATGGTGGTCGTTCTGGTCGCATCTGCGCTGCTCACTCTTCAGGGCATCAAGGAGGACGTCGCGCACCGCCGCGCGACGTTACTCGCGGCAGAAGGCCAGAACGAGGCGACCATCAACCAGGCGCTTGCGTCCTGGGTGACGGATAACTATGCGACGTTGCTGGCGCAGTACAACCCGGCCAATCCGCAACCGCTGACTCCTCCCACGATCGATGCGCTTTTTACGAGTGGCAGCCTGAAACAGCCGCATAGCAATGGCCCGTTCTGGGGCGGTGTGTACACCATCCAGATGACGATGGTGCCCGCGAACTGTTCGCCGAGCGCCGGTAACTGCCACGTCTCGTACATCCTCTATCCCTCGCAGCCGATTACCCGCAATGGTCAGCCGGATGTGATCGGGGCGTCGCAGATCGCTCAGGCGGGTGGGTCCGCGTTTGGCTTCTCGAAGACCCAGAACTCCGGGACGGTCACAGGTTTGAACGGCGCTTGGACAGCGGCTAACCCGCTTGCCGGCTCGCCCGCTGCGGCTATCGTTGCGACCAACGCGAACGCCACGGATGGCAACTCGGTGTATATCCGGCGAGACGGTAGCCTGACATGGACGGGCAGCCAGAACGTGAACGGCGTCGACCTGCATAACGTCGGCAACATCGATGCGACCGGGACGATTGCCGCCCCGACGGTGGCAGCGTCGAATGTCGCCGTTAGCAGTGCGGTTCGTTCGCCGGCGACGCTATATGTGCAGAACCAGAACGGAACCGCCCCGGCGCCGATCGACAGCGGGGCGGCCACGATCCATGGGAACGCGGTCGTCACCGGCACCATGACGTTGGGGAATATTGCGGTGCCAGGAGCCGGCTGCACTGGAACCGCTATCGCGGGAAACAGTGACGGCTCGGGTCAGATGCTGTCCTGCCAGTTCAACGTTTGGCTGCCGATCGGTGGCCGGATTCAGGGCTACGCCTATTACACGGTGCAAAGCGGGCAGGGTGTGCCGGCCCCACTCTGCTCGAGCGGGGGCACCCCGCAAATTCTTGTTAATCCGCGGAGCATCTACGTGGATACGACCGCCACGGTTAATTACGGATTCGCTGGCACGGGACCGTGGATTGTCTACATCCTGGACGGGACGAGCACACCCATACCTGGTCAGGTTTCGGCTTCAACCTATTGTGCGTTTTGAGGAAAAAGGAATGGGATTCTGGAAATTGTGGGTGAGAGTCGTGCTGTTCGGCGTGATTCTCCTGTCCGGTCGCGGGGCGTTCGCGGCGCCCGTCACCTGCTCGTACGGCTACCAGGATTCGACCTGCGGGACGTTTCTTTCTAACTCGCCTCAAGTCGCGCCGACCTGCTCTAGCGGGGCTGGGTGGACCACCGTTTCACCTGCGAAGTGGATCGGTTCGCAATACTCCGCTCCACAGTGCAACTACCAGGCACCGCCGAGTTGCCCGCCAGGATGGATAACAACGGCGTCTCCAGGTTGGACCGGTAGTTCTTGGACAGGTCCGTTTTGTCAGATACCAGCGGCACCAACAAACCCCTGTCAGTACGGCTACGCTAGTGGTCCCACATGGACCGGTAGTTCGTGGACGTATACCTGTAACGCACCGCCGCCTACGGTAACGTGCGCCAGTGAAGCGCAGTCTCAGGGATATACGCTCACCAACGGCTATGGCACATCGGGCCCCTTCACGGGATACTATATAAAATTCGATGGCTCGTATGGCTATGGCACGTACAACAACGTCGAATATGGAGCAACCGGGCCCGTCTGGACCGACACGTGCGGTAACTCCGGCAACACATACCTGTTGTATTGCCCAGTCAGTCGAACGGACGGGAGCGCTCTCGGGCAGCTCACGGGAAATACAACTTCGCCGGGGTCTGCGGCTTGTGGCGGGCCAAATTAAACCTGACCAAGACAAGTTGTAGCGGAAAAGGGGTGCAGCTTTTGCGGGTTGCACCCCTTCTCCATTGGAGCGTGTCAAAAACGATTTCGGAAATAAAAAAACCGCCAGTGTGATGCTGGCGGTTTTCGATCAAGGCCCGCGAGAGCCCTTTTTGCGGCGGCGATTACCAGACGATATTTCCGGTCGTGAACGTGTACGGCGGTTTGGTGAAAGCGTTGCCGTTCACCGTGCCGGACACCGATACCGTGTACGTGGTGTTCGGAGCCAGTGGCGTCGTCGGGTAAGCCACGGCTTGATACGACTGAAGCCGCTTGTTCGGATCGTTGGCTGAATAGAGCAATTGCAGGTTGATGACGTTGCCGGACGGGTCCATCATCGTGCCGGAAGTCAGCGCAATCGTATCGGTCGCGTTGCCCATGACAATAACCGGCGTGCCCCACGGGCCCGAAGTATTCGGCGGCGTCGGATTTTCCAGATAGCTCTTGGGCGGAACGCCGGTCGTGCCTTGGCACGGGAACGTAATCGGGCCGCTCGTGGTGAGTTGCTGCATCGACGTATCTGCGAGGGTCAGCGAGCCCCACACTTCCGGCGAACCGTTGAACGCGGTTTCATATTCGCCAACACCGATTTTCGTAATCGGTGTCAGCAGAACCGGAGCATGGTACACGCCGGAAAACCATTCGTTCACCAACGTCTGGCCGTACTGCGTTTCGGAAGTGTTCGTTGTGGTGTAGTAGGCCGCGCTCACACCGCCAGCAATTGCGCCTGACGGAAATCCGAAATGGACGGCACGATCAACGTAGCTCACGCCAGTAAAGCCTTGTTGACCAGCCGTTTCGTTGTCCGCAACCTGATTGTTCAATCCTTCCCACATCGCATGCGCTTGTACAGCTTGATCGAGAACCGTGTTTTGCTGAACTGCCGGGAAACCGCATTGCTGGCGGTAGGCGTTCACCTGGTTAAACATTGCCAGTTGCGCGCTACTGGCCGCGTACTGCGGAGTGGACTGCGTGCCGGTCACCGCCGCGCTCGCTGGAGTCGACGTGCTTGCTGGGGTTGACGGACTGGCCGACCCTGCTGAGCCACTGCCACCACCGCCACCACATGCAACGAGCAGCATCGTTGCCGCGAGCGACAAAGCGGTAAGAGTGATCTTGTTGTTCTTCATTGCAATTCCTCGATTTTTGTTTTGGCCGTGCCCCTTGCGCGACCTTGATTTCATCTTACTGATCCGCTCGCGAAGTCAAGCTTTGTCCGGCTCGAGATTCGCATCGGACTGATTTCTCATAAATTCTCAATTGCGGCGCGACGACACTTTAGAGATATCGGAAATTATTCATAACTCTTGAGCCGTATTTCATCGGCCAAGAAAAAACCCGTCTTTCGACGGGTCTTGACGGCTGTTCTGGTCCGAATGCATTCTGGCTATTTCCGTTTGCGCCGTCGCCAGTGAAAAATGCGCAGACCAACAAAGGCAATGGCAAGCATCGCACCGGTCGCAACCGGCAATTTGCCGGCAAGTGCGGGTACGAGGCGAGATCCCATATAGACGCTGAAAAAGGCGACCGCAACCTGGCCGAACCACGGGCCGCTAACTAAAGACAGCATCAGTGCAGGTTGACGGCTTGCCCATTCTCCATAGCCTTCGTTGGTCATTTCCAGATCAAACTTCTCGGCCTGTTGCGCCCGCTCCTGATGGTAGAAGCGTTCGTACCGCTCGAACCGTCCGTCTCCACGACCATCGAGCCACGCCGCGTTGCTATCGGCTGCGAGGTAGTCGAAATCTTCCATTGAGAGGCCTATCTGATCAATGAGCGCGGCCGGCGTGCCAGTCCACCGCGCCGATGGCGTTGACTATGATGCTTCCGTCAGCCTCGGCGTAAAGCTCACCGGTTTCGGGATTGCGCCATCCGAACTGAGCGCGGCCGTCGGCGCTGAACACAATCAGCCCCGCAGGGAGATCCTGTTCGACGTTAGCTGGCTGCGTCATTCACCTTCCTCCGGGCGGCACGCTTTTTGGGACCAAGCTGCTGCTGACATGCCGGGCACGTGAAGCGGTTATGCATCTCGATCTTCGTATCGTTGTTCGACACGACATAGTGCGTGCTGCATTGCCGGCAAGGGGCCACCGTCAGGCGCGTGTCAGCTGCCATCGAACGCGTCAGGTTCCAGCCGCGATCTGCAGAAATGAGTCGCTTGCCGCCGAACAGACGATCGTAAATGTCGTTCGTTGCAATCAGGGCCTCTGGAGCGTTGGCGCCCATCGCGATCGCCGAGCGATACAGCCAGATGTAGGTTGTCGCGTGCAGACGGTTCTGTGGGGTCTCAACGAACCATGGCAGCGACGTCGGGACGTTCCCGCAGGGCGAACTGGCGTCGTGGATCTTCACGTAGAGCATCCGCATGGCATTCTGGTTCAGCCGGAAAAGCGTTGATGCCGTCGACGCGCGCAAGCCGTGCGCCATCATCGCGGCCGCGTAGATTTCGTTGCGGGCGCGCTCGAGGCGCAGTTCGCTCCAGCCAGCGATGAGCGGCAGGTCGCCGGATCTGATCGGCGACGTCAGCATGATCTGATGCGCGATCGTTTCATCGGTCAACGAACTGGCCACGAACTCGTACCAGAAGGTCTGGCTGTTGAAGCGCCAGCGGAACAGTGGCAAGCCCTTCATACGGCCAAGCGCAAAATGCAGTTTCCACGGCGGGACCGATGCAAGATACTGCGCCAGTTCATTCGTGATACCGAGGAGCGGTGCGCACAGCACGCTCATGTGGATCACCTGCGTGACGAGCGAGAGGAAGAGCCTGTTCGAATTGCCGACCGCATAGTTCCCCAGCGAATCGAGCTGGGGCGTTTTCCGCCGCAGGACATCGACCGTTAGCGTCGTGGGCGTATCGTCGACGAAACAGCGCCAGTCTTCGACGCGCTGGAGCGTCGGCTCCACCATCAGGAACGGGGTGCGCAGCAGGTTGCGTAGCGACGACTGATTTTGTTTGAGATGCTCGATTTCCTTGCGTTCAACCTGGAACACTTCGTTGAACCGGCCGTCCTGCTGAAGCATCAGTTTCATATGGTCGACGAGCTCGAAGTTCGTGACCTGGATCTGATCAAGAAGCCAGTCCTGGATATACAGCCGCTCGACCGAGCGATATTCGTTCTTATTGTCCATCTGTTCTTTTTCTCTCTTAGCGTGTGGGGCGGCCGCCCTGATCAGGCCGCGCGTGTGGCTGCAAGCAGTTCGGAGTGAAACTTGCCCACGAGGTCCGCGAGTGCGCTGAAAAGATTCACGAAGCGGGCAGGGGAGCCGCCAGCCGTCACCATCAACTGCGCGCTGTGATACTCCTGGACGAAGGTGCCGAATCGCTGGACGAGCCCGCTCATGGTCTTCTCAAGCGTTTGACTGGCCTCGATCGCTTCGGTCTGGGCGGCAACCTGTTCTTCCAGTCGCGCCAGTTCCGCGCGCTTTTCCTCGAGCGCGCTGGTGGTCGACTTAAGGTGGGCAAGCTCAGCCTCCATTGCTTCCTGGAGGTTCTTGTACCCCTCAGGCACGGTAGGTACGTGCACTTCCTTCGTCTCTACCTTGCTCGACGCCTCGAGCAACTGGCGGCTCCGGGTTTCAAGATCGCGCTCGCGATTTGCCAGTTCCTGCTGCAACACGCTAACCTGCCGATTGACGTCGGCCAGATCGACCAGCGTGCTTTTGGCGTTTTCCTTGTCCCGCTCGATGTGCTGGCGAAGACGCTCCGCTTCCTCTGCGAGCCGCTGGTTGTCGAGTTGAGCCTGATCGAGTTGCCCGACGATATTCGCGAGCTCGTTGCTGACCAGTTCGATGCGGGTGTCTTTCTCCGCAATCTGCTCGCGCGCCTGGCGCATATCCTTGATCAGCTTCTCCACCTCGCGCTTGCTCATGTCGGGATTGTCCCGCTTGGCCTCAATCACCGCGTCGACGATGTCATCGCCAATGTCATTGCCGACCAGAAGCGACATGTCGCTATGCGAGAGCATGGCGACTGCACCGCTGTTGGTGCTGAACTTTTCATAGCAGCGAATGTACAGCCTGACCGACGACCGCTTACGGCGGAAAAGTCGCTCCAGAAAGTCGTACACCAGTTCCTTCGCGCGATTGCGTACCGCAGGCAAGTCGCCGAGCTCCCCAACCTTCTGGTTGATTACTCGCGTCATCATGTGAGCGAAGTTTCCCCCGATACGCATGTGTTCCTGGAGGATCTTGCGCGTGGAATGCGCGACCTCTTCACTCTCCGCAACGATCGTCTTGATCAGAGCTTCGGGCAATTCTGACCCGAACATGCTGCGCGCCATCGAGCTGATTTCCCGTTCGGACGGGATGTGCGCGAATGTGGGGGGAAGTGATTCTTCGACCGCGCCATCGTCCGGCGTCGCGCCTTCCAGACGGGTCGGATCAAACAGTTCGTCAGAATTCTTCTTCAAATCTTTTTTATTGCTCATGCTACGAACTCCATTCGGTTTTTGCGTGCCCGTGGCCGCGGGCTTGTCATGAGGAGGCAATTACAGAAGGCTGACGCCGAGTGGTCTAATTTCGGCTATCGCAGCCCAGAATACGCTCCGTTTCCATCGCGGCAGGCGTAAAAGGTGCATAAAAACATGCTGCTTTCATGTCAATGCAGGGAAATATTGCAATCGCAACCGTTTACCCATCGGCAAAATCGGGTGTAACTTTAGGAAATATCCCCCTAAAAACTAGGGTAAGCCCGGACTAGCGCGCGATGTTTCGCGAGTGCTATGCCTAATGGGTCGACTGCCCTGACCGCTTCGATCGACTGGCGGGCCGCATTGATGTTGATGCCCTTGCGTCCGCACGCGTCATGACGGGACTTCCTTTCCCGAAGCCATTGACCCAGGTCGGAGCGGCGAATCAGGCTCGCCGGCAAGGCAGCTGAAAGTACGCAGGCGTCGTTGGCAAATACGCCGACCCCTTCGATCTCCCATATGCCTGGAAGCATCGTGCGCAGGAACGCCACCTTCGATCGGTTTTGCCGAAGGGGCGAGCGACGTTCTTCACGTCGACCGTCCGAGCCGATACGGATGACCGAATCCGCATCACAGCCGGGCTCAACCGCGCCCGTCCAGTTTTTGGTTTCGATGACGAAGATACCGAAGGGCGTAATCGCGAGATGGTCCACCTCGGCGGTTGGATACGGCGTGCCCGGGGCGTGGTTGAGCAGCAGCGCCGTCGGATACAGATAGAAGTTCGTGCCACAGAGCCACGTCAACACTCGACGAAGCTCCTCCTGAACAAGCGCTTCGCCGGCGTCGCCCTGCAACTGGCTGCGTGTCACGGGTATCGGACGTGATGGGGCCGGCTTGCGACGGCGCTGCATGCTCCGATAAACGAAAAAAACGAGCGTCAGCAGAATCAGTAGGGTGGGCATGGTGGTCACTTCGTCGTTGAGGTGAGTCCAGTCTGACGTGCTCTACGCAAAGTCAAGTCGCGCCAATCGGTTTCCGGATGCGGTGACTTTGGGGATCGGATGGTAAGAGAGCTGTGATTACCGGGAATACTTACCACACGCCTTCGATGAACCTGAGAAAGCGGTATGTTTTGGTGGAGCATTCCGGGTTAAGCCCGTCAACCGGTTGACGTGACCAGCTGCGACAGATGACGCGTTGGCCGCCCGGCTGTTCCTCAAAGCTGCACGCGTTTGTTGAGCATTCACTCTGCAAGAGCGTTGCGCCCGCATTAACCTTGGGGATATTCCGGCGTCGTTCTGACGCATCGACTACACGTGACGAATCGCGTCACGCCATCTTGCGGTGCGAGCCGCGTATCTCTCCCATCACCCGCGCAAAGCATTCCCGTACGTGCCCGCCCGGGCATGAACGAAAGCGCTTCGCGCCGGTTTTCCCTGCTCTTCTGAGCATCGAAACCCCCGGACGTCGTCCGGACATTCCCTTGTGAGTGAATTTTTCTGGAGAGAAAAATGCTGAAAGTCCTGTTGAAAGATGCGATCAAGATACCGGGCAAGCTGGTCGCCCTGTGCTTCGTGATGTATCTCGCCAGTCTGTCGCTCTTCGTTGCCGGTTTCCTGCTGCTGCTGGCTGTACGCTGGCTTCACAAAGCCATGCAACAGAAGGCCAAGGCGATTGAAGCTGCCGAGGCTGAAGCCGAAGTCGCACGCGTCGAAGCCGAAAAGCTCGCCGCTGCATCAAGGGCTGCCGAGGCCGCAAGGGCAACCGTCGCCACCGCATCAGTTGCTTCGGCAGCGAGTGCGGCGAACGATACGACCGCTGCCGCACCGACGTCCACCCGGCGCTATGCCAAGTCGGCCGTCGTTATTCCGTTCAAGACCGGCACCCTCTAACAGGGTCGCCGTCAGTTCTACCGTCTCCGTGGATTTCCATGGAGACGGCCCTCTACCCCAGCCGGGAATCCATTCCCGGTCACGGGCTATGAGATTGCCGGCGTTCCCGGAGCAATCTCATGGAACCACATGTGGCTGCCTGGCAGCTCGACATGTTTGGCGACTCGTCGCCAGTCTTCAAACCCGTCATCAAACCCGACCCCCTGCCTGACCCCCATCTCTGGAGCGAGACCGTTCGCGACAAGATGGTTGACGCGTTGATCTCGCTCGCGAGAGATAGTCGCCGCGGCGACAAGATGCCGGAATCGCTGATGGACTGTGCGTACATGATTTCCGACCGTCTTCGCAACCGGAAGCTTGATGTCGAGGACTATCGCGCGACGCTCGGCTGGATCATGGGCTACTGGGATGGGGCGCTCCCGTACCAGCATGTGTGCGAGGTAAGCGGGACCGACCCGGAGTTCCTTCGCGACTTCATCCTGAACACGCCGCTGCTCGCGCGTGATCTAAGCGAACTTCAGCGCATGTCGTTCGGCACGTTGCTCTAGGAGCTTTCATGGCACGTAACGCAGCTTTCTTTTCTCGAGTCCTTGCGGACATTTTTCCCGGCAAGCCTGCCGCGCCAACTTCCACTCCAACCCCCGCGACATCATCGACCCAGTCGACGGTTCCCGCTGGCGCGCCAGTAGTAGATACGCCTCCCCGCGTAGTCGGGCAGGGTGCTGCCGATGAAACCCTCATCACGATTGTGGACGAGCCGAATCTCTTCGTGGAGGAGGCGAACTGCGTCGTTCAGTTCAAACCTGCTTTTGATGAGCAGGCCAGTCAGACGCAGTTCGGCCTGAAAATCCTCCCGGAACTCGCCCCGCACTGGTCACAGTTTCATATCCATCGCTGTTCGCTGAAAGAAGCGATCGCGACAGCGATACGATCCGCCGGAAAGCCACTCCCAGCGGTGCCGGCTGCTGCAACAGCGGCGTCCGAATCGTTTGAAGTCCCGCAACCGCTACCGGCCGATAGCTCTTCGGACGGCTCCACAGCGCGCCGGGCGCCACCTCGTCGCGAACACAGTTATGACATGGCCGCAGTCGAGGGGCGTGTCGTTTCGTGGGGCGAGGAAAAATTCCCTGATCGGAAGTCAGTCGGAGCGTCGCGCTTCTACACGTCGTTTGCAATGCATATCGACACCGTAGCGGGCGAGCGCACGCTGCAGGGCGAAGGCCTGAAGGAGGCAATTGCCGAGTCAGGGTGCATGGTTGGCGATTACGTATCGGTGCGTCGCCTGAGAAAGATCAAGGTGCCCGCTATCCGACGCGATGGCAGCCCGAAGATTGTCGATGGAAAGCAGGTCATGTGGGACAAGTGGCTCTGGTCAATTTCTAAATAAGGAGTTCTTTATGGCATCTGTGAACAAGGTCATCCTCGTCGGCAATCTCGGCGCAGACCCCGAAGTGCGTTATCTGCCCAGCGGCGACGCTTTGGCCAATATCCGTCTCGCAACAACCGACCGTTACAAGGACAAGGCGTCGGGCGAAATGAAGGAAGCAACCGAGTGGCACCGTGTGGTGTTCTTCGGCCGGCTCGCTGAAATCGTGGCCGAGTATCTGAAGAAGGGCTCGTCGGCGTACATCGAAGGTCGCATCCGTACGCGCAAGTGGCAGGCGCAGGATGGCACCGATCGCTACTCGACAGAGATCGTTGCCGAACAGATGCAGATGCTCGGTGGCCGCGGCGGCAATAGCCAAAGCGAGCAGTCCGACGATGATGGAGGGTTTGAACAGCAAGGTCGCAGTCGCGCTCCCGTGCAACAGGCAGGCGCACGGCAACCTGCTGCTCGTACCGCGAATCAGCCCGAATCGACACCGCAAGGCGGTTATGCCGGCGGCGGTGCTCCGCGCGGTGGGGGCTTCGATGAGATGGACGACATACCGTTCTTTGGCTTTCACACACGAGCGGCGTGGTCGATCATCTGATCCTGTAAAGGCTCACCAAAGCATTTTCCTTCTCCCGTAGTTCCTCACCTTTCGTTGTCACGGCACGCCTCCCGGTGTGTCGTGCAGCGAATTCTCTTGCGCTTCTCGCGCTCCTGACAGAACACCTGCCTGCTGAAAAAAGCTGCCCGCCATTGCTGCGCGGACGGTTTTTTTGAGCAAGCGTTTTCACGCCTGTCTCAGGCACCGACCTAACCCACTTCCCCGAAGGAGAGTGATTATGAGTTTGAATGGAAGAGAGCTCACGCCGGAGCAATACGCGTGGCTGCAGCGAAAGCTGAAGGAATTCGCGCTCTCCCCGGAGCAGTGGATCTCGCTCCTCGTGAGCTATGGTGTGCCGGCCGATCGTCTTACTGGCAACGCGTGCGCATGTCCGGTTTGCGGCGGCACCGATCGCTTCACCTACGACAACAAGCGTGGGCGTGGTGATTGGGTATGCCGTCAATGTGGCAATGGCAAAGCAATGGCTGGCGACGGCCTCCAGCTGATCACGCGCATCAACCGGATGGGCCTGTATCGCCTGATGACCGAGATCGACGGCAAGCCGCCTGTGCTCAGCGCAAGCCTCGCGGCCTCTGGCGCACCTGCAGCGCCGTCCCCGAAGCGAAAGGCGGATCCGGCGTTTGTCGAGCGACGCCTGAACTCGATGTGGGAGCGCTCGCATATGCAGCGCGAGGGCGACCTGTCGCGACTCTATCTTCACGCACGGGTGCCGGGGCTGTCGGCTCCTCCGTCGCAGTCCCTTCGTCTCGGCATGCTCGAGTATCGACATGAGAAAAAGGTAATCGGTATGTGGCCTGGCATTCTTGCGCGATTCGAACTGCCGGACGGACGGCTTGGAACGTTGCATCGCACCTTCCTGGAGCGGTCTGTGCCACAAAAGGCGCGGATCGTTTCGGCGGATGGCGAGATTCTCGACAACAAGCTCAACGACATGACGCTCAATCCTCTCAGGGGCGGGGCGGTACGACTGATGGATCCTGTGAACGGTGAGATCGGCGTTGCGGAGGGACTGGAGACAGCCTATGCCGCGCACATGGAGTTTGGCGTTCCGGTATGGAACTGCCTGAACCGGATCCTGTTGAGCCAGTTCGTGGTTCCAGATGGCCTTGGAATTCGCGTCGTGCACATTTTCGTCGACTTTGACGATGTTGATCCGAAGAACGGCAAATCGCCTGGCGTTGCAGCCGGTGTCGAGCTTGCAAAGCGGCTGCGCGCAGAGGGCTTCACTGCGCTGGTTCATCGCCCGAAGAAGCGTGGCACTGACTTCGCTGACGAATGGCTGGCGAAATCTTTTACACCGGCGCTGGCTGTGCCGGTTTCACGAAATGCAGGAACCGATCGGCGGATCTCCGTCGCTGCGTGAGCGGGGCGAGCGTCCGCTGATCAATCTTTTAACCAGCCCGGTGGGGATAGTTCCCCACCGGGAATATCTCGTCGGGCTATTTTTCATTGGAGATGGAAATGAGCTCTTTCCGTGTACTCGTTGGTGATTTTGCGATCGTTGGCACTACCGGTGCTGCCGGTGGCAGGCAGCCGGCGATGAAGTCCGATGCGGTGGCCTATGACGTGATCGACAGGACATCGGCGGGCAACAGGCAGTACGCGTGTCGCGACCAGACCTTTGATGCGGCGTGGGATTTCTGCACGCGTCGCATTGCTATCGTTGCAGCCACCCGGCCGCATTGATACTCCTGAAACGACAGCGGCACCCGAAAGGGTGCCGTTTTTTTTTTGTCCATCGAATTCTCGTCTCAGTAAAAAATTCGTAGGCAAATGACAAGAATGACAGCAATTGGCTTCCAGAGCCGCCACGCTCCCGTAGCCCAAACAATGCCGACCTGCGAGGTCAGGAGAAAGATGAAGGCGAGATGCTCAGAGTAGGGCAGCAGCTGTACGCCGACAACAAAGCAGGCGAGGCACATCGCGATCAGCGCGGTGCGTTGGACGACAAACGGCAGCGCGTTGAATTTCCGGTAATACGGCACGAGCCGATCGAGCATGTCCATCGCTTACTCTCCTTTGAGTTTTTCCGATACGGCATGCGCGATATCGCCGCAATACCAGCCTGCCACGCAGCAGGCTACCAACGCTGCAAGCCCGAGCCACGTGTGCGGATCGTGGAGTTTGCTAGCAGCCATCTGGATCAATTCAGTCATGTACCCTCCGGTTTACGCACCGGTGTACGACGCGTCGCGCCATGAACACCGATGCATGACCCATCTTCGCATCTGGCAGGCAAAGTCAAGTCGCCACTCAGTAGTACCCCGCGAACTCGTCGGCGAGCAATTGTGTGTCGTGCGAGCCAGACTGTCGCTCGTTGGTAACCGGTTGTCGATTTACATCCTGGCCAGGATCGGTCGAGCGGGAAGCTATCGGCGTCGCCCGATCACTCGCGATCGGACGTGACGCCACGGTATCCATATCCGGCAACCTGACAGCGACGTTGTCGGGATGAAAGACGACACCGCCGCTCGCCGACCGGAGCGCCGATTCTGCCAGAGAGCGGAGCACCGCAGCACGCTCCCGGGGCGATCGCGCCGCGCTCAGCCGGGCGTGCAGCAGTGGCGTGGTCACCTCGTCAATGACCAGCTTCATGTCGAATTTCTCGCTCATGCTTTAGCAGTCGATCGCTCCCGCGCAAGGCCCGCTTCGCCGACTACCAGAAAGCCCTTGGCGTTCGCGAGACATGGCGCGTCGATCACTTCCAGAGTCACACGCGGGAAAGCCTTGCGGATCGCTGACGCATAAAGTGCTGCACCGCCACCTGAGAGGATGATCGACCGGACATTCGTGAGCTGGCCGACGTTGTTCTGCATTTCCTTGACGACGCCCGCAATCAGCGGCTGCGACTTCTCCAGGTACGGATCGAGATCGATGTCCGATCCATAGTAGAAGAAGGGCTTGCGCTCGCGCAATGCCTTGTCGATGCGCTCGAGGTCATCGACCTGTTCGTCCTGATCGCGCGCGAGGAGGCCCGCGATACGCTGATAGATCTGCGAAGCGCCGCCGGGCATGCCACCACTGCGCTTGTCGTCCATCGTGAAGCCGTTGGCGTACACCCAGTCGGTGGTGAAGTAGCCGACGTCGATGACCAGGTGTGCGCTGTCGCGACCGAACTCCTTCTGCCGGTTGCTCGACGCGGACACGAGCGAGCCGAGCGGCTGGGGGATAACGACGACCTTGTCGACCCGGACGCGCGCCACGCCGAACTCCAGATCGCCAGTGAAGCGCTGCTTCAGCGCGTCCGAATACTTCTGCATGTTGTGGACAGGCAGGCCGAGAACGAGCCGCTCGATATGTGTGACGCCAGCGAAGTGCATCGCGCCGGCCAGCAGTGCGGCGTAGTTGTCGGAGAGCACGAAGTCGTTGGACAGTGCGCGGCCGGTATTTCCGTATGCCGCAGTGAGCGCGACGTCGGGGCCAACTTCATACTCGATTTCGTCGATCACAATGGTGGCTACCTTGCGCGATGCGAGCACGCCATCGCCGTAGCCCGAAATGGCGCGGCTCGCGGAAAGCGGTGCGAGCGAGGGAAACATATCCGCCGCGATGGTGCCGCTGGCTGCGCGGTATGCATACTTGGTGTTGCCATAGCCGACATCGACAGCAAAGACGGAAGTTTTCAAGGTGACTCCAAAGGTAAGGTCATGGCTTCGCGCCGAAGTGACAGATAACTGATACTTAAGTGTCAGTCTGTCCGCCCCCTCGGCATCCGAATCAGCGGACTGACACTTTTCTGTCAGTTCTGCCTGGTTTCCAGTCTAGCCAGCGCGCGGCAAAGTCAAGTTGTCGAAAGCCATCAGGTTCCGGGCAGCTTTCAACAACTGGTGCGGGACGAAACCACCTATTCTTGGTTCTACCTACCGCGTCCACGGACGCATCGAAACGGAGTGCAAGGCACCCGTTCGTCTTTTCCCCAGCCCGCAATGGGCAAGTAACACCCGAGTGACCAGGCCGCACAGTGAGGCGGCCTTTTTCTGAATCAGATCAAGTCCAGAGTGGTCCACAGTGAGGACCCCCGGACAGTGCGATATCCATACGATCAGCGGCAGCTTGTCGCGATGTGCGCGGATGAGGACATGTGGATGCGGACAGTTGGACAGTTCGCGTCCCACCTCATACGTGCTGTACGCGCCCTTTCAGCACACGAAGCTGGGTGCACTCAGGATGCCCGATACACGGCGGCGGACATGAGTGTGCTTTGGGGCGGGGGAAGTCTTGCGAGCCGGGTAAAACCGAAGCACTCGCGATTCCCTGTACGGAAGACAGAACGGTAGGCGCAGCCGGAACCAGAATGCGCAACGGATTTGCCCGGCATCAGCCCGGAGCCGTCCCCGCCACACGGCGGACGGCCCGAGACGCGTGAGCGTCAGGCTGGCAGGGTGGCCACGAAGCTGCACCGTGCGGGAGTTATCCGCGCAGCGCGACGGCAGTGATGGCACGCGAACATGCCAGCGAGAGATTGCGCGAAGCGCGATCCCCGCCGGCACCGCAGCAGGTTGGACAGTCGGACTGCATGCTCTTCCCATGCAACGGGCTGATCAGATGGAATCGCTAAAGGACAGGAAGGCAGGAACCCCGCGCCGGGGAGATACGGCGAAGCCGCAGCAGGAGCGGCGCACGCAGGCCCGCGCAGGTCGGGAAACGGCATCAGGTAGGGATGCTGCGACCGGGCGTGGCTCGAACTGAACAACGAGGAGGCGGATTTCGCGAAGCGATGCCGCATGGGGTATTGGAATGGCAGCGATATTGAATGTCCGCGCGATCGTCCGCGGCTATGGCCTGGCACCCGAATTTCGGGACGCTCTGCTCAAGCTGCTCGACCAGCACGTTGCGGAGATCCACAGCACGACGCGCATCAGCCGCAAGGCTCTTTCGATCAAGACGCAGGAAAAGCGTACGACGGTTTTGTGCAAGGCCTTCATGGAATTGAAGGCGGGAGGCTACGCATTGCAGAGCCCGTGGTCATTGAAGGGTAAGCACGTGGACTATCTCGTGCGCGCGTGGGTTGCAAAAGGACAGCGCGGCGGGACGATTGAAAACAAGCTGACCTACCTGCGCGCGATCGCGCAGTGGATGGGTAAGACGAATCTGGTCGGCACGCTTGCCGACTACGTCGACCGGCGGGAGCATGGTCTCGTGCGCAGCTACGTGGCGACCGAAGACAAGTCATGGGACGCGCATGGTATTGACGCGCCCGCGAAGATCGACGCGATAGCGCAGACGTGTCCCTATACGGCCGTTCAGTTGAAGCTGCAGGCGGCGTTCGGACTTCGCGTCGAAGAGAGCTTCCTGATGCGGCCTGTCGAAGCTGTCAGAAACCCGCAGACGCTGGCGGTTACGCGCGGGACGAAGGGGGGCCGTCCGCGTGAAGTGCCAATCGAGCGGAAGCTGGCGATCCTCGAGGAGGCCGCTCGACTCAGTAACGGGATGAGCGGATCGACGGTTCCAGCGGATCGCACGTTGAAGCAGTGGCGTGACTGGTATTACTACGTGCTCGCCAGGCATGGGGTGACAAAAAGCGGGCTGGGTGTGACGAGCCACGGTCTACGCCATGGCTATCTGCAATCGCTCTACGAACAGGAGAGCGGAGTGCCGGCGCCAGTCAAACGGGCTGGCGTACGTCCTGATCCGCAGGTACATCAGGAGGCGATGCGACGGGTCGTGGAAGCCGCGGGACATAGTCGCGTCACCAAGGCCAACGCATACCTGTCTACCTTTGCAACTCAGGAGCGGCTGCAAAAAACGTTGCCCACGGTGGAGGCGGTGCGGGACGCACTGGTCGCTGCCTCTGGCAACAAGAGCCATGCCGCGAAAGCGTTGGGCATATCACGCCAGGCGCTGTATCGAATCCTTGGTGCGGTGGTTGAATCAGCGTAGCGTGCATCGGACCCCGGAATGGATGTCAATACAGCGCGCGTTATGCCCCAGTCACCGAGCCTATATCCGCTCACAATGGAATCTCTCTCAGGTTCTAGCGGCGGCCCTCGGAAAACGCTAGAACATTTCAAGCCGGCGCAACTGCCGGCTTTTTTTTCGGCTGCGGAGCGAGCAACATCGTGCGCGGCGCGGCGCGACGCAATGACCTGGCCTAGCTTGAGTTCACCAGCGATTCCGGTCTGGCATCGCGTCAACCGCTATCGCGATGCGATCCTCGAACAGAAAGTTTGTATGCTCAGACGGGGTTGGGATTCTCGGGAACGACACATACCGTTCGCCGTCGATATCGACCCATTTTGCGAGTTGGACCAGCTTCCGGTATCGTGCCGCATCCTTGAGGACGGGGTCGATCGGCCAGCTATCGATAGTCACGATTGCCGCGTCAATCAGACGTTGGGCGAGCATTTTGAGTATCGGACCTCGCTCTTCCCATTCGCCTTCGTTGCGGGCCAGCAGATCGATTACGAGCTGGCTGTCGCAGGCGCCGAGTTCTTTTTCTACCAGATCGCGCAACTCGCCGCTCTCTACGGGTGGACGGCTCAGTCGTTTGTTCCAGATCAATCCGCACTCTGCCATCGCGGCGTGTTCATCGTTGTTTTTCACAGCGACCCATGGGGTCTGCATGCCACAGGTGCCACAGTGAACGCAGACCAGTCGTTCAGTCTGCGGTGCTCCTAGAGGCCTACGTATCGTGTCGCCCATTACAGGCGGTCCGGCTTCCCGTCCAAATCTGCCGTAGTCGAAGCCAGACTCGCCTATCTGCGCGACTACCCGTTGTGAGTAGCCAAGGGTCGGGCGACCGCCGCAGTGGTCACAGGGATAGAGCTGCTCAATCATTTTCTCGGCTTGGTGCGATATTAATATCGCGATTATTGTCGCAGGCGTTGAAATCGCCAAGCCAGATTTAATGGGGATTGAAAGGTTTATGCGCCGCTTGCGTGGGCTACCGCATCTCCAGACCGGGAAAGTCGTTATGTAGCCGGCCATCGAGTATCCGCCCGGCCGCGTGCTTGCCGACGCGGCGCATCAGGACGTCATCCGATCCGAAACCACCATCGCGGTCCATACGCGACTTTACAATCCGTACGAGGCCGCGGCGCATATCCCGATCAAGGCTGTGGCCAGCGACCGCGTCGATCTCGACCCACTCACCGTGCTGTTTGAAAAAGAAACGGATGCCTGCGGCGACACACTGATCGCGCAACGACCGCGTCCACGCGGGATGCATTGGCCGTGCGTCTGCACCGCTCTCGCCCCCGACAATGACCCAGGCGATCTGGCGCAATAGTGCGGCAGGGAGGCTGACCGGGCCGAGCAACGGCTCCATCGAGAGGAACCGGACGCGGGCCGGAAGCAGAGTCAGTTTCGGGATGTCGCGATCCGCCTCCTTCTGATTGACTACGGTGGCACCGATCCAGACGTTCGTTGGCCAGCCGCCCGGCGTAAGCCAGGCTGCCGGCACCATCCGCGCGACGTTACCGATGCGTTTCGTGAGCAGCAGGTGATCGAGATTCGGTGTGCGGGAGACGTATTCCCAGTGACGTTCGCGCACCCCGGCAGGGGCAAACCTGTCGAAGAGGTCAGACATACTGTTCGCGAAGACCCGCCGGCGGACCCCCTCCTTCGCCGCTTTTCTGTCCCAGCGAAGCAGTTCGTTCCAGTGTTGTTTATTGAACTCGCGTTTGGCGGCATCGTCCCCCCAGCCGTAGCCGAAGCGGTTGGCAAGCGTTTCCGCGTAGCAATGGTCACAGGCGGGACTGATCTTGCTACACCCCCAGTGAGTGTTGAACGTGTGATCCGTCCATTCGATAGCTGAGTATTCGCTCACGCAGCCTCCGACATTGGCGAACCAGGGTTAGAGGCCGCCGCTGCCGGGGCGTATATTGCGGCGATTACGTCGATGAAGCCACGCGCGCGTGTTTCAGCCGCATCAAGCAGGGCGAAAAACCGAAGCGTCTCGCCACATTCGACGGTGGCCACATTCAGCGTGACGCCGAGGACTGGTTCATCGTCGGCGATCCGAAGCGCACGCAGTTCAGCGTCGGTGCTGACGACCCAGAAGTTCCAACGACGGACGAAGTACCACCACGTCTTCGCGCGCTCGAGCTCGTCCCAGGTCGCGCTGAAGTCGAGCACCGATCCGTGGTTGCTGAAGAACACGCAACGCACGCCCGCGGAACTGGTTGCGGCCGCAACGATCTGGCGGCCGTGTGACATCGAGTCGGCAATCTGGCTGGACGCGCTAAGCGCTGGAAACCGACATTGCCAGTCACGCGTTCTGGAAATGACACGCTCCATAAAAAGAGTTTTGCCCTGCATGGGAACCTCGCGTTGATTGCGTGCGAAGATCCGCACGTCTTGAGAACAGGTTGCCTGAGTTCTGGCGATGTCAAGGAACCGGTACGCCGGCTTCCGGCGACGAACGGCCGGGACATGTTCTATGCTGGACTGAGGCGTCGCGCGGGAGAGGAGGGGGCTATGTGGAAGTGCATCAGGTGCCATCTGCTGATCGACTTTAGCGCTGTCGAACCTGGGATAGACAGCTTCGGTATCTACTTCATCTGTCCGGTTTGCCGGCGACGAAACAAGCTGATCAACATTGGCAAGCGCGGGCGGATTGTGCTCCAGCAGACTGGGACCTGAGCGCGGCGATCGCGCAATCCGGAAGACGCTCTCCACTGACATCAATGGCGAAGACGCTGACCGCGGCGGGTCCAAAGTGCGGATGGGTAATTGTGCGCAGCACATAGCCGCGCCACGGCAGCAGTTGCTGTTTCTCAAAGTCGTCTGCGCGCGGATACGCGCGCGTCAGCAGCACGAAGTCGTAGCGGCGACCGACGAGACGTGTGCGCCAGTAGTCGCTGGCCAGCCGGAACTCTTCCGACTTTCGCCCTGCGCGTATCTCGTCGAAGTAGAACGCTTTCATTGGCAGGAATAGAACCGTCGCGCTCACGGCGTTACTTTCGCTGTTAGGGGTTGTGCCGACAACTGCACGCGCAGTCGCTGGCCGTCGCGCCAGGCTCTCCGTAGAGCAGCTTGCACCTCGTTCGATTCGCTGGGATAGTTTTTGGTTACCCAGGCGCTGCTCAGGATGCGTTCTTCGTCCGTCCAGCCTGCGCAATCGACCGCGTCGTCGTGCTCGAACGAAGTCAGCGCGGCGGTTGTTTTCTCGGTGAGAGCAACCAGACGGTCGCGCAGCACTTCAAGCCACTGGCGAACCGAATCGGGTCGGCCGTTCAGGACGAACGGAGCTGCCGCGTAGCGCGTGACGTTGAGCAAGTCCTGAAGGATCTCGGTGAGTTGGGGCAGCATGAAAACTCCAGTAAGACTTTGGGATGACATCGCGATCACGTTAGACCGCGTACCGCTTAGTCAAGTGGTGGCGACGCGTTTCGCGCATACGGGCGGAAGCCGGATCGCATTGAGTGCCTCCCGGTCGACGTCCCATTCGATCGCGGGAATCCGACGGGCGAGGCGCAGCGCGCGCTTTTGTTCCTTTCGCGCCTCGTAGGAGGCGAGCCCATTCATCCCGTAGACCTCGATATGGGTCGGCGTGTCGGTGTCGCGCAAGACAAAGTCGGGCAGCATCGCATCATCCGGTGCCATGCGAAGAGGTTTGAGGAAATCCCGATGCTCGGCGACGAGGCGGTTGGCCATCGCCACCTCATGCATGGAATCGCACGGGATGAAGGTCGACGAACAGAGTATGGCGGCCAGGTCGATCAGTTTTAGATGCCCCTTCGGTGTGCGTTCAACGAGAAGAAGGGCGACGACGCGTGCGGCGCGATCGCCGAGGGCGCTCCAGGCGTACCGGTAGGCGCGCGACGCATGGTCGATGAGGTTCGAGCTGGCGTAGTATTTCCGCGCGCTCTGGCGCAGACTAAGGGCGTGGCCATACTTCGTGGGCGCGATTTCGTTGATTTCTCCGATCACGAGGCCGCGATGGGTTGCGCCCTTATCGTCAATTGTGAGTCGCGCGATGAAAGCATCAAACTCCGCATTGATCGCAGCACGATCGGCTTCGTCAAAGCGTCGCATGATGTGCAGTACCTTCTGCGCGTCAGCGCCGTTGATCAGTGCAGTGCCGGCTTCAGCGAGCAGCATTGCGTTGCATAGCCCCCAGTGACGCGCCGTGCCTAGGCCCGTCCATTGGTTAAGGGCCGCCTCGGACCACAGCATCTGAAGGAATGCGAGAAGACTGGCTGACCGGCGGCTGGTGCGGTCTGATGATTGTGCGGGCGAGCCGCGCGAGCCGGACGTCGTCTCGCGCAGGGTGAGCGATACGTCCAGCTTCACGTTCAGCCCTGTAGGTGTCGCTATGATCGCCGCTGTGCTGTCGCCGCCGCCAGTCGGCTTTGCCGCGTTCGGGTCCTTGTAAAAAGCGCAACCGCGCTTGTGACGATGACCGTCGTCTGGCCATCCGGCCAGGTGAAGCAGCGAGCCGTAGCGGCGAATCACGAGTTGCAGCGGTGCGGTGTTGGTCTCGCAGAGGCAGACAGCGTAGCCGGGTGTGACCTTCGCCCGCTCAAGGCGTTTGAAGTAGCGCGCCGGGTTCTCCTGGACGTCGCTCAGCGGAAACGTCTCGCCATCGAAAGATACGTTGAACATGAGAAAGCACCATAGAAAATGGCCGCGCATAGCGGCCATGGTTCAATATGACAGAGTGGCCCGGATCATCGACCTGTGCCGCGCCGGTAAGTGTCTGGCTTGTCCGGCACCGGCTGCAGCGTGGCCGCAGCGGTGCCTGCGTCCATGGTCTTGCCAAACGTGAACGAGTGCACCGGAACGCCGTCCGGTTCGAACGCGCGGCCCGTGGCCCTGTCGGTTAGAAACCACTCTCCGCTGGACAGTCTGAGAACGTGACAGCCCGGGTGGCGCTGCTCCATCACGGACAGTTCCCTGCGTTCGCGTCTCATACGAACTTCATCGATGACGCCGCGGATCGTCGCGAGAATGGCGAGCGCCGCGATTGCGCCGGAGATGCACGCAATCGGTGTCCACGACGGCCAATGGTGGGTCAGCGCCACGCTATCCAGCACGCGCCAGATGGCGGCAAGAAGGATGGTGCCTGCAATTGCGGGGACGATCACGAATTCAAGGATCATCGGCTGGTCCACGCCGGCTTTGCCGCCGCGTTCGCATCCGTAGTCGATTGCAACGACAGCGTGCCGTCGCTTGCGCAATTGACGCTGCGGCGAATCCGGCGATGCACGTCGCGTCGGAAGACGTTAGCCAGACCCAGGTCAAATCCAAAACTGAAGCTGGCGCCGACCACCAGAATAAACACGGTCTGCGCGAGCAGGATGAGCGTGCTGGCGGCGTGCGGGATGTCGCCGGCTTGCAGGTGCGCGATCGCCGACATCGCTGCCTGGAAAGATGCGGGGGCGATAGACGCACTGATCACCGACGTCCAGAACAGAAGGAGCGGTGTTAGCACGAGCGACACGGCCGCGCTGCGAAGGCCAAAGCCGATGACATTGTGGAGTTGCGCCGCGTAGTTGCGCGGATCGCGGAGTGCATCGAGTTTGAGGCCAATGAGGTCTGTCCCGGTTATCTCGCCGACCCGCGCGCCGTTGACAACGACGGCAAGCAGCGGGCCTGCACTCGAGGCGTTGAGTTCGTTGACCAGCTTACGGATTACATTGCGACGGGCCACCTCGACGCATACACCGGCCAATAGGGACAGGAAGGCTGGCTGGAGATACCCGCCTTCATGGCAGAAGGGGAGCAGGAAGGCGAAGACGCACGCTGCGACGGCAGATGTGAAGGCGATGCTGCCGGGGGTGTTGACTGGATAGTTCACGCTGGCCATATTTGGTCCCAATACGGTTGTAGAAGAAAACGCGCGTTCAGACGATCACTTCGACTTCGGAATCGGACCCGCGCCAGAATGAACCGTCGGCGACATCGAGCACGATCACGGTACGAGTCGCCCGATCATGGCGGGTGACAAAGCCCTCGCCGAACCTGGAGTTTTCTGCCGGATATCGCACGCGGCGCTTGCACAGCGACGTGTCGTCGTGTGGCAGGGGCGGGGCGTGAGGCATTGGCTCGGATCTCCGGAATCGTGCCCGCGCGCGGGTGTAATCCATTGTCGTTCCGGATGCAACCGTGATCGGACGCAAAAGACACAAGGTTTGCAGTCGCTTTTACGTTTCTCGCGTCATCGATCAAGAGATGTTGGCGGCAGAAGCGCGACTTTTATTCCGTTGCGCGAGTCGGATGCAGCGTCAGCTTGTACTGATCGCGCAGCGAGACGGTGACCGAATCGCCCAAGGCCACCTTTGCGGTCGTGCTGTCGTTCCAGCCATGCGAGAGTGGGCGCTGCGTCGCGAAGCCATCGTTCTGGATCGTTTGCATGCCGTCGAGCGTCTGGCGATTCACCCACGCGGCGAGCGAGACGGCATCAGGCGTCGTGTCGGCGAGCGCTAGCTGCAGCGTGTTGCCGATGTCCTCGGTTTCGATCCGGCACTTCGGTTCATCGGTGACGATTCCTGAGTCCGGACGGCATGACGCGACATAGCTGACGCGGACGTAGCTGGTGCTCATCTCCACCGGATTTCGTTTGGAGAGGGTCACGCGCCCACTCGCGGCAACGTTTCCGGACGCGTCGACGAGCCGGTACTCGAGCGTATAGACGATCGGAGGCGCGTCGGCGGCGACTGCGGCCGTTGTGCCAGAGAGGATGATCGGTGCGGCTAGACAAACCAGTAGTTTCTTGAGCATGAGGGTTCTCAATTGGGTGAGCGTTAGAGGACGGTACGGCCTACACCCATTTTGAATTCGCTCTTTCGAAGTCAAGGTCTCGAAAGGGCCATCAGATCATGCGTCTTTTCAAGTTGGCCCGTTGCGGCCAGATCGTTCGTCGGTCAGGTTGAAAGCTATACGTTTTTGTGAAGCATTCCGGCTTAAACCCCTCAACCGGTTGACGGTACGCAGGCGCTTCCAGCGCAATGCAAACGCCGGGGTGCACACATTGAGGCTCTGCAGGTGCGCTCTATCCACAGGTTTATGAACAGAATCTGTGGATAAGTCTGGTTGACCTGTCGATGAAAGCTGCGTTGTTTGCGCGCCCATATTCAATCCGCGCGTGCATCCGTGCCGTTACGATTGTTCGATCTTCCGCGTCTCAGACGCATCGACCCACGCCCGCGCCGTGCGGGTGCTTTCAACTACCCCGACGGGCATGCACGCCCGTCCTGGGAGTGTTCCCGTCTTTCCAGATACGGGAGCACCATGAATCGCGAACGCATCCTCCGCTTCGGAATGATGTTGTATCACCTGTATGGCCTGTCCAATAGCGAACTTGTGCGTATCGCCAAGGCGAAAAGACGCTACTCGACGCACTACCGTGCCGCCGCGCTGCGCCATCTTGTCATCGAAGCACCGCTCTCGGTGACCGGCGGCCAACCGTTCGCGGAACGGCGTCGCCGCGTGCGCAAGCATTACGGCATCTGATCGCTCGCTGTCCACAAATCTTCATTTCCCTTTGGGGCATCTGCCCTAAGGGGCATGCCTCGTTCATTTCAGGAGTCGGGCATGTACAACCACTTCATCAATACTTTCATCGACGCGCAGACAGCAGCGCACCGCCATTACAGTGCCGTCGCTGCAACAGAACGGCGCCTCTTCGGCGCGAGTGGGGAACAGGCGGTCAAAGTGCCTGCCACTCACGAGGTTGTTGCCGAGCTGCGCCACGCGTATGAGACGCTCGCTTCGAGGATCATAGTGAAAGCGAGGCGTCAATTTTCGCGGGGTGAAGCACAACCTGTCGTCAACCGGCAAGGGGTTTTCTCGCGGGCAGGGTTCGACATCGAACGCTCACTCACGCTGGGTGAGGTGCCGGACTTTGACCGCCTCTGGGCCGTCCTCGAGGCGCAACTCGGTGGCATCGGCGCCGCGGCCGGAGAGCTGCAATGAGCCGTCGCCAGCGGGTCGAGCGCGCGGCAATGGGCAGCGATCCATACAAGACCGCGATCATCAAGTCGATGCGAGAGTTTTCGCATTCGCATGATCCTTACTCCGTCTTCTCGGACTTCGTTGAAATCTGTGCGCTTGCGATCAGCAACCGTGTAGATAGCACGCAGTTCGAGCCACGCGAGAAGCGGTATCTGGAGATCGTCGGGAAGTACAAGCCCGAGGAGGTCCAGCGTTTTGCCGCGATGTTTGCGCAACTTCAACTGTGCTATCGGTCGCGCGTCGACGCGATCGGAGACCCTGGTGGCACATGGGTGCCGGATAGCGGACTGGGCGACGTGCTCGGCGAGCTTTTCATGGCGCTCGAGCTGGGCAACGATCGCGCGGGTCAATTCTTCACGCCTTTCAGCGTGTCCCTGCTGATGGCAATGATGACGGTGGGCGACGGCGCCGATGTACGCGAGAAGGGCTTCGTCACGCTGCAGGAGCCGGCATGCGGGTCGGCTGGCATGGTGGTGGCGACCGCGCAGGCGATGCATCAGGCCGGTCTTAACTATCCCGAGACTCTGCACGCAACCTGCGTCGACATCGATCCCCGCTGCGTTCACATGGCGTATGTCCAGTTGTCGTTGCTAGGTATCCCCGCGGTCGTGGTTCACGGCAATGCGCTGTCACTCGAGGTCTGGGGTGTCTGGTACACGCCGGCGCATGTTCTTGTCGGATGGAATCGCAAGCTCCGAAGATGCCGTGAGGCGGAAACAGACGCAGCCTTGCGGCGTCGGCAACAGGACGAAGCGCAGACGCCCCGTCCTGTGATGCCAGACCTGCCAATATCGAGCGCGCCACAGCCGACGCTGGCGGCCTGCCTGGAGCATCCGGAAGTTGTTTGCGAGGAAGACGACGGCGACGTTGCTGTCGCGGTCCGCAGCGAAGGCGGACTCCATGCAGCCGGTACTTGCGAGTCGGTCGTGGACCTCTTCGACCAGTTGACTGAAAACGCTCGCGCGGTTCAACGCGAGACTACGATCTTTGATCGTATTGGGCAAATGACATTGTTCTAATGGTCGGCTAATCTCTGGCGGCTATTCACGTGAGAAGCATTCACGAGAACGCGAAGTGTGTTTAAGGCCCGGTCTTACGACCGGGTTTTTTTTCGCCTGTAGCGGGTCAAAGACGCTATGTTTTCCGCGTCTTTCCGCCGCATCGCCGGTGTTTGCTGAAGGTATCTTTGCTGTACCTACCGCGTCTCTGACGCATCGATCCGCCGGCATGCCCGGCAACACGCTGTTAAACCCCATCGGGAACCACTCCCGAACGGGAGCAGGTTCCCTCTCCGGAGAACCTGCAATGCAACAACCTACTATTCCCCTCAAGCACATCAAGCTCGGCCGGAATCCTCGGACCTACTTCGATCCGAAGAAGATGGCGGAACTGACTGAGTCCGTTCGCGCACGTGGCGTCGATACGCCTGTCATCGTGCGTCCGTTGAACGACGTCGATTTCGAGCTGATCGCCGGTGGGCGCCGATATCGCGCTGCGATGGTGGCCCACGGGGAGGAGTATCCGATGCCAGTCTCGATCCGTGATGTGGGCGATGTCGATGCGCGGATCATTGCGCTGACTGAAAACTCGCAGCGCGATGATCTCTCCCCTTCGGAGGAGGCTATCGACGCGGCGGAGATGCTCGGTCTGCTCGGCGGCGACCGCGACGAAGTCGCGAAGGTCCTCGGCTGGTCGCGCTCCACGGTGGATAGCCGTCTCGCGCTTATGAACTGCTCTCAGGCTGTTCTTGAGGCGGCAAACGCGCGACGAATCAGCCTCGGCATCGCCGAGCTGCTCGCCGCGCTCTCGAAAGAGAATCAGGACAAGGTTCTGCCGGTGATCGTCGCCGAGAAGCGCTCGATCGCCGATGTCCGGAAACTCGTAGAGAGTGCTTCCTGCGCGCTAACGTCAGCTATTTTTGACAAGGCTGATTGCGCTGGTTGTCAGCACAATTCCTCGACGCAAGCGCAAATGTTCGGCGAAGCGATCGGGACGGGCAACTGCACCAACCGAACCTGCTTCAACGAAAAGACGGAAAAGCAGCTTGAGACCGTCGCGATGCCGTTGCGCGACGAGTTTCAGGTAGTGCGAATTGTCCGCGCGGGCGACAACAACACCCGCGTGCAGCTCGCTGTTGACGGACCGAAGGGCGTCGGACTGGAACAGGCGAAAGCCTGCCATGCCTGTGCGAACTACGGTGCGGCCGTGAGCGCGCTTCCCGACTCGATCGGCAAGGTCTATCGCGGTCAGTGCTTCGACACCGTCTGCAACATGAAGATGGTCGGGAAGCGCATCCAGCAGGAGAAGGCCGCCGCTCAGCCCGATAAACCGGCCAGAGACAAGGCCAGGCCGGCAACTAAAGGCGCAACTGGTGGCGCCACAGGTGCTTCGACGTCGACCAATCCATCGGTCACGGTCATTGCAGAATCCGAGAAGGTGAAAACCTATCGGGTCAAACTCTGGCGTAAGGCGCTGCGTGCCGACATCGGGATGAGTCACGATCTGGCGCGGCAGTATCTGATCGCTATCGTGCTCAGTGGCCACGCGCGGCAAATCGATGACAGCGTGTTCCGAAAGCTGTTCGAGCGGATCGCTGGAACCGAGGCGCCGGTGAGCAACCTGCCCAAGGCCGTCGAAGTTGTGCAGGCAGCTAGCGAAACCGCGCTGGCAAACCTCATGATCGGAATGCTGTTCTCCGCGATCGACGGGCTCGATGTCACCTACCTGACGCAGCTCTGCAAAACCCACAAACTGGACCTGAAAAAACACTGGAAGCTCGACAAGGAGTTTCTGGAGTTGATTACCAAGTCCGAAATGATGGTGCTGGCCGACGAGCTGGGCATTCGTGCCGCGCTTGGAGACAGTTTCAAAAAGGTCTTCGCCAAATCGAAGCCCGAGGTCATTGAAGCACTACTTGCAGTCGAAGGTTTCGACTACGCAGGGAAGCTGCCGAAGGTCCTCAAGTTCTGATCCAGCATGACGCTTACGGCGTCAAGTCGCTAACTTCATACGCCGCCACCGAGCGGTGTTTCTTTTTCTCAGGAGTTTTTCATGTTCCAACAACTGGACGCGCTGGTGCGAGCTAGCGGCAAGCTGCAAATGGTGCTCAAGACGGACGGCGACAAGCTGGCGGTGGTTGTGATACCGCAGGGCGATTCGAAAGAGGTTGCGTTGCGTCAGCCGCTTGTTCTCACCGGAACACCGGCGGAACTCGATGAGGGGTTCGCCGCGGCCATCGGCGCGTATTCGGCTGTTCACGCTTCGCTTTCCGAGCAGGTCGCGGCTACCACGGCGATCCTGCAGGAAGCTGAGAAAAGCCATGCATCCAAAGCGCAGAAGTCGCTTGCCAAGGGCGGCAAAGCTGTCCCCCGGGCGGCAACCGACGCGGACAGCGAGGAGGAGGACGACGATCAGGCGGGCGCAAGCTCCGACGCATCGACGCCTTCATCCCAAGTCCCCGTCGCCGAGGAGCCTGCTGGCACCGACCTGTTCTCCCTGATCAAGTGAGGGTATCCATGTCCATCTCAATCGCAAAGCTGTTGCGTGAATTCGTCTACAACGGTGTGAATTTCGCTGACCCCGGTGCGACGTTCTCGCCGCAGGAAGTGCGTGATCTGTATTCCGCGCAGTATCCGGAACTCACGACGGCCGCAATCGAAGGCCCGGAGTACATCGGCGACGTCGCCCGCTTCACGTTCCGGCGTGCTGCGGGTGCGAAGGGTAGCGATGCGTAAGCGCGCGCTCATGCAGAGCATCGCCGATGAAGCGATGCAGACATCGACTGAACCGCCCGAGAGGGCGGTTTTTTTTCATGACAAGGAGATCGAGCAATGCTCTTCGATCCTCGCACAACTGGTCAAGACCTCGCTGCAAACGGCATCGACTGGCAACCGGCACGCAATGCCATTGCCGGACGTCGAACTACCCATGATTTTCTGACGCTTCCGGATGTATCCGGTGCGGTATCGGGAAATGCGAAGCTGAAGTGGCGCACCGACCGTGAAGTTGCAGCGCTGGTTGGTAGTCATTTCGAAGCCGGATATCTCAACCCATCGGACGTGAAGACGTTCAACGGGGCCGGCGATGCGATGGCCCAGGCGTTCTTTGCCTGGGTCGCGCGCAGGTGCGGCGCGTTCCAGCGCATTCGTTTCACACCAGTCCTGTTCGATGTGCCAGCGGTTCGCGACCAGATCATGTATCTGGATAACGAGGGGGAGTTCGAAGTCACGTCGCCGCTGTATCTGGGCATCGAGACCGAGGAGGACCACGTCTTCGTGATTGAGGAGCGTGCGGCGGCACTCGCCGCGGCACATCCGAGGTTGCTCGCAAGCGCACTCATCCTGATCAATCGCGCATCCTTTCGAACGCTAGTCATGCGTACGCCGGACGACTTCCTTTCCCTGTTTGCGCAATGGCACTGGGATGGAGATCCGTGGTGTACGGACGACGACGCGGTTGACATGCTCAAGGAACGGTTCGGCGAAGACACGGAGGAATTTCATCATTTTCTTCCGTCTGTCGTCCGCGACGAACTGTGCCCGAAGGGCATGGAGATCGGACGTTACGACATGCGCCGGCATCGCTGGCGGACGTTCTCCGCGCTCGGTATCACCGAGCTCAGACGCCTGGCATGGACCCAGACAGGATGGATCCGCAATCTCTGCGCGGAACTGGAGCAGCTAACGCTGCTACTGGCGAGCGCCGGGAAGCGACCTCTGTTCGACTGGTCATTCAGGCCCGAGACCGTCTATGCGGCCACGTCCATCGCGGCGAGCGACGACGAGCACGTCACCGACGTGCTCGACACGCACTACAACTACTTCAGCAATGGCGGCGACGGATCGCTTTTTCACGGATTCATCGCGCTTGCAACGTCTCCAGACGACATTCGCCGGCAGTACGCCGACCTGTCGCTTGGCTTTTCCATGCTTCGTCACGTGGATCGCGTGGCAGCCCTTATTACTCGCGACCCTGCAGGGGGATCTCAATGAAACATGTTCATCTTGGGTCGAGCCGTTGCGACGAGCTCTCGTTGACCAGCGCGATTCTCATTTACGCGGAACAGGGAAACACCCCGATGTACGCGACCGTTCATCCGGTCACGCACAGCGGCAAGCGTCCCGTCATCGGCGCAGGTCGGCCGGTTGATCGCAAGGCGCTGTTCGAGAGCGTGAACGCGCTCGCCAGGCGTTGCGCGGTGGCAGGCCAGTTTCTGCCCGACACCGTGCTTTCGATCGACCCCACGGCCATCACCTGGTGGTGTCGCCCCGTTACGCGGCGTGTGTTCTTCGACTGCCGCGAACTCGGGACAGTCAGCGCCGTTGTGCCTCACCCGGGCTTGATCTTTCAGGCGAGCACCACGGGCTTTTACGTGTACGCGCTAGCTGGATCGGGACGGCCCACGCCTGAGACGGCCCTATACGAGCCGCCCTATTTCAACACATGGGATCACGGCAGCATCTGCATCGGTAGCGCGGATGTTCCCGATCGCATCGACGCCTCGTCGATTGGCGGCTGGGAGAGCGGCTTTTTTGAATCTGCATTCACGCACCCCAACGCTGGTGGGAAGCGTGTCGATCATCCGCGTGGCGAATACGCGTTCTGGAAGGAAATGCTGGCCGGCAAGTACGGCGAGCGGTTCCCCCTGAAGCGTCTCGTCCCCATGAACCGGACTCTGGGCGATCTGATCGCCCAGGGCCCCAAAGGCTGAAACATGAATATTCTTGATATGACGCTGCAGAGGTCGTTTCCGACCGTCATGGTGCCGCGCAACGAGGCGGTCGCCGAGATGCAGTCGGCCGGTGAGCGCCTGCTGATCGCCGAAAACGGGGTGTTTCTTGAAATACGCCGGAGCTGGATCAGTCTGGTCAGGCAGGTGGCGCAATTTCACGTCCGCACCGCGGTGCCGTATGGCCGTGTGGTGGAATCGACGAGGCTGTATTTTGATCGCGTTCCGCCCGATCTCATCGGGCAATTCGCAACGATGGCGCGCAAGGCGCATCCCAACGAAACGGGTGCGTGGATCGTGTGGAGTCCAACGACGCAGGCCTTCCGGCTAGCTCCCGTTGGCATTCTCTCGAACGACGGTGATTCGTTGGACTATGAGCCGCCAGCGCTTTTGGGCGACGAATTACTGGTTATGGACTGCCACTCACACGGTTGGCATCCGGCCGGATTCTCGCCGAAAGACGACAAGGATGACCGTCGCGACGTGAAGATGGCGCTGGTCATTGGCAACTGCGACCGGTTGAAGCCGAGTATTGCCGCACGCCTGTGCGCGAAGGGAATATTCGAGGAAACCGAGCGCGTGCCGATGGCATGGTACGAAGCTGTCTGGGCGACGGAGGCTGTATGACCGAGGCTATTGTTCATAAGATGCCTGGACACATGGCAAGCCAACCATGGCGCGTGGTCGTGGTCGGGGCCGGGGGGACGGGCAGTGCAGTATTGCCCTCGCTTGCCCGGCTGCACCATGCGATGCTCGAACTCGGCCATCCCGGCGGGATCGATTGCACCGTCTACGACGATGATGTCGTCAGTGCGACAAACGTGGGGCGCCAGGGGTTTTACCCCAACGATGTCGGCAGTCACAAGGCGTCGCTGATCGTCAACAGGTTGAATGTCCTCATGGGCACCCGCTGGCGGGCGGTCACACAGCGTCTCACTGGTCGTACGGCGATGTACAACGTCGACCTGGTGATCGGGTGTGTGGATACGCGCGCAGCGAGAAAGACGATTCTCGACTCGCTCGCCGGCGCGTCCGTGTACTACCTGGATTGTGGCAACGATACGGACCGTGGGCAGGTGATTCTCGGGCAGATGATGCCCAAGACCGCTCTGCAGAAAAGTCCGCATCGACTGCCACACGTCGGCGACCTGTTCCCGGAGCTCATCGATGCGTTGCAGGACGCGGCAGATGAGACGCCCAGCTGTTCCATGGCCGAGGCGCTGCGCAAGCAGTCGCTGGTTATCAACTCGGCCATTGCGATCCAGGCGTTCAATCTTCTTTGGACGCTATACAGCACTGGCACCTTGAAGTATTCGGGCGTGTTCGTGAACCTTGCAACGGGGCGAACGAACCCGATCCCGATTGACCCAGCGGCATGGGCGCGCTTCGGATACGAAGCGCCTCCACCAAAGGAAAAGAAGGCTCGAAAAAGCCGGAAGTCCGCCGCAGCGTAACGACGCCGCTTCCTATCCAGGGGGCGGCGTTTTTCCTGGTCGAACCGGAAACTGTTCGACGTTTATCTGACCGACTTGGGCAAGAGGTAGAGCCGCGTCAATTTCATGGAAAACGGCGCCGTTCCCGAAGGGGAGCGGCTTCTTTTTTGCATTCGCAATCGCCGGATATCGAAAGCGAGGCTGATCTAGCGACGTTTCCAGGCTTCGTGCTGTCCGCACTGTCCTAGACTTGTTCTATTACCCGCGCTTTTGCGCATCGAACGAGCGCTCTGGCTTGCCCGAGTGCTCAAACTTTGGACCGACGAATATCGGTCGTCTACGGCGAGTTTCTGCTCGTCTTCAACCCAGTTGGGAGCCATTCCCAACGGGACACGGCTCCCGTTTTTTTAGGAGCCACATCCATGTTCAAGCAAAAGGCGGTTGCCTTCATCGCTGCTGCAAACCTCGCCATGACCGTCTGCCTGATTCTTGCGATCGGCTGCGCGATGGTGATTTACGGCTGTGTATATGAGGCAAATTCGCAAATGCATCTGTTGCAGGGCGAAGGTCGCGCTGCGCTCGATGTATACGTGGGCCATATCTCGTCCCATCAGTTGCCTTTTGCCGCCTTCATGTTGGAGTCGGTGACGGGCCACTGTTACGCCCATGGCGCCTTTCTGCAGGGCGCTGGATTCTGGGTCGTGTTTTTCGTCGCGCCGTTGGTCGCAGCAATCGTCTTGCTCGCACGCGGTTTTTCCGGTGCATCGCCGCGCCGCGGCCTGCACTTCGCTGCAGCACAAGTCATCTGATTTTCTCCGTCAGTTTTTCCCGTTAGGGCAACCACCCTAACGGGCCGGTTGCCGTCCATTTTTCGAGGCAACCATGTTCAAGCTCATCACCAGCATCGTTCTTCTTTCCCTTCTGACGGCATGTGCAGGTACCGACTTCGGTTCGCCGAACACGTATCAGCGCTACGACGTCCAGCGCGCAGGCACGCTCGAAGAGGGCACTGTCGTTCGCGTACGCAACATCACGATCGAGGCCAGTTCGGATAACTCCGGGCTGACTTCTCTCCTGAGTGCGGGGGTGGGCGCCTTTCTTGGCACCCGCACCATCGGCAATGGCAACGGTCGTTACATCGCTGGCGCCCTTACCGGAGCCGCTTCCGGCTTCATCACGCAGAAGATTTCGTCGGTCCTGTCGCATCACGCTGGGCTCGAGATCATCGTGCGTACGAACGCTGTTCGCACGCTCGTCGTCGCGCAACCCGACGATCAGGCGTTCGCTCCGGGTGATCACGTGCTTCTCGTGTCGTCCAACTCAGGACTGCGCGTCACGCATTAACGCAATTCACCACGCCGGCATCCGCCGGACATTTCCTGCATAGCGAGGTCTTCCGAAAGGGAGCCTCGCTTTTTTCTTTTCGCGAGTCATTCATGCTCAAAATCCCCAAGGTGTTCTACGCCGATCGCCGCAGTGCGGGCGTGTCAGCAGACGCCGTCATCACCGACCACGCTACGCGCATGTTGCGCCGCGTGGCGCGCGATCTTCGCCTTCGCTCCGGCGAGCACGAGATCGTCGCTGAGTCGGCACGCAGCGGTCGCGGCTGTCGAGTTACCCTCCGTACCCCCGCTGTCATGCTGGAAGTCGCTGATTCGCCCACAAGGCAATCAGTAGCGATGTCGTTCCGCACACGTCGCGGTCGCGCCGATCTGTCGGGTGGCGGCGACAACGCGGTACCGCTCGAGCAGCTGTCCTCTCGTGACGGTTACGATTCGTTGCTGGGCGGCCTGCGGCTCGCCGCTGGGCTCGACGCGGAACGCCGATAGGAGACGCCATGGAAATCGTGGATATCTTCGTCGAATACCCGTCGGGCATGAGCATCGCCGACCGCGCGACGTTCATTCAGCAACTTGAAACGGTGGCGCCTTCCGAGCGGCTTGCGGCGATCCTGCGCGAGTTGGCTGCGTCCGAAGCACCACCAGCAGTGACGGCGATGATCGGTGGCGTCTCGGTGCACCTCGATGCCCGGGTGGACGGCACGTTTTCTGTGTCGCGCGAGAGCGCTTCCGCGAAAAAGTCTCGTTCCCGGTTTCGTCTGTTCAACTTCGGACATTCGTGGAGCAAGGACCAACGCCAGCAGTTTGGGCGCTTTGCTCATACGTTGTCAGCCGCCTCCGCCGCGGGCGCCGTCGGCTACGGGCATTCGATAACGGTCTGGACGCTGGCTGCCGTGTTTAACGTTTCGGCCCTCGTCGTCCTGTTTGTGGTACTGTTTTTAAGAGGCATGGATTCCATGAACGGAGAATGAACATGGGTTTAGGACTTTTTGCATTGGCCATTGGCCTGGCGGTCTGTGCGTATGGCTCGTACATGACCAACCGGGGCCGCAAGGCGGATCGCGAGCGCAGTCATTCTCGTGTTTCCCACTAGACCAAAAACTGACTTTGGGCTGCGCCATGCAGCCCGCCATCAATCAAAGGCTGCACCTTCGAAAGGTGTGGCCTTTTTTCATTTCAGGAACGCATTCATGTCCCAACTCATGGACTTACCAGTCGAGCTTGCTGCGGCCCCGTTTGACCCGGTCGGCAAGAGCGTCGCGAAGGTCGTTGATCAGGTTGCTCGAACCCTACGACGCACCGAAATCGAGCCCGAGTGGGTGTCAATAGCCAACTACATGGACGATCCAAACGAGAAGCAGTACGGTCTTCGCCCCGCGACCGAATGGCCCGCCACGTTCGCGCGGCGCCACCGGGTCAGTCTCTCGGTTGAACGCGGCACGTCGGAGGGCTGGATCATCCAGGCGGACTTCGTTTGTGTAGTTGACGAGGCCGATGGCAGCGGCTGGCAAAGCATTCCACTGATGCGCATCAAATCGCTATCGCGCTCGCAAGCCTGGACGGTTGCGGCGGTCGTCGCACGGCTGCTCGATATCGACTGAGCATCACCCGTTTCATCTTTTCCCATATGGGGCAATCGCCCCACGGGGTGATTGCCTCTTCATTTATTCGCATGAGGCAAGCATGTACACCCTGACTACTCCTACTTCCCAGTTTGCACTTCAGACGTTGATCGAAGTGTTTCAGTTGTTCCAGAGCGAACCGACTTTCAAGGCGGTGGCCACGGCCGACGTCCAGCTTTACCGCGACGACTGGCCGGTGAACGTGACGCGCTTCAACGGGGCGTTGACCATCCGTCACACGCAGGCGGCAGCGGAATTCGCTGCGTCGCTCGTCGACGAGGCCGCGACCGCCTGGTTTGACCGGGGCAGCGAGATAGCAGCACCATGGCAAGTTCGTCCGCAACACTGGGAAAGCTTCCAGGCGCTGTTTCGCCTGGACAGGGACGTGCGCATGCTGTTCTCGTCCAGCCAGATCGAGGCTGAGAAGGCAGCCGCAAAGGCCTGCGGCGAGTACTTCCAGTTTTCCAATTGCATCGACCGGGCTGCGATGGAGCGCCTGGGGTTCGGGTTCAACGGCCCCCTTGAACCGGTTAGCCGTCAGATGAATGGCCGGCACGAGGTGCATGTCGCTTATGCGCTTGTGGCCAATCGACCGGTTCCAGAATCGGTCATCGCCGATTACCGTGCGATGGGGGAGTCGTTCAAGTATGGGTTGGAATGGGCGCGCCCGCTGCTCGACGTGCCTGAACTGCGTGGTGCATTGCACCCACGCAAGTGGGCGGCGCTGGCGCAAGTTCTCCGGCACGAGAAGATCATGCTCACCAGCGAGACCGTGTCCGTGTACTTCGACGCTGTGAGGTCACTGCCGGACGACTTCAACCCGCTCGCCGTCGACGATCGGCTCCATGAGGTCGGTTTGCTGCAATCACTACCGCTGCCAGACCGGTTCATGTCTCCGCTCGATCTCGGCACGCCGGTGTCGGCGCTTGCAACCCGCCTGCGTGAGCTGGTGGCGGATAACCGGCGCGCCGTTGATCTTCAGCGAGCCGAGGACGAGCTTGCCAAAGGTCATATCAGCAAGCGTCTATACCGGTTGAAACACCAGATGGCGCTCCTCGATCATGGCCGGTCGACCTACGAATGGCCGAACCGCTTCGCCACAGGGCTCGCCGAGCGCAACGTGGAGTTCCTGCTGTCGGTGCTCGATACGGCAGACGATCGCAACCGGATCAGCAAGCAGGCAGTGCGTGAGGTGCTTGGCGTGAAACTCCGCGGTCTGAAGCCAGCCGATCGACGTCGCGCGGTCTTCGCCCTTTGTGGTTTCGATGAAACGGCCCAGTCTGCATGGGAGACTGCGGAGGCAGTCCGGCGCGAGGCGGAACAGCGCGCGGAGGACGCGAGACGGGCGAGAGAGGCGGCCGAGGGCTCGAAGTACCGACGTCCTGATGGCTCCCTGGTGAGCGGTGCGGCCCACGTCGACGAGTCGATCGCGGAGGGCTTTGTCGAACTTCGCGACTGGCGCAAAGGTGCGAGCCGGCAGTATGCGCTTGTGAACCCTGTCAGCAAGGAAGGTCGCGCGCTGCGCGCGAAAGACGGCACCCTGGCGTACGCCAGGACCGTGCTGGATGCGCGGCTCGCGGCCTGATCCTTTCGGTTACCGTTTCAGGAGCGAATTATGAAAGACATGATCGTTGAGTGTCTTGGGCGGTTTGGCTGGCGAAAAGACCGGATCGTCGATGCCTTCAGTAAGACATTCGAGACCGTTGTTGCGCCGAAGCAGGCCAGCATCTGGTTGAGTTCCAGTCAGGAGGGCAATCGGTGGTGGCTAACCAACGCGGACTTCACCAGTGCAGGCGAAAATGTACTGGCCGCGAGCCATGCGATTTTTCCAGGCGGCATGCTTCAGAGCGAAATCGAGCAGACCGTCGCGGCGCTTGTGGTCGAGATGGAGCGCAAGATCGCAGGAGCGTATTCGGTTCGTCTGTTAGGAAAATAAGCCGTAAAAACACCGCCCCACGAAATGTATTTGTCGTCGTTTCTCAGCCCTCCGCGCGCAACTGCGTCTGGAGGGCTTTTTTATACCCGATTCCAGCGCCTTTTGCCGGCGCTGCTTTTTAACTGGAGACCGATATGCGTTTTGACCGCAGACCGCGTGTCGAAGGCCTGACGTGGACCGCACGAAGGGAAGCTGCCTACCTGCGGCGGCACAAGCGGGCTCAGGAGAAGATTGACCGCGAGTATCCGCTGTTCGCGCATCAGTTTGCACCGGCACCGATGAATGACGTCGACGCCGAGAAAGAGCGTCGGGAACGGATGGCGCTTGCAGGTGACCAGCGTATGCGCAACCTCGAGGCGAAGCACTGGCGTGAGGGTAGGGCCGCATACTTCGCGTGTGAGCCGAGCGTTCGCGGGCAGATCATCGCCGAGTGGACAGGTTGGCGAGGTCCGGCGAGAGCCGGCTATTTCATCTACGTCGTCGAAAAGCACAGCGGGGCTGCTAACGAAAGAGCGCGGCAGTATCGCGCCAGAGTCGCGAAGTTGCGGGCACAGATCGAGAAGCAGCTCGATGCTGAGTGTTCCCTGGCGCTTTTCTAATCATCGTTTGAACGGGCCGGCGCTTACGCGTCGGCTTTTTTTTGAGCTACAGGTTTGCTCGCCTGCCCAAAGCTGGGTCGAAAATCGAACCTTTCTGCAGAGTGCTATCACGGCAGGCGCCTAGACTTCAGTAATCACCTGCGTCCATGACGCATCGATCCGCCGCATGCCGGCATTCCACTTTGCCCCGCCGGGAACACGTCCCCTCGGGCGTCGTTCGTGGGGCTCACGATGAGGTATCCCATGAACCAGCAGCCCGCACCACCTGAAGAGCCGGATGTAACGATCGTCGAGGTTGAGAATGCGATCAACGTCTGGCGTAACCGGTCGCCCTCGCCAGTAAGCGACGACGAGCCATTGATCCTTTGCACCCAGGCACGCACGCTTGCGGACCTCTACGGGCGCATGATCGTGGAACGGCGCACGAGCGTGCCGATAGCGAAAATCTCCGCCGCGCAGAAAACTGCGTTGGAACGGGCGAAACCGTAGTACTGCATTTTTCCGCGTCAATTGACGCATCGATCTGCCGCATCGCGGCATTCCATCTTCCCCACAGGGACCACGTCCCTGCGGGGCGTCGTTCGTGTGGGGGTTTCTTTCTCAGGAAGACCCATGAACGCACCTTCATCCCCGGTCGCCACGCGACCCACTGTCAATCCGGCTCAACTCTTCGAACTGCTCACGGCCTACGTGCCGGCACAACTGCCAGTGCTCATCACCGGCAGTCCGGGCATCGGCAAGAGCGACATCGTCGAACAGGTCGCGCAAGCGACTAATCACGATCTGCTCATCAGTCACCCGGTTGTCGAGGATCCGACTGACTCCAAGGGCTTGCCGTTTCCGTCGAAAGACGGCATGACGGCGGCGCACCTCCCGTTTGGCGATCTCGAGCGGGCGGTCAACAGCGACAAGCCGCTCATCTGGTTTCTGGACGATCTCGGGCAGGCGTCTCCGGCCGTTCAGGCGGCCAAGATGCAACTGCTGCTTGCACGGCGCGTGGGTACCCATGCCCTCCCACCGCATGTGACGTTCGTCGCTGCCACCAATCGTCGTACGGACAACGCTGGGGTTACGGGGATTCTCGATCCCGTCATTTCACGCTTCGCGACGGTCGTTGAGTTGCAGCCGTCGGTCAACGACTGGACGGCGTGGGCGGTCCGCAACAATCAACCGGTCGAGCTGATCGCATTCCTTCGTTTCCGTCCGGATCTGCTCTCGGTCCCAAAGAGAGGGCGCGACATCGAGAACTCGCCGAGTCCCCGAAGCTGGGGGTTTTTGGGAAAGACGATGCCCGTTGTGGCGAGGGGACTGGAACTTCTCTCGTACTCAGGAACGGTCGGCGGCGAAGCCGCGGCAGAGTTCATGAGTTTCCTCGGAATCTACAGGCAGCTTCCATCACCGGATTCGATTCTGCTGAATCCCGATACCGCCCCGATCCCGGAAAACACCTCGGCGCTCTATGCGGTGACCGCGGCTCTCGCTGCGTACTCCAACGAAGGCAACTTCGATCGCGTGCTGACGTACACGGACCGGATCATCGGTGGTGGGCACCGTGAGTTCGGGGCTTTGCTTGTGCGCGATGCGCTTCGTCGCACCCCGACGCTTGCAAACACCGACGCATTCGTTCGTGCCCAGGGCGGTGAGATCGGAAAGATCATCCAGGGCAACTAACCCCTTCTGTTTTCTGCTGTTTCTGGCCACGACCTGCATCCGCGCGTCGTGGCTTTTTTCTGTCTGCCTCATCCATACCCTTACTTTGCTGGAGTTATCCATGAACATCACCGATATCAAATCGAAGGTCATGCTGTCGTCGGTCACGATCTCCGCGTGGCACGCCCGTTGTTTCGACGGGAAGGTTACCGAGGAGGTCGAGAAGTCGCATCAGGCCAAAGGCATCGGGCGCTTTAACAAGCGGCTGATGCCGGAGCACGCGCCGAGTTACAAGGAAGCGGTGTCGATCGGGAACCGCATCCGGGCGTACTACTATGATCACTCGCTGGACTACGACCAGCTGGGTGTACGCCTCCTGCCGACGATGATCTACATGGACTTCGCCGACCACATGCGCAAGCTGAAGGATGAGTTCGACCTGGCCGTTTCGGTTTTCCTGACGGACTATCTTGACCTGAAGGAACAGGCGCGCGCGGAACTGAACGGCCTGTTCAACGAAGCGGACTATCCGAGCCTCGCGCAGATGTCCGGAAAGTTCGGCATCAAGATGGCCGTGTTGCCGTTTCCGGACGCAAGCCAGTTCGGTATTGACCTGCCAGGCGACGTACTTTCGTCGCTTCAAGGCGAGATTGATCAGCACGTTCTGGCCAGCATTTCGACGGCCAACAACGATCTGGTCGGCCGTCTGTATGAGGCTACCTCGAAGCTGGCTGACCGGCTGTACGCGGAAGGCAACGTCCGACTGGACGTGACCAATCAGGTGCGCGAACTGTGCGAGCTGCTGCCGAAGCTGAATTTCAGCAACGATCCGAAGCTCACGCATATTCTCGATCAGGCGAACAGGCACCTTGCCGTTCATACCGGTGCGGATCTGAAAGAGTCTCGCGCGCTGCGCTCGCAGGTTGCCGCCAAAGCCCAGGAAATCGAAGGGCTGATGGCGGCGTTTATGGGCGGCGCGCCGGAGCCGATGCAGGATCAGGCGCCGGCGCTGGAAAATCAGACGCCGCTTCTGCGACTCGTTGCCTGAGGTACGCATGGATCCGCGAATCTCAAAGCAGCGCACCGCGCTTGTTCTGGACCAGCCGTTCTTCGGTGCGCTGGCGCTTCGTCTGGCCGTCGTGGAGGATCCGTCCTGCGAGACGTTCTGGACCGACTCGGAGCGGGTAGGTTACAACCCGACGTATCTGGCAAGTGTGAACGATCTTGAAGTTCGGGGCGTGCTGGCGCATGAGGTATTGCACGTGGCCAATGGTCACTGCTGGCGTATGGGCGATCGTGACCCGGACCTTTGGAACGACGCCTGCGACCATGCGATCAACCCGGTCCTGAAATCGGCGGGATTCATTCTGCCGGCCGGGGCTCTGATCGATCCTCGTTTTTCAGGAATGGCGGCCGAAGAGATTTACTCGATCCTCGCGCAGGAGGCGCGGAAGAGGGAGAAGGGGAAGAAGGATGGTGGCAAAACGGATGGGAAGCCCGGCGACAAGTCAGGTGGACAATCCGGGGGCAATACCCCGCCGCAATCCGCGAACGGCGCGAACACTCCGAACGCAACCCCGAGCCCCAAATCCGCGCCTTCGTGCGGCGAGGTACGCCAGTATCGGGGCGACGACAAGCCGGTGAAGGAGGCCGAGTGGAAGGTCGCCGTGCTACAGGCTGCGAAAGCGGCCCAGATGCGCGTTGGTCTGCCCGGCGGGCTGCAGGCGATGGTCGGGCAGGCAGTTGAGCCGATTGTCGACTGGCGCTCGATCCTGCACCGGTTTGCGCAGCAGGCGTCGCCGACTGACTACAGCTTCGCGATGCCTAACCGTCGCTATCTGCATCGGGGCCTGTACCTGCCGGCGCTGCATGAACCGGCTGTGGGTGATGCGGTGTTTGTGCGCGATTCCAGCGGCTCGGTATTCGACGAAACGCAGGCGCAGTTCGACGCGGAGATTCTCGCCGTGAACGACAGTCTGCGGCCGCGGCGGCTCATCGTGATGGATTGCGATGTGCGCGTCACCCAGGTGCAGATCTTCGAACGGGGCGACCCGATCGATCTTCTGCCTGTCCGGGGTGGCGGTAGCACTGCGTTCGTCGATCCGTTCGCGCGTGTCGCGGAAGAGGGGATTAATCCCGCATTTCTCGTCTATCTGACGGATATGGACGGGCGGTTCCCGGATGAGGCACCCGGGTTTCCCGTCCTCTGGGCGTCGACTACACCACTGCGGCGCGCCAAGCAGGCACCGTTTGGCGAGATGATGGAAGTGATCTGTTGAGTGGGCATGTTGTTGTTGCCCGTTTCCCTTACCCAAACCCGGCTCGATGCAGCCGGGTTTTTTTATGGGCGCGCGGTTATTCGAAGAGGTCCGCCTGGGTGTAGACCACGTTCCGTGTGCGCTGGGGCGCTTCCTTTGGCTTCTCCTCGATGCGGAAGAAGTCCGGGTCAACGCCGGCGTGTTTGGCGGCCGCCAGCCAGTCGGGCATCGGACCGACCCCGTTCCAGTCGTTGCCTCGCGCGTCGCGATAAATCGGCGGGTGTGCGAGATCTTCTTCTATCGACGCGCCCAGCGCTTCGAATGTGATACCGAACTCTGCCATGCGGCGGCGGATCCAGATGATGAGGCGGTCGCGCGCCTCGCCGTCAGCTATTTTCCCTTTCATTCTCAAATACCGGTTTAGGTTGCCGGATTATAACGAGAGGCAGAAAAAAGCCCGCCTCGAGGGCGGGCTGAATCCATATCGGAGGAGACATGGAGGAGACGGAATTAAGTATAAACCCGAATCCGGAAAGCTGCATGCATCGCCCGAACAACACTGAATTGCAAAACGGGCACTCAGGCGCGCTTGCGTGCGACCTGTTCGAAGGACTCGCCTGCCCGGAAGCGGTCAAGTCGGTCGCTGGCATCAGCGATTACCGATAACGGCGCGCGCTGCAACTGGTAATCGTAAGTGGTTGCGATGGTCGCAAACTGCGCGAATCCATCCTCGTCGAGGATCCAGACACCGGTGTCACGGCCGCGATCAAATGCCGCCGAAATGACGCTTTCCGCGCTCTGCATCTGATCGAAAGTCGCCGCGCCATATCCAGCCTCGGCCAGCAGACCGGTGAGAATCATTGCCTGGGTCATCGTTTGCGCAGCCTGTACGTTGCCGCAGCCGCGCCTGAGCGCGTCCAGCGCGATATGAACCTGCAGCGAAAGCTCGTCGGCCGATGCGCGGGGCATCGGCAGCAACAGGGTCTTCGCGCGGCGTGCGCGGGCCGCCTGCGGGTTTCGGTTGAACGGAATTGTTTTTGCCATCGTTGAAAGTGGTTAAGTCTGATCGTCGTCCGACGTCGAACGGCGCGCGGCCTTGAACGCCTCGACATAGCGTAGCGCCTGTTCGCATTGGTCAAGAGTGAGCGCGTGGATGGACGCCGGCACCGGATCAAAGCCTGACTCGGCTGCGACCCAGCGGATCGCTTTCGCTCGGGCTTCGAACGCGTTCACACGGTCACGGCGTACTTTGCCCGCGACGAGCGGCTCGAGCGCATCGTGCAGTCGGCTCTTCGCATCCCGCAACGAAGCATCCGCCAGTCGGCCAAGCGGCACGTTACGCGTGCTGCGCGCATGGATACCGATCCAGGCCTGACAAGCGGTGCAGATCCACACGGGCCCATGGTCATCGCGATAGGGATAAGTGTCATCACCGCAACGGGCGAGCGCGGCGCGCCCACCGCAGTAGTTGCACAACGGTTGCGGCAATGCCTTGACGGGTTTGCCTACGCGCACTTTGGCGCCTCCACGGCAGCTTCAGGGTGATTCATGACAGTAAGCGGATTATCGAAAATGGGCAAAAGCTATACGATTTTCGTGAGCTTACCGGGCTAAGCCCGTCAACCGGTTGACGGCCCGGGACTATGCCGACGATCAACGAACTGCGATCGGGCGCGGATTCGACGACGTTGAACCGGGAGATTGATGTTCGCGCGCCGCTGTGCCCCGCTGTTGGCAAAAGCTCCCTTATTTGGTCGCTCTTTCGGTCTGCTTCGGGCTTTGCCAGCCTGAACAATAGCAGCATGACTGAATCCGCCGAAAATCCCCTGCTCAGGCTCAACCCGCTCGAAGAGAGTGCGGTCCAGATGTTCTTTGAGTCGCTCCGCCCGCTACGTGAGCACTTCGAGGCGTCTGACGTTGCCGAAATCATGATCAACAATTTCGACAATGTGTTCGTCGAGCGGCGTGGGCAGATGCATCGGCTCGATCTGCGACTGAATCAGGCGACCCTCAATGGAGCGGTTCTGTCTCTTGCGGCGTCCGTCGAGAAATCGGCGCGCGCCGGAACGTCACAGGGGATCATCAACGCCGGTCACAAGGGTTTGCGTATCGCAGCCGTGATGCGACCGACGGCGATCGACGGTCATGCGCTTTCGATCCGGAAGCACCACGACAAGCAGCTATCGCTCACCGACTACGTCGCGATGGGCGCGTTCTCGCGGGTTCATGCGCTCCACGACCGCACTGACGAGAATCGCTTCTTTCCGGGCATCGAAAACGAAGCGCTGATGGCCGCGGTGAGCGAGCTGATCCTTCAGCGCAAAAACATTCTTGTCGCTGGTGGCACGTCGACCGGCAAGACCACGTTCCTTAACGCGCTGGCCACGCAGATTCCTGCGGATCAGCGTGTCATCACCATCGAAGACACGATGGAGCTGAAGTTGCGCGTGCCCAACCTCGTGCGTTTCCTTTCAAACCCCGAGAAGGGCGTCACGACACAGGCGTTAGTCGCGCTGTGTCTACGGTTCCGGCCCGACCGGATTGTCGTCGGTGAGGTTCGCGGGGGCGAGGCATTCGACTTCATCCAGGCGCTGAGCACCGGGCACGACGGCGGCCTCGGTTCAATCCACTCGAACAACGCGCGCGGCGGTCTAAGCCGTCTGGAAAGCCTTGCGATGCTCGGCATCCCGCCAGGCAGCCGGTGGGACGTTGCTGACATGCGCAAATCGATCGCGGACTGCTTCAACTATGTCATCCATCTACGCCGCACGGGCGAGATGCGCCACGTCTCCGAGATCGTTGAGATCAAGGGTTTCAAGGATGGGGACTATGTCCTCAATCGTGTTTTCTAACTGATTGGAGTTTTTCAATGAAGTACTTCGCCTCAACCCGCACCCGACTGCGCGTACTCGCTACTCGCGCGTTTCAGCGCTTTCTCAGCCGCCGGGAGATCCGCTCCACGCTCGTCGCTGGCGCGCTTGCCTTCTTCGCCCCTTTTGCCTCGGCTGTGAGCATGACGGACCTTGGGCCGGCCACCGACGTGATCTGCCTGATTCAGGCCTACATCAGCGGGCCTTGGCTGTACGGCATTGGCATCGTCCTCATCATCGTCGGCGCAGTTGCAATCGCGAACTCGGAAAGCACGATCGGGAAGATTATCTCGTCCGTTTTCGTCGGCCTGGGTCTGGCGGCTTGCGCGGTGAACATCGTCAAGAACCATCTCGGCATCACGTTCGCCTGTGCGTAAGCCGACCAAGGTCAGTCGAGGTCTTTCGCTGCCACGCCAGATGGGTGGGGCAGACCGCGGCCTCGCTATTGCCAACGGCACGATGACGGTGTTGCTCTGCTATTCGAGCATGACGCCGACCTTCCTCGCGGTTGGCATTGCCGTGCACTGGCTGCTGCGGTGGAAAAGCTCGAAAGACCCATGGTGGAAGCAGGTGATGACGGTCTACAACCGCTACGCGGACGTGTACCAGCCGATGCCGACCACGAAGTTCTCGGCGCGTTTCAAGCGCCCCTACGGTTTCGATCAGGATCTTCAATGCTGAAGAAGAAGCTTCTGGCCCGCTCGATCCAGGAGATCGCGCCCTGGGCAACGATGGTCACGCCTGAACTTGTCCTGAACAAGGACGGGTCGCTGCTGACCAACTTTACGTTCGGCGGGATCGATGCCGACAGCCCGAATACGGCGGACATTTCGGCGGCGCGTGACAACCTGGATCGCGCGTGCAAGAGCTTCGATCACCGCGTTACTGCATGGTGGCGGGTGGCACACCGTCGTGTAAAGGGTGAAATCGAGGGAGAATTCGCCGCAGACATCGACGAGCGAATCGACTCGATAAACCGCAAGCACGTGGGCAGCGGGAAGTATTTCCGCAACACGCACTCGCTTGCGCTTGCCTATACACCCGAAACGGGCGTCAACAAGATTTTCGACAAGATTGCCTATCACATGACGGTGGGCGGCAAGTCGATGTTTTCGGCGATGATCGAGGCGGCGAAGGATTCGATCCTCGCCCGCAGCGCGTTTGTATTTGATATCGAACGGCTGACCACCGACATCAAGCGGTTTGAGTTGGTGCTCGATTCCTTCAAGGGCAGCGTTACCCGCCTGAGGATGACGCGCCTGCTGCTACAGGACTCGCTCGCCTTCCTGCACCAGAGCGCCAATCCTTCCGTTCCGCCGCGCCGTGTCCGGTATCCGGTGACGATGCTCGACTCACACCTGACCGAGAGCGAGATCACGGTTGGTGCGGACACACTGATGTTCGACTCCGCCTACGGCAAGCGCTACGCCAGGATTGTTGCCGTCAAGGAATGGTTGGGTTTTCAGGAGGCGGCGCTCGATGTTCTCGCCGAAGTCGATGCTGAGCTCGACGTATGCGTGATGTTCCGTTTCCTCGATACGGCGAAGGCAACCGGCTATATCGAAAAGATCCGGAAATTCTACAAGCTCGCTGCCTTCAATCCATGGGCGATCCTCAAGGCGTATTTCTCGAAGGAAGAACAGAAGAACGACAAGGGTCGCGAGCGGCTGGCTGACGAGGCGGAAGACGCGCTTGAGAAGCTGGTCGCCGACGGCCAGCAGTACGGATTCGCGAACGTGTCTGTGATCGTCTATGGCGACACCTTCAAGGAATGCGAGGACGCTACTAGCGCCGTCGTCGGAAAAATCGGTAACGCCGGCTTCGGGGTGATTGTTGAGCGCGACAATCTGTTCGCCGCCTGGTCGTCGACACTGCCTGGGCGCTGGGACCAGCAGCGTCGCCTGCAGTTTGTCGAGACAGCCGCGGCGTCCGACATCGCGCCCGTACGTAGCGTCTCCGAGGGTGGCACGGTGAATGAGTGGCTCACGCAGCAGTCGGGCCAGACGACCGGCCCGCTCACCATGCTGCCGACGCGCCACAAGACGCTTCAACGCGTCAACCTGCACCGACCCGGAGGTGCATCGCACCTGCTCGTCCTCGGGCCGATCGGCATGGGTAAATCGATCATGCTGAATTTCCTGATGTCGCAGACGGGGCGGCACGGCGCGCGCCGCGTCCGGTTCGACAAGGATCGGTCGACCCGGATTCCGACGGTGCTCGCAGGTGGCCGTTTCATCGACGCGACGGGCCGGTTTGAAGCAGCGACGTCAGTCAATCCGCTGTCCCTGCTGCACGACAAGAAGCACTATCCATACGTTGCAGAGTGGGTGCAGATGGCCATCGAGGACGACCAGTTCCGGTGTACCAAGACTCAGGAGCGGACGATCTTCCAGGCAGTGGAGACGCTCGGCGACGGATACGGTCCTGAACTCTGGACCCTGTCGTACCTGAACACATTCCTGCCCGACGAGTTGCGCGAGCGGCTCGCCGTGTGGACGCAGGGGGAAAAGAACGGGCGCTTCTTCGATCACGCCGAAGACGCCTTTGCGCTGTCGGACGACATTTCGATCGAAATGGGTGATCTGTTCCAGAATTTCCCGGTCGCGGCGGCACTGTTCATGGACTACGCGTTCTATCGGATTGCGCAATGGCTGGACGGCAAGCGCTACACGGTTATTGAGGTAGAGGAGGCCGGGTTCTTCTTCCAGAACGAGCGCTTCTACAAGCGCCTGGAGATCTGGGCTGTGACCATCCGCAAGCTGAACGCCACATTGATGATGGCTACACAATCGCTTGTCCAGGTCGCGCGCATCGCGGACTTCGAAGTGCTCAAGGAAAACATCCCGAACATCATCTACCTGCCCAACCCGGATGCGAAAAACAACCTGCACCTCTATCAGGACAAGTTCGGCCTGACGCCCGATCAGATCACCATGATCTCTGACGCGGTCCCTAACCGCGACTACCTGTGGGTCACGCCTGACCAGACCCGGATGTTGCAGGCGAGCTTCCCCAAGGAAACGCTGGCCGTGCTGCGCTCGGACGGTCGCGCGCAAGCCGTGCTCGACAAGCACTACACGTCAGGTGCACCTGGCTGGCGCGAAGCGTATCTGCGCGAAATGATGACCCTCGACTGATAGCGGAGCAGACGATGAATCGCAGCATTTTCCGGTTTGCGACGGCCCGCACCCTTGTTGGCAGTCCGTCCGCGCAGCCGTGCGCAGCGGAGGCAGCGGCCACCAATCCGCTGGCGCCCTCACGAGAGAAATCACTATCCGCGTCACGCGGTCAATCCCCTCGAGGTGAACAACGATGAAGAAGACACTCATTCGGCTCGCAGTAGCGGTGGGCCTGACGTTCGGCGCAGCGCTAGGAGCATTTGCTCAGTGGGTCGTCATTGACCCCTCAAACCTCGCGCAGAACATGATCACCGCGATGAAGGCTGTGAAGACAGAGATCTACCAGGACAGCAATATCGCCTACCAGTACCAGATGATGGCTAACCAGTTGCTGCAGGCGACGAATCTCGACCCGACGGCGATGAAAGCGCAGTACACCCAGATTACCGGTGACATCGACAAATACAAGCAGCTCACTGGCACGCTCACCGATATGTATGGCGACCTCCAGGACGGCAGCCAGTGGATTACCCACGTACAGACGCTTATTTCGCGTTCCGGCAAGTCGAACGCGCAGTGGTTTGCCGATATGGGGACCCTCTATAACCAGAGGGACAAACAGGCGACGGCGCTGTTTCAGATGGGCAACAACGTGATGAAGCATGCGGAAGATCTCGGCAAGCGTCGCCAGGATCTGCAGTCGCAACTGTCCCTTACGCCAACTGCACAGGCGACCGCCGAACTGACCACTCACTACCTTGACATGGTCTCGAGCCAGATGAGCGATCTGCTTCAGATGACCGCTGCCAAACAGCAGCGCGATGCTCAACAGCAGTCCGTTGCCAACGAGGACGACAAGGCGAAAGCCGCCGCGGCGAAGAGCTTCGTCGATCAGCAGACTGCCGAACGCGCCGCGTACGGCTTCTGAGCAACGGGAAACAGCAAATCATGCTTCGTCGCCTCAGGCTTCTCATTGCTGCCGCGCTTATCCCGTTGGTGCTCGGTCTTGCCACTGTGTCGACGGCGTTCGCACAGGAGACGACACCGGATGGCGTCCCGCTGCCGGCAGGGACCCCGCCAGCAACGGCCACTGCGAACGTCGGGGACCTCATCAAACCCGGCGAAATTGGCAAGGGCAACCAGAATGCGATCACCAAGATTGCGGGCATGTTCACCGCGGTCATCGATGCGGCGGTTTCAGTAAGTGCATTGATCAAGCCCGAGGCAGACAAGTTCGCGAGCGGATTGGCGGTGATCACGATCGTGCTCGCAGCAGTGAGGTACGCCGCGACCCGCGATCCGGTGATGGCATGGGTCGTCGTGTTCGAAGAACTCGGAATACTGGGTATCTTCGCGGCGTTCTATGTCGGTTTTGCATCCTGGGCACCGGGCTTCTATCAGTGGTTCCTTGGGATGGCAAATACGATCGGCGGCGCGAACATGAGCAGCGCACTCAGCATCATGGGGAACGCCGCGGGGCAGATCTTCGACGCATTCATCGGCGCGCTCAAAACCGCCAGCTGGACGCAATATATTGCCGTTCTGATGGCGGTCGGTCCGTTGTTCTTCGCCTGGCTTGTATTGTCGGTCACGTCAATCGTGTTCGTCTTCTTCATCAACCTCGGCCAGTTACAGTTCGCCGTCGGAACGGTAATGGGTCAGATCGCGTTCGCCCTTGGCTTCTCAAGCTTCACGCGCGGCTATTTCAAGACGTGGCTGGATTACATGATCAGCGCGGGCATGTATGTGGTTGTGGCTGCAATTCTCGTGCGGCTCGTGACACATACGTTGACCGATGCAATCCAGACGTCTGTGACGGTAGGGCTTTCGACGCCAGGAGCCGCCGCCTATGTGTTCGACCTGTCGCTCTTTGTGTTCCTCGTGTCCTTCGAGATTCCGAAAATGGCGGGGATGTTCGGCGGCGGGGCGAATGCGAGTGGCTCGATCATCGGCAAGGTTAGCAAGGCGGCCACGGCGGGGATCGTATGACCGTGCTTCATTCCCCGATAGAAGCGGCGACGCTGATTGCCGATCATCAGCGCCGCGTCGACCTGATCGAGCAGTGCGCCAACGAGGCGGCAAAGACGGAGTTCCAGCGAAAATGGCTGGCTATCCTCCAGCGTTGCGCGGGCTGGTTTTCGTCGATGCCTCTGAACCCCGAGATCTATCGCGAACCGGGTGGCGCGTTCCGCTGCACCGTTGAGACGGCGTTTTACGCGATGCGGCTCGCAGGTGGCCAGAAGTTCGGCACCAACCTGCCTTCCGAGAAGCGTCGCCGGATCGAGCCGCAATATAACTACGCAGTGTTCCTCGCGGCGGTCTGCTCGCGTCTGGACGAGCCCTACCGGCATTTCACGATCGAGCGCGAAAGCGATCGCGCGGCGTGGAATCCGTCGGTCAACGGCCCGGCTGGCCCGTGGCTGGGCAGCGCCCCGTATCGCGTAGCACGTCGCTCCGCGCCGTTGCCGATCGAGCGGATGCGCACCGGCATGCTCGCCCAGATGCTGATCGGCTCGGAGCTCCTCACTGGCCTTGACGCCGAAGTGCTGTCGGAGTTGTTTGGCGCGATCAACCCGAGCACGAAGCCGCTTGAGGCCGAATCCCTGCTGCACAAGGTCATCCGGCAGGCGGTGGACACGGCCGTCGAGTTCGACCGCAAGGCACAGCGCGCCGTTTTCGAGCCGGTGCAGTTTTCCGTGCCGTCAGCCATTCACGTGGCCGCGCAATTGCAGCCGGCCGCCGCGGCGGCGCCGCCTGCAGCGACGGTATCGGCCGTAGCGCCCGCGTCTACGCCGCCAGCGCCACCTGCCGGGGCTTCACCGGCCCAGGCAGCCCCTCCGGCACAGGCTGCGTCGGCATCGGTCGCCGCATCGGCGACGGAGCCCGGAGCAGGGCCTGGCGACCTGCAGTCCGACCCGCCGGCCGCGCCCGCTGCGCAGATGTCCCTCCCGTTGTCGCAATCAGAGCCGCGAACCCTGCTTGAAGCAATCGGCTGTGCGACAGACAACAGCACGGCGGCTGGACAGCACGTGGCCGCGGTCGATCCGGCCGCCATGCGCACATCGCCAGTCCCAGCAGACAACACAGCCAGCCCAGAGCCGACAGCGCTCTTTGAGGAGGTTCTCAAGGGGACGCCGAACATGATCAGGGAGCTATTCAAGGCGCTGCGCGAAGACGTCGCGGCGGGCACCGCAAAGGTCTCATGGAACGACAAAGGACTCGCCGTTCCCAAGCGGCTGATTGGCAGTTATGGAGTAGCGAGCGACACACTCGTTGAACACCTGCGCAAACGCAGTCTGCTCGTTGGCAATGACCAGGGCGAAATAACGCTCGGGCCACGCGCTGGCCAACTCATCATGGACAAACCCGCATGATCAGCTACATCAATCATTTTCGTCCGATCTACGAGGTCAGATCGGCCGCTTTCTGGCTGTGCGCCATCTTCCTTATCCCATTGTCGGGCATGCCGTACGGATGGGCGTTTGCGCTATTCGGGCTGCTCGTGCTGACGGTTCGCTCGTTGCAGATATGGAAGGCGCTGAAATTCCGCATGGCAATCTCAACGAAATGGTTGACGACCCTGCATGTCCCGAAACTTCTGGAAATCCAGAAGCGGATGCGCAAGGAAGTGAATTCGATGTATCTGGGTATCGGATACGAGTGGACGCAGAAGCATTGCCAGATAGCGCATGACATCATTCGCATGCCAACGACCGATATTCCCGGACTGCCACGCTGGCTTGGGAAGACCGAAACAGGCCGCAAGTTCGAGGAGATGATCGAATCGATCTTCGCTCCCAAGGACAGCATCCGGGACCGAATGCCGCAAGGCTCCTCGTGGATTCACGGCATGGAGCCAAAGAAAGGACTGGTGCCGTTCCACTATAAGGCGATGGGCGGTCATACCGCTGTCGGCGGCACCACGGGTTCAGGAAAGACCCGGACCTATGAGGTGATCTCGACGCAGGTGATCCATCTCGGTGACGTGTTGATCAACGTGGATCCGAAGAACGACAAGGACTGGAAGCTGCGCGCCGAGCGTGAGTGCCAACGCACCGGTCGGAAATTTCTATACTTCAATCAGGCCAAGCCGTCCGAGTCCGTACGGCTCGAGCCGCTCGATAGCTGGTCGCAGCCGTCGGAAATCCCTAGCCGTATCGCACAATTGATGGACGAGGGTCCGTTCCGCGATTTCGCGTTCCTGTTCATCGACCGTGCGGTGAAAGGCGAACTCTACATCGGCGACAAGCCGAACCTCCGATCGATCCTGAAATATGCGCAATCGGGGATCACCACGCTGCTCGAAAAGAGCCTGAAACGCTTTTTTCGGGAAAGCGGCCTTCTCGACTGGGAGACACTCGTCGCGCAGGACACGGTCAAGATGGCCAACAAACCGGGCGTCTCACTCGTCGACGGCATGGTGGCGTTGTACAACGCTCGGTTCGTAGCACTCGACAAGGGGCATGAGACGCTGGATGGGTTGGTCGCGACGCATACGCACGACAAGGAGCACTACATGCGGATCATCGCGTCAGCGCTGCCTTTGCTGCAGATGCTGGCGACCGGTGAAACGGGCTTGATGCTCGCGCCTAAGGTCGATGATTTTGCGGACGAACGCGAAGTTTGGACGATCGAGAAGGTTATTCGCCAGAAGGCTGTACTTCACATCGGCCTTGATTCGTTGTCGAACAGTATCGTGGCGAAGGCGATCGCATCGATGCTTCTTGCTGACGTGTCCGCCGTTTGCGGTTCTATCTACAACTTCTACGACGTGCCCCCGGACGTCGTCCTCATTATCGACGAGGTTGCCGAGGCAATTAACGAACAGGTTATCCAGATTCTGAACAAGGGTCGCGGTGCTGGTTTCAAGGCATTCGTCGCGTTCCAGACACGCGCGGACCTGGAGGCGAAGCTCGGAAACGCCGCGAAAATGCTGCAGGTTTTGGGCAACCTGAACAACCAGATCATCTTACGCTTGGAAGACACCGACACGGCGCAGTGGTTCTCCGACAAGGTCGGGGAAACCGCGATCCGCAATCTCGTGATGACCGGAAGCACCAGCACGGGAAGCGAAGCGCACGTCGGCGAATTTACCGGCTCCGTTTCACGCTCGCTTCAGATGGAAAAGGTTCCTTTGATTCCTACTCGCCTGATTCACAGCCTGCCGAACCTGCAGTACTTCATGCGGATTTCGGGCGCTGCCGTGTATCAGGGCCGTATTCCAATCCTTCAAGGCTGAAAACCTACGCATGTCTGCCGTATTTAAAAAAATCATTCGCGACTACAAGCTGTCCTCCCGCCTGATCCCGGTCTTCACGCTGGCGCCGGAGCTTGAACTCGCCTGCGCGCGCGTGGCCGATTTCATCGGGGAGAAGTTCATGGGCGAGAGCGAGCCACTGGTCAAGGAGATGCTCGACAACGGGCTGGCCGCGTACAAGCGCACGCGCAAGACGGGCGAGCCGCACGTCGCTTTCATGCAGGGCCTGTTCGAACATGCGCACCGGCTCTACTCACGACGCTACGTAGCACGCGACGGCGAGCGCTATCACGTGTGGCCACCGATGCTCGAGTCGATCCCGCTCTTCGAAGCACGACACGACGGACTGGAAACGGGCATGGTCGATGAGCGTTGCCCTGAAAGCATTACGCAGCGCTCGGCGGCATTCCAGCTGGCCGCACGTGCGCTGACCGGTGAAAACTTCCGTCTCTATTTCGAGGACTACGATGTCGCTCACGCGTTTTCTGATAGCGATGCTCTCGCGGGTTGACGACGACTTTGCGCGGCGCGCGATGTCGACCGCGCAGGCACAGGACGAGATGAACGCAACGCCTCCGCGAGAGTTCTCGCGTGGTTCCGGGGCAATGGCCTATGCTCTAGCGCTGTTCATCAACCGCAGGCCGGTGCACTTCTATCTGGGGCTGACCGGCCTGATTGTATTTACGTTGTACATGCTGGGTCGTATCGCAACGTTTCTTGTAGAGTGGGGAGTGCATCGCTATGGCGGGTAGTCGCTTCGTCTCGCACATAAAGTGGTGGTTCTTTTTCGTGCCGCTGCTTGCCCTGTTCCTGATACCAGCCATTCCAGAACCGTCGCTGTTTTCGATTGCTCCGGAAGAGGCCGATTCGGTCGCGGCGATCGTCGGCGCGGAACGCGCTGAGGAGGCGGTAACGGCCACGAATGAGCGGTTCAAGCGATGGTTCGTCCAGACGGGTCTTGTGCGTGCAACGATCGACGCGACCGGGAGTGGCGATATCGGTGACGGCGGCGTGTCCGACTTCGCACACACGTGGGTGCATAATTTCTGGCTCGAGGTTTATCGGGCCGTGTATCGCGCGACGGTCATGAAGCTGTGGATTCTGGGCACGCTGGTATTCTGCGCCGCAGCGTTCGTCGATGGCTCGGTGCGTCGCAAGATCAAGGCGTCTGCTGCAGGGTTTGCGAGCCCCCTTTCGTTCCATCTGGCAGGGCACGGCATCCTTATGGTGTTTGGTTTGGCGTTTGCTGTGCTGGTTGCGCCGGTTCCGTTGTTCGCACAGGTCTGGGTCGTGATGGCAGCCGTTCTGGGCGCGCTCCTCTGGAAGGCCTCGTCTTCCTATCAATAGGGAAGGGTGAACCCCGGAAAGCTGCGGTAAAACGCCCACCTTTCCGGGTTAAGACCTTCAACCGGTTGAAGGCCTCGGTCCGCAGCGTGGGGTGCAGGGTTCCACACTACCGATTGCCGCATTCGGCAATCCACTTGCCGATTCTCCTCCGCTTCTCGGTGGGTGGTGAGAGTCTGCATACGAGAGTCCTGTGGCATACGTGCGGTCGCCCACAGGCCAACTTCCGGGACCGTTGCGACAGGTCAGAACCACTCCGCATTCCACTTCGGCTGTTTCCCGCGCACGATCCCGCGAACCTCCTCGATCTCCGGCCCGCTCAATGCGCCGCAATGACGGCCGCGTCCGCCGAAGCCGTCAGACGCGGCCGCTCCGGAAGCCCTCATTGGCGGCAGACCGAATCAAACACACCTGCTACCGGATATTTCAACCCGTTCGCCGGGCTTGTCTGCGATGCCCCGGCGCGTACGCGACCGAGCGCGATCAGCACGGCGCGCGCAAAAGCGAAAGACAGCCGAAATCATTCATGTTTTGCGCCGATGGGAAAGGCGAACCTCGCAACAATAGGTTGCATGCCGCGCGCGTGCGCGAGCTCTCACCACAGGGACATATATGAGCACCATCAACGAAGAGACGAATCTCGCAGACGCCGAGGGAACCAGCGCTCACGGAGCGGCTCCCGATCCCAGCCTCTCGACGGCAGTCGCCCCCGGTGCGACTGGTTCAACGTTGCCCCCCACGACGGACGGTGCGGACGACGGCGAGATCGAGCGTGAGCTTCAACAGATGGAAGACGCCGCGACCACCCTCCAGAAGGAAGGGATGATCAGCGAGTCTGAGGCAGCCGAGAAGCGTGAACAGGTCGCGCGTACACGCAAGCTGTTCCGCGATATGTCGCCAGCCGAGCGCGCTGCGATCGTGCAGCGCCGTCGCGAGATCGGCCGCGAACTGATGAGCCGTCAGCTTTCGGGTGCGGCGGTGGTTATTGCCGCGGTGCGCCTGAACCATACCCGTCTGAAACCTCTGTTCGAGCAATGGTGGCCGTACCTGAACCGCATGAGTATCAATATGCAACGCTTCGGGCGCTCGACATTCGGGGCGGAGGATCAGGCTGTCGTCACGGACTGGTTCGAAAAGCAGATCGGGGATCTGGAATCTTACGTCGAGGAGCAATTAACGGTGGCGAAAGGATTCCGCGACAAGACGGAATCGAAGATGCTCGCCCAGGGCGATATCGTCTTCATGCCGAGCGTCACCAAGCCTTCGCTGGACATCGAGGTCGAGGCGTATTCACGGTTTTCGATGCGCCTGCTGTCGCTGATGCTCAAATTCGACAAGGTTATGGATAACTTCGATTTCCTCGTCTGGAATGGCGTGCGTGACCAATCGGACATCGACGAGGAAACGTCGCGCTTCCTGCGCAAGTTCCATCCGGTCGGCGTGCGTGGCTACATGACCCACCTGCGTCTGATGAGCACGGTGCGGGGCCGGTAATCCCGGGTCGATGCCATGCTCGATGAGCTGAATCCGCAACAGCGTGAGGTGGCGCAGTTGCGCCGCCATTGCGTTGCGATCGCCTGCCCCGGTGCGGGCAAAACCAAAACCATTGCGGCGAAGGCCGCGCTGCTGCTCGCCGATCCATCGGCGATCGTCGGCGCCGTTACCTTCAGCAAGGACGCGGCCGTCGAGTTGCGCGACCGGATTCTCGCGCTGTCAGGGTCGGACGCCAGGCGCCGACTCATCGCCGGCACATTTCACTCGTTGGCGTTCAGGCAGTTGACGCCGCCCGGTGGAAGGAAGCGTGACATTGCGTCGGACGGAGACCGCGTGGGATTACTCGGGCGGGTGATAGCCGAGCTCGGCCTCGCGTGGAAGCCAGAAGAAGTCGTGCCGGTTATCGAGCGCATCAAGACGAATTTTGGCCGGGTGGAAGCTGGCACCGCCGATGCGCAGCTTTACGACGCCTACCAGGAAGCGCTCTCGCGAAACGGCAAGATCGATTTCCAGGACATGCTCCGCCTGTCCGTCGCGGGTATGGAGAACGGGGAGATTCAGCCGTACGGGCTTACCGATCTGCTCGTCGACGAGTTCCAGGATACCGATCCGCTCCAGTATCGCTGGGTAGAACTCCATGCGAAGGCAGGCACACAGGTGACGGTAGTTGGCGACGACGACCAGAGCATCTACGGATTCCGGGCTGCGCTAGGCTTTCGCGGAATGGAAGATTTCGCTGCTTCGTTTGATGCACAACGGGTCGTGCTCGGGAGCAACTACCGTTGCCGGAGCGAAATCCTGTTGGCGGCCGACAAGGTCATACGGAATAACGTCGATCGTATCCCGAAGGTGCTCCACGCGGAACGGGGGACCGGCGGAAGCGTATCCACCCGGCGATCCGACGACGAGTATGCTGACGCGGTGGCCGCCGTCGAAACGCTTCAGCCGCTGTTGGCGGCGGGACGCTCATGCGCAATTCTCGCGCGTACAAACCGCATACTTGATCCGATCGAGTCGGTCTGCCGGTCGCACGGCGTTGCGTATTACCGCGCCTCGGGTAGCTCGGTCCTGAATCGGGCGCAGGGCGCAATGATGTGCAACCTGCTGCAGATCGTCGAAGGCAAAAAACGCAACGGTCTGGACGCCGTGCTTGGCTATACCGGGATGAGTTCGAGCGACCTCGGCGCGCTGCACCGCGACATGGGTCCGGAGTTGACGCAACGCCTGAAGAAGGATCTCGTCGCCCTGGGTATTGGCGAGGACACGGCGACTGCGTACCGCAGCTTCATGAAACGCCTCGCCGAGTGGCAGGCGTTGTGCGAACGCCAGTTTTACTCGCTGGCACTTGAAGGCGTGCTGGAACTGATGATGACCCACGCAAAAGGCGATCAGGCTATCCGCGCAATTCGCGGCACCTACGACGTGATCTCGCGGCTGAACGGCTCGTTTGCCGAACGCATTGAATTCCTTAAGCGCGACAACAACAAGCCCGCGGCCGGCGCACTCGTGCTCACGACGATGCACAGTTCAAAGGGGCTCGAGTGGGAACACGTCTGGATCACGCGCGCCGAGGAGGGTGTAGTGCCCGACGAAAAGAGCCCCGAGTCGGAAGAACGGCGGCTCTTTTATGTTGCCATGACCCGCGCGCGTGACGGACTCACCATTGCGACCATCAAGAAGAATCCCGTGTCGCGGTTCGTGATTGAATCGGAAGTGCAATAACCTTGTGGAGTACTCATGCTGAACCGGCTGTTTGCAATGTTTGGCTATGTGTCGGCGCCTGCGGTGTCGCTGGTGAACGACAGTCCAGCGCACGATCCCGTACCGTCTGAACCACCTATGCCGCCGCACCGCGAAGCCGCTGGTGTGTTCCGTTTCGCAGGCGCTGCCCGAGATGACCTATGTTTCTGGTATCGCGAGGGCGAGGACACTTACAGCTACGCGGTTGGAAAGGACGACTGGCCACCGTTGGCCGTCGTCGGATTCTCGCTCGCGGCCAATGCTGCTTGCCATGACACGCTGAACGATGGCATCCGGTCGCGCCTGTGGCTCAGCTCGTGCGACGGAATCCTGGATTCGTGGCGATCGGCAAATGTCGACACGCTCCATTCGCTTGGCCACCGCCTTGACGATGTATCCGGGCCAGTGCGAGCACCGGTTGACACCAGTAACTTCGAACGGGACGTGATTCCGTTCGTCGAGGGGAGTGAGATGGCATCGTTGTTCGCGATGACCTGGCAGCGTACCCACATCGACTCGCCGGTTTTCTTTCTCGCCAACTCGCGAGCATACGCTTCGCTTGTTTCTCACCAGGCGATCCATTCGTCCATCAAGGCAGCAGATCAGGCACTTGAACGCGTATTCGAATGGCTGGCCATCTGGCTGGAGTCGCGTGGCGTCGAAGTGGATCGCGAGAACGGGCTGGTCCATCTACCGGGATATCAGGCGCTTTTCTACCGTGCGGATCAAAGTCTCTGACCGGCTCGCAGTCGGCCGTAAACCTGCTGGTAAAAGAAAGTGGCCGGGACGTCGTCGACGTGCCCGGCCACTTTCGTATTCACCATGCCACCCTGACCCTGCGATCAGGCGCGTTTCACTTATGTTGACGAAAATCAGACTGCGTTCGAGGTGCGCGAGATCTGCCGAACGTTGCTCGCGGCGTTCTCAATGGCCAGTTCGCTGGCCTTACGCCTGATCTGCCCTTCGAGAGAAGCACGCGGCCCGAGACGGATCGTGCCGCAGTAGAAGACGTTGCCTTTTACCCGGCCGTTGATTTCAAGAATGCCGCGGGCGTGCACGTCGCCCTCAACGTTGCCGTCTATGCGAACGTGCTCGCCTTCGACCTGACCTTTGACCATGCCGCCCTGGCCCACATGCAGTAGCCCGGCATTCGAAATGAGATTGCCGTCGATGATCCCGAACGTGCTTACGCCGTGATCGAGAATCATGTCGCCGTGAATCGACACGCCGGCCGCAAGCAGAGTGACGCTAAGAGGTTGAGTTTTCATCGGTGTCTGTCAGAAAAGTTGAACGTCGCCGCTCTTTGCCGCCGGGGCTTTTGCGGGCGCGGACTGTGTCGGCGCAGCCGGTGTCGCCGGCGGCTCGCTCGCAGTGACCGCAGCGTGATGGGAGTTCAGATGCCGGATCTGCCGCAATACGGGTCTGACGGCCGGTGCATCAGAGGCGCTCGCAGCGCGCGCGCTCGCGGGCGCCGGGGCTGGAGCTGGGGTCACTGCCTGTTGCGCCTGAGCCGTTGCCGTTGGCCGGACAGGTGCCGACGTCGCCGCCGGAGCGGCTTGCGCGACCGGCTGCACAACAACGGGCTGTGTGGGCGGCGCAGGGCGCTGTACGTGGATCGACGAAGCCGCCGCCTGTGCGAGCGTGCTGTTGGTAGCGTTGTCGCCTGCCTGTCCGCTCCTAGGCTCAGCCGTTTGTGCGCTGTTTGCGAGCGAGCGCGGGTCCACGCTGGCGAGGGCGGAAGTACCCCCAGGCTGTTGTCCGAAGTCGGACGCTGTCAGAGGACGGGCCGGTGTAGCGTTTATCGCTGACTCGCTGATAACCGGTGCCTGTGCGGGTGCGGCTGCTACGTGCGCTACCGGATAGACTGGTGCCGCGGCGCCATCGTGCATGACGCGCCAGATTTTTGCGGCGCTCATGCCCCCACCGCCGGCGATCGCTGCGATCGCTAAACAAAGCAGTGCCGGTCGGCCGGCCTTCCGGAGTTTCGCTGCGACCCCGGTGACATTCCACGCGCGTCCAAAGCGCGGGCCAGGGCGGCGTTCGGGCGCCGGCAGCGCGGGCATGGCCGACGCGTGGCCAGCGATGTCAATCACCACCGGGTGTGGCGAGTATTGCGCGTGTAACGCCTGAATTTGCCGTATATCCATTGTTCGTCTCCAGAGTGAGAAGTCGAGCGTACTCATCCGGACAGGAAGTCAATCCAGCCGGGCGAAAGATGGTGGGTGGTGACGGGGCCGATTACTGCCCTCGGCGCTCACCGTCGAAGTCGTACTGATCGTTATCCGGCATGCACACCTGGACGATGTGTTTGATCCGCTTTTCTGCGTTCGTGAGAATGTTCGCGCGATCGGTCGACGAGATCTTTTCGGCGAGGAGCGCTTCGAGCGTTCCGACGAAGACCCGGTCGAACTGTGTGAGGCAACGGACCAGCAGGCCGGCAAGCGGCCGCGTGATGGTCAGCTGGATTGTTTCGTGAGGCAGTTCAATGGCACGCGCGTCATGACGCGAGATCCACTCGTTGGTCTTGCGAAACCAGTTCGCAGCATCACGGAGTGCCGTCTCCAGTGCCCGGACCTTGCCTCCGCGTGCTACGGCGATCTTCGCTGCGCAGAAGTTGTAGTCGGAACGGATGAAGTCACGCGCAAACTGCGAGCTATATAGCAGCACAGTGACAGCGTCAGACTCGGGAATGATGCGCGCGACGCGCGAGTCGCTTGTCAGACGCGCGATAGGCTTCAGCCCGCTGGACGCGGGAGGTGCTGGGGGCACCGGCTCCGCGCTCGAAGCTGCGAGCGCGAGTGCGGGGCGTGCGTCGTCAGAGTCTGCCGGACGGTCCGGGTCTGACGGAAGTTCAAGAACGGCGGCCATGTGGTTTTCGGGTGGTCTCTCTCACTGGCCATTGTGCTCGCGTCCCGTCTGACGAATGCGGGCAAAAGCTGCGCTGATTTCATCAGCTTTCCGGACTTTCCATGGGCGTTTTTCGGCAATACTGACTCTACTTCTCGCGTCTCCGACGCATCGACTCTGACCCGGCTAGCCCGGAGTCCATCTTCTGTACAAGCCGTGCCTCTGAGCATGCTCCGACCAGCTGGCTGCTGGTGTGGAAACCTTCTGTTGATGAGCGCCTCGCCCGCGCTCCCCATCTTTCAGTCATAAAACTCGTCGCCGGCCGCATGCATTTGCGCCGCGACATCGTTCGGACCCGGATACCGGGTGTTCTCTCTCCAGAGCCCATCTGGGTAGCACGATCGTAGTCGACTGATCCGTGATCCTGCGGCGGAATGTATTTTCCGAAAATGGGCTGTTGCGCAGCGTGATCATGCTGCGCGGGAACGACCTAACGTTCCCGACTATGAGCCTCACGGCTCCCTGAGCGCCACAACCCCAGAAGGGTTGTGGCGCCCGGGTCATCTACCACCGAATCCGAAGCGCGTTCCTCTCACCGGGGAGCGCGCTTTTTTTTCGTCCCTTGACCACCGGAGGTGTCTTGCTGCTTCCTGACCGTCTCAATGCGCGAATTGCCGAAACGATCCGCAACACGATCGACGAGGAGCGCGCTTCTGCTGATACCGCTTCGCCAGTCTGGCAACAGCGGTGCGAGGTAGCCCGGATCGCAACTTATAGCGACCCCGAGCGCCGTGTCTTTCTTTCCCACATTGCCGAAGTCCGCGGAGAAGCGGCTGCAACGGATCTGGAGCAGTCAGCCAGGGCGTTGCGCACGTCGGCGATATTCTTTCTTGCGAGAAAACCATCATGAACGCTGTTCTCAGTTTGACCGGCGCTCCTCCCCGGAGCATCGTTGAAGAAAGAGCGCTGCGACCGCCGACGATCGGGAAGATCCGGCCCGGCATCAAGGTGCTCAAGCAGGCGATTGCCACCGCGAATCCCAACGCGGTTGCGACATACGACGAGATGGTCGCTGCCGGCGACTCGTTTGAGACGATCGAGAAGGTGCTCGAGTCACGGTTCCGTCTCAAGAATGCGCTGATCCCGCGAAACTCCCCGTACTTCACATGTCGGCGATCCGACTTCACGAACCCCGATGTGGCCACCGAAATCCTTCGCCTGTACGGTGAGGATCGAGGGCAGGGGGTGAAGCTCTACCGCTTCCCGGTGCTGTTCGCGTTCAACGACTGGATGTGCAACCTGCCCAACCAGATGACCGCGTGGGGTACCACTGGCCGCAAGTTCTTTTCCGAGTACGGAAAGGACGGCCAGCGCTACTGCAAGACCTACGCGAAGGTCGAGCGTGATCCCCGGGCGCAGCGCGCCACGCGCACGTTTGGCGGCCGGGACATCATCGTGCGTCACGACGATGCGATTCCGGACGGCATATGCGATCCTGAGCGCTGCCCACAGTATCAGTCGCGCCAGTGCAATCTCTCGGCGAGCTTTATCTTCGCAGTCCCCGATATCAAGGGACTCGGACTGATCGAGCTGCCGACGAACAGTATCTACGTGCTGCAGAAGGCCTACTCGGCTATGCAGACCGTGGTACTCGCACGTGGCAGGCTGACGGGCACCCGTTTCTGGATATCGAAACGAGAATTCGACATCACGCGCATTGGAGATAACGGCGAACCCTTGCGGGCAAAGCAGATGCTCACGGTGCTGGACGCGGAGATCGATATCGGCTCCCTGCTGGACGGCGCCGACGATACCGAACCGGCACTGGAAGCCGCAAACCGCGCGGTCGCACTCGTCGAAGCTGGTGGCAACGTTCTTCCGCTGCATGTCGACGGGAGCACCGAAACTGGCGATCCGGAGTCCGCTATCCCGGTTCAGGGGGAGCCGGCGGCATCGCATGCCGAGTCTGAAGCTTCGCTAGCTGCCCAGCCATCGGTTTCTGGCTCGTTGCTCGCCCACGTGATGGATCGGACTGGCGAGCGTCAGGACGGCAACGCCGACACGGAGTCGATCGAGGAGAAGCGGGACCAGATGTCGGATCTGCTCAAGCGGCTGGGTCTCGGCGCTGAAGATCGCAAACACGATTTCAAGGTGTTTGCCCATGCCCGGTACGGGCGTGGCTGGGTCGAACGCGCGCAGGACGTAGACGCGATGAACAGGCGGCTGGAGCAGGCACTGTCGGCTCCCGCATTGCTTGCACAGGAGATCGCGGACGCCCGGCAGCAGTCGTTGCTGATCTGATTCTTTCCTTCACCCTTTGCCAGCCCTTCGGGGCTGGTTTCTCTTCCTCGACGAGAACATTTCAGCAAGCTGGCTTGCTCAAGTGCTTTCGACCGCGCATCCCGCGCATCGAAAACGTCCGCTTCGGCGGCCATCTATTGAACGACGGACTAATCCATGCCCGATACAAACTGTTTTCGCATATCGCTCGACATACGCGTGCTTGATCAGCAGGCGCTTTATGCCTCGGCAGAACATCATGCCAACGACCCAGGAACGCTCCTGAGCGCAGTGGAAACATTGCCGCTGCTCACCGACGACGGATCGATCGACGTTCGGGCATGTCTTGCGACATTGCTGGACCCTTGCGCACCGCCAGCCGGAACGGAGATCCAGAACGCAACAATTGAGCCGCTCTGAGCGGCGCCGTTCCAGCAAATCTGACGTTCTTCCATTCCATTCTCTACTCGCGTCGTTTTCTGACGCCTACGCATTGAGGCTGCCTAAGGGTGGCCCTTTAGCATTCAAGGAGGCGAAATTGAAAGTCGCACATTTTTCTGACCTGCATTACGCGCCGGATAACCTCGATGAGGCTGACCGCTGCTTCGCGTTCGCCGTTGGCGACGCGATCGGGCGCCGGGCTGAGGTCGCGGTGATCTCCGGGGACTCAACCGATCACCGGCTTGATGCACATTCGCCGGCACTGCACGCGCTGGCTACCCAGGTGCACCGGCTGGCAGTCGCGATGCCCGTCCTGATGCTGCAAGGCACGTTCTCGCACGAGCCGCCCGGCACGCTCGATAACTTCGCGCTGATGGGTGGCGCGCACCATGTGCACATTGCTGACCGTGTGTCGCAGGTCGCGTTGATCGATGGGAAATTCTGGGCGTCCGAGGGACCGGTTTTCTCCCCCGAATCGCTGCGCGAGATCATCCGCGTAAAGCCGGAAGCGGTATTCACCTGCCTTCCTACGGTCAACAAGGGCCAACTCGCAGTGAGCGTTGGCGCGCTCGCTGCGGGCACGGAACTGGGCGAAGTGCTTGCCGCATATCTGGCGGCGGCGGGCCGGGTGAACGCAGAGCTTCGCGAGGCGGGAATCGCGACAATTGGCGTATCGCACGGCACCGTGAACGGTTGTACGACCGAACACGGCGTAACGATGGCGGGCTTCGACCATGAGTTCTCGCTCAGCGCGCTGTTCGATGCGCAATGCAGCGCTTTCATGCTGGGGCATATCCACAAGGAGCAGTTCTGGACGCGTGGGGGCCAGCGGATTGCCTACCCGGGATCAATCGGGCGCTTTCATTACGGCGAGCAAGGCGATAAAGGTTACCTCCTGTGGGGCGTGTATCCGGAAGAAGCCGACTCGCTGCTGATCCCGACGCCCTCCCGGCAAATGATCAGTGTCGAGTTCGAGGGTCCTCCCGACATGAAGAAGCTCCAGGAGATCGCAGATAGCGCGGGCGACAAGTTCGTCCGGGTTCGCTGGCAGATCGACGAGGAGCACCGGCAGTTGGTCGACCGCGACGCAATCGCGGCGATGTTCGCTGGCGCCGCAGGTCTGAAAGTTGAAGGCCGTGTGTTACCGGTGGTTCGTAGCCGTGCCCAGGGGATCAGCCTGGAAACGACGGTTGAAGCCAAGGTCACCCGGTGGTGCGAGCTCACGGATATCGAGCCCGCACCGGTCGTAGAGTGTCTTCAACTGCTTGAGACCGGGGACGCGGAAGCGATCGCGGCTCGTGTGCTTGCCGGCGTCGATGCTGCACCGATCGCGCCGTCGCTCAGTCTGGTTGGTGCAACGCTGACGCTGGCGGAGTCGGAGGAAACGGCGGGCAAGCTGGCGGTCGGTACGCCGCAGGCGACGCAACCATCCGAACCGACGACGTTGTCGTGGCTGACAGATGATCTTTTTGCGGCGTAGTGCCGCCTTTTCGTGGGAGTGGCCAGTACGGCGCTCCCACGCGGACACAGCCGTGTTCCGATAGCCATCACGGGCTATCGAAACGAGGTTTCACCCGCGTCAACGACGCATCGATAGCAGTCAGCTGCATCCATTTTCTTTTAGACCCTGGCGGGGAGCGATCCCTACCGGGAGCACTCCGCCGTTTTTCTGTGGAGTGTGACCATGTTTGGACTGTATCCCGCTGGCTCCAACTGGGTCCGGCATTGCAACGCAACCGCGTCTGCCCGTTTGCTTCAGCAGGATCTTGTGAATCACGCACGATTTACTGCAGGCATTTTCCATCAACCTTTTGGCGCTGAACGTGGCGCCGTACTCGCTCAACGCGATAGCTGCCTTGTGCTGACGAATTCAATCGATTCCGATCGGCCCGAACTCGTTGTCGTACCCGATGTCGAGATGCAAAACCTCTTGTGGTCGTTCAACTCGGGGTACGCAAACCAGTGGGGCAGCCGGGAACTCAAGGTTCTGACGGGCTGCGACGACTGGGACAGCGTCCTGAAGCAGGCGGCTGCGCAATTTGCGAAAGTCTGCGATGACGTACAGAAGGCCGTCGACGGGACACTCGTCAAACCGGCTCCAGCCGAGACCGCTTCGGTCGATGCAAGGCCGGATCCGGTCCTGTCGGCTTCGTTCTCTAACGATGACGACGTGCCCTGGTTGCCGTCAGATTACCTTTTCGATTCGCCCATTCCGGGGGGAGCGCCATGCGACCTCTGAAACTGACGCTCGAAGGGTTCTACGGTGTTCGTGACGGAATGAAGCGCGACAGCCTGACGCTCGATCTCGAATCGCTGCCAACGGGTCTCATCGCGTTGACAGGTGAGAACGGCGCCGGCAAGTCGACGATTATGGACAACCTTCATCCGTACCGGATCATGCCTTCGCGTGCGACGAAGCTGTCCGTCGACGCATTCTCGTACTGGGACAACATTTCCGGTACCCATGCCCTGAAAGAGCTCGTATGGGAGCACGACGGCATCCGTTACCGCTCGTCCTTCGCATTCCGCAAGCCGGGAAAGGTCGGCAAGGCCGAGTACTACCTTGCCTGGCTCGCGTCCGACGGCACGTGGACGCCGTTCACGCTGCCTGACGGCACCGTTTCGGACGGTAAGGGCGAAACCTACGACCGCTGTGTTGAGGCGATCTGTGGTTCGCTGGAGTCGTTCTTTACCAGCGTGTTCTCAGCGCAGAACCGGCGTCCACTTGCGTCCTACGGCGCGAGCGAGATCAAGGGGCTGCTCGCGGAGTTGCTGAAGATCGACCACCTTCGCGCGCTGTCGGCGAAAGCCAGCGACGTGGCGAAAGTGCTCGGTCGAACACTGGCGGCCGTGCAACAGGAACTCGTTGCCCTGTCTGGAAAGCGCGCACGGATAGCAGAAACCGAACGCGCGATCGTGGCTGATGGACAGACGCTTGCGGCGGCCCGCCAGGATCGGGAAACGTTGCACTCGACCGCGGCGAACCTCAATACGCAGCGTGCTTCCCTTGTTGCGAAACAGGGAGAGAACGCGGCTGTCGAGACGCGCTTGCGGGAACTGGCGGCCCGACGCAACGAGCTATTTGGCTCGCTGAAGACGGTCGCCGGGGAGCAGAGTGCTGCAATGCAGGGCGCGAACCAGCGTCGCACGACCATCCAGCAGACCATCGCTGGACACGAGGCCACGCTGCGGCAGCGCGACGCGATCGTCGGTGCAGCTACGGCGCGTGATGATGCCCAGTTGCGGATCGGCCGCGAGGAATCGCGGGTCGAACCACTCCAGGCGGCTATCGCAGAACTTGAAACGAAGCGGCTATCGCTGACCTCCCTGACGACAAGCCTTAGCGGGCTCCAGTCGCAGGGAACATCGCAGGCGGCTCTGCTCAAGACGCTGCAGCAACAGGCAGCGGTGATCAGCGAGGTTCCTTGCGCCGGACACGAGATGCACACCACGTGTCCGCTGCTTGCACAGGCGCGCAACGCCTCGTCGCAAGCGGCCGAGCAGGTCATCTCGTTGACAAGGCTTCGCGAAAACTTCCGGCAGCAACGGGAGCAATCGGAGCTGCTGACGCCTCAGGTCGCGCAACTCGCGGCGAAGCAGGCTGAACTGCGTACTGTCAACACCGCGCTCTCGGCGGCGCGCCTGGACTTTCAGAAGGCGACTGAGCTGGCGGCGAAGAAGCCGTTGCTCGATGCGGCCGATACCGGTCTCGATGTTGCCCGGAAGGAACTGGCGACAGTCGAGACAGAGCAACAGGAGGGTCTTGTACGCCGGGAGGCGGAAACGACCCGCCTGAATGCGTTGCTGCTTGAGGTTGATTCTGAAACTGCGCGCCTCGCGGCCGTTGATGTTACGGGCGCAATCGCGGAGCTTGACCGTCAGTTAACGACGAACCGCGAAGCGACTGTTGCGATCGACGCGCGGATCGAAACATTGATCCGCGCGCAGGCAACACGTGAAGCTGAACGCGATGCGATGGCGAAGGAGTGGTCCGGGTTCGACGCAACGCAGTCGCGCGCCGACCGGATCTCCGACGAAATTGCCCGCTGGAAGCTGACCGCGAAAGGCCTCGGCAACGAAGGGGTCATCGCGCTGACGATCGACGACGCGGGCCCGGCACTCACGCAGACGGTCAACGACCTCCTGCTTGCGTGTTACGGCATGCGCTTTACCGTCGAGATTCAGACCCAACGGGAGCTGACCAGTGGCGAACTGCGCGAGGGATTTGAAATCCTCGTGCACGACGCCGACAACGACAACACCAAAGCGGTATCGGTGATGTCAGGTGGCCAGAAGGTCTGGATCAACGAGTGCCTGACGCGTGGCATCGCGCTGTACCTCGCACGCAACGCTGGACAGCCGTATCAGACGTTGTTCAGCGATGAGGCCGACGGTCCGCTCGATCCGAAGCGCAAGGTGCAGTTCATGCGCATGAAGCGTGAAGTGCTGAGGCAGGGCGGGTACGAGCGGGAGTTCTTTATCTCGCAAACACCTGAACTGGTCTCAGAAGCTGACGCTGTTATCGACGTCGAAGCGCTTGCAGCCTGAGCGTCAGATGTTCTTTCTTAACCCTGTGGGGAATGCTCCCCACAGTTCCTATACCTTAATCACGCATTTTTGATAGGGCTAATGGTTTTCCGCTTTACCAGCGAGGAGTTGTACGCACTCTTGTGATGTATGTATGAATGCATCGTAAGACATGCAAACGCTAGGGATCGGTGTTTACACCGGTCCCGTCATTCCGACGTGTGCTCTGTTCGCCGAATTGGAGCGTGCACAATGACCACTTCGGACTGCGGATTCGACCGGCCGATTCCGACGGATCGATGGAACCGCTCAGCCGGCATGCGAAGTCGCAAGGCGGTCGACCGTAGCCGTTAAGGAAAGTCTGCAAAAGTCCTGGCATTGACGTGAGCGTGGACTATCCTGGGAGCAGGAGAATTTAAGGGGTGGGTGATGGCACAACTTGGCCTTGGTCTGGATCTGTCAACGAAACGCACG